>NZ_JARBAE010000080.1:0-14614 GCF_033795305.1 Streptomyces sp. AK02-01A
ACCCGCCACCCGCCACCCGCCACCGACAAACGCGACCCCGCTCAGTCCCGAACCGGCGACGCCAGCGCCGCGATGATCCGCTCGGCGGCAAGAGTCGCCGTCAGCGTGCCCTCCCGTACGCGCTGTTCGAGTACCGGCGCCGCCTCCCGTACGCCGGGATGCTCACGCAGCCGGTCCAGGAGGTGGTCACGGACCATCGACCAGGTCCAGTCGACCTGCTGATCGCGGCGCTTCCGCGCCAGCCGGCCGTCGGCCCCGAGCACCGCGCGGTGCTGTTCGAGCCGCTCCCACACGACGTCCAGACCGCTGCCCTCCCGGGCGCTGCAGCTCAGCACCGGCGGCGTCCAGGCCGCGTCCGCCGGATGCATCAGCCGGAGCGCTCCCGCGAGTTCACGCGCGGCGGAGCGGGCGTCGCGCTCGTGCGGGCCGTCGGCCTTGTTGACTGCGATGACGTCCGCCAGTTCCAGGACGCCCTTCTTGATGCCCTGGAGCTGGTCGCCCGTGCGGGCGAGGCTGAGCAGCAGGAAGGAGTCGACCATGTTGGCGACGGCGGTCTCGGACTGGCCGACGCCCACCGTCTCGACGAGCACCACGTCGTAGCCCGCCGCCTCCATCACGATGATCGTCTCGCGGGTCGCCTTGGCGACCCCGCCCAGCGTGCCCGCCGTCGGTGACGGTCGGACGAACGCCGCCGGGTCCACGGCCAGCCGCTCCATCCGGGTCTTGTCTCCCAGGATGGAGCCGCCGGTCCTGCTGGAGGACGGGTCGACGGCGAGCACCGCGACCCGGTGGCCGAGGCCGGTGAGCAGCGTTCCGAGCGCGTCGATGAAGGTGGACTTGCCGACGCCGGGGACTCCGCTGATACCGATCCGGCGGGCCTTGCCGGAGTGCGGCAGCAGTTCGGTCAGCAGCCGCTGCGCGAGCGCCCGGTGGTCGGGCCTGGTGGACTCCACGAGTGTGACGGCACGCGCGATGTACGAACGGGAGCCGTCCAGGACGCCCTTGGTGTAGCTCTCGATGTCGATCCGAGGCGGCACGCGCTCACCGCTCGGGGCCGGAGGCGGCGGTCTCGTGCCCGAGGCCGGCCGCCAGCGATGTCAGCAGATCGTGCGCGGCGTCCGGGATCACCGTGCCGGGCGGGAAGACCGCGGCGGCTCCCGCGCGGTGCAGCTCCTCGATGTCCTGGGGCGGGATCACTCCGCCGACGACGATCATGATGTCCTCCCGGCCCTCGGCGGCGAGCTCCTCACGCAGCGCCGGGACGAGGGTGAGATGCCCGGCGGCCAGCGAGGAGACGCCCACGATGTGGACATCCGCCTCGACCGCCTGCCGCGCGACCTCGCCGGGCGTCTGGAACAGCGGGCCGACATCGACGTCGAAGCCCAGGTCGGCGAAGGCGGTCGCGATCACCTTCTGGCCGCGGTCATGGCCGTCCTGGCCCATCTTGGCGACCAGGATGCGCGGGCGGCGGCCCTCGGCCTGTTCGAAGTCGTCGACCGCCGCGCGGGTGCGCGCCACGGACGGAGAGGTGCCTGCCTCGTTCCGGTACACACCGGAGATCGTACGGATCTGTCCTGAGTGGCGCCCGTACACCTTCTCCAGGGCTTCGGAGATCTCGCCGACGGTCGCCATCGCACGGGCCGCGTTCACCGCGAGAGCGAGCAGATTGCCGTCAAGTCCTGGCGAGGAGCCCGCCCGCGCCGCGGCGGTGAGCGCGCGCAGCGAGTCCTGGCAGGCGCTCTCGTCGCGCTCGGCGCGCAGCCGTCGCAGTTTCTCGATCTGCTGGGTACGCACCGCGGAGTTGTCGACCTTGAGCACATCGATCCGCTCGTCGGTCTCCACCAGGTACTTGTTGACGCCGATGACGGGCTGGCGTCCCGAGTCGATCCTGGCCTGAGTACGGGCCGCGGCCTCCTCGACGCGGAGTTTCGGGATACCGGCGTCGATGGCCTGCGCCATTCCGCCGGCGGCCTCGACCTCCTCGATGTGCTTCCAGGCGCGGCGGGCGAGATCGTGGGTCAGTTTCTCGACGTAGGCGCTGCCGCCCCACGGGTCGATCACCCGGCCGGTCCCGGACTCCTGCTGGAGCAGAAGCTGTGTGTTGCGGGCGATCCGGGCGGAGAAGTCGGTGGGCAGGGCCAGCGCCTCGTCCAGCGCGTTGGTGTGCAGCGACTGCGTGTGGCCCTGGGTGGCGGCCATCGCCTCCACACAGGTGCGGGTGACGTTGTTGAAGACGTCCTGCGCGGTGAGCGACCAGCCGGAGGTCTGCGAATGGGTGCGCAGCGAGAGCGACTTGGGGTTCTTCGGGTCGAACTGCTTGACCAGCCTGGCCCAGAGCAGCCGGGCCGCGCGCAATTTGGCGATCTCCATGAAGAAGTTCATGCCGATGGCCCAGAAGAAGGAGAGCCGTGGCGCGAACGCGTCCACATCGAGTCCGACACCGAGGCCGGCGCGCAGATATTCCACACCGTCGGCGAGTGTGTAGGCCAGTTCGAGGTCGGCCGTCGCGCCGGCTTCCTGGATGTGATAGCCGGAGATGGAGATGGAGTTGTAGCGCGGCATCTTCTGCGAGGTGTACTCGAAGATGTCGGAGATGATCCGCATGGACGGTTTCGGCGGATAGATATAGGTGTTGCGGACCATGAACTCTTTGAGGATGTCGTTCTGGATGGTCCCGGCCAGCTTCTCGGGCGGTACGCCCTGTTCCTCGGCGGCGACGATGTACAGGGCGAGTACGGGCAGCACGGCGCCGTTCATCGTCATCGACACGCTCATCCGGTCGAGCGGGATGCCGTCGAAGAGCTGACGCATGTCGTAGAGGGAGTCGATGGCCACACCGGCCATGCCGACATCGCCCGTCACCCGTGGGTGGTCGCTGTCGTAGCCGCGGTGGGTCGGCAGGTCGAAGGCGACGGACAGGCCCTTCTGTCCGGCGGCGAGGTTGCGCCGGTAGAAGGCGTTGGACTCCTCGGCGGTGGAGAATCCCGCGTACTGCCGGATGGTCCAGGGCTGGTTGACATACATCGTCGGGTACGGGCCGCGCAGATACGGCGCGATGCCCGGGTAGGTGGCGAGGAAGTCCAGCCCTGTCAGGTCCCGCGCGGTGTAGAGGGGTTTGACGGCGATGCCCTCCGGGGTGTCCCAGTCGAGCGCGCCGCCGGTCTTGCCGGTGTGCTCCTCGACGGCCGTACGCCACTGGTCCTCGGTGACCTCGGCGCCTTCATCGGGGCCGAGGGCGATCTCGGAGAAGTCCGGGATCCGCATCACGCCACTCCCATCCTGTCGAGGACGGAGGTGAGGACGGCGACCGCGTCGTCTCCCGCCGCCACGAATTCGTCGACTCCGGCTTGTAGCCAGGTCTCCCGCAGCTCGCCGGGACGGCCGGCGAGGAACACCCGCCGCGCGCCCGCGGACTTGAGTGTTTCGGCGACGGGCCCGGCCTGTTCCGCGTAGAGCGCGTCGCTGGAGCAGAGACAGGCGATGTCGGCCCCGCTGCGGGTGAACGCACCGGCGGCCGTGTCCGCGTCGACGGACACGGGATCATGGACCGGCTCGATCCCGCCGGCCCCGAAGAGGCCGGCGGCGAAGGCGGCGCGCGCCGTGTGCGCGGCGGCGGGTCCCAGTGCGGCCAGGAAGATCCGTGGCCGTGCGCCGGTGGTGGCGAGATGGGCGTCGGAGCGGGCTCGTAGCGCCTCGAACGCCTCGTCGCGGCGGACCACGGGCAGCCCGCCGCCGAGTGGCGCGGGCGCCGGGTCCCGCTCCACCTGGGGCTGCGAGAGCTGCGGGAACTCACTGACGCCCGTGATGGATTCGCGCCGCCTGGCCAGCCGGCCGGAACGGCTCTCCCACGTGGCGGCGATCCGCTCGCCGATCAGCCCGTCGCGCAGCGCGGCCCGCTGGCCTCCCGCGCGCTCGATCTCCTGGAACCACGCCCAGGCCGCGTGGGCGAGTTCGTCCGTGAGCCGCTCCACGTACCAGGAGCCGCCCGCCGGGTCGATGACCCGTCCCAGATGGGATTCCTCCAGCAGGATCGTCGAGGTGTTGCGGGCGATCCGGCCGGCGAAGGCGTCGGGCAGTCCGAGAGCGTGGTCGAAGGGCAGTACGGTCACGGCGTCCGCGCCGCCCACTCCGGCGGCCAGTGCGGCGACCGTCGTACGCAGCATGTTCACCCACGGGTCGCGGCGGGTCATCATCACCGACGAGGTCACCGCGTGCTGGCGCTGCGCTCCGGCGGTACCGGCGCCGCAGACCTGCGCGACCCTGGCCCACAGCCGGCGCGCGGCGCGGAGTTTCGCGATCGTCAGGAACTGGTCGGCGGTGGCCGCGTACCGGAACTCAAGCTGTCCGCAGGCCGCTTCGGCCGAGAGGCCGGCCGCGGTGAGGTCGCGCAGCCAGCCCACGCCGGTGGCGAGCGAGCAGCCCAGCTCCTGGGCGTCGGAGGCACCGGCCTCGTGGTAGGGCAGCGCGTCCACGGTGATGGCGCGCAGGCCCGGGTAGTCCCGGTGGCAGAGCGCGGCCAGTTCCGCCGCCTCTCCGGTGTGGCTGTCCGTCTCGCGTCCGGTGCGGGCGAGTTGGCCGACGGGGTCGGCGCCGAGCGTGCCCCGCGCCTCATGACGTGGCATCCCGCGCTCGTCGTACAGCCGCAGCAACTCCCGTGCGGCGCCGTCGAACTGGTCGCCCGCGTCGAGCGCGACCGGTGCCAGGTCGAGATAGACACCGTCAAGTGCCTTGGCCATCGAGGACACCGCCACTCCGGCGGACCCCACGACCAGCCACAGCGAGGTGACGCCGTTCGCCAGGTCGGCCAGTACGGCTTCGTTGGTCGCGGCCGGATCGGGCCGCGCGTGACGCTGGCGTACGTCCCAGCCGGAGACGGTGCCGCCCTCCGGTCTGCCGCCTCGGGTGAAGGGCGCGAATCCGGGATAGCCGCCGTGCCCGGGAGCGTCCTCGGCGGTGTACAGGGGACGGGTGGTGAGGCCGTCCTGGAGTGTGGTGGAGAGCGCGTCTTCTGCCGCCGGCCCCGAGACTTCCCGACCCGATTTACGCAGGACGCCTGCCACCAGGCTCTGCCACTGCTCGCGGGTCGCGTCGGGGAACTCGGCGGCCAGGGGGAGCCCGTCGTCGGGCAGGACCGTCATGCCCAGGATTTTAGGGCAGCACGCCGAATGAGCATCAGACCACGCCCATGTGACCTTGCCCTCTCACAGCGCTCTGGTTCCAGAGCGTTCATCATGCGCCGTGCCCCGCAGCGGCCGGATGAGTGCGGGGGCTGCCGTGGGCGGGGAACCCACAGACGCTACGCTGCCCCACGTACGGCACGTGATCGCCACCGCCTGCGCCTGGACGGGATCACTTGACATGTCACCGGCCTCAATGGGCCACGTCAGTGAAGAGCCGGCGTGAGCAGGAGCACACAACCATCCATATGATCGAACCCGCGCATCGCCCGTCAGCCCTCAGTCCGCCACTGCGCCGCGGTTCCACCGGCCAGTGCCCGATCATTTCTTGGATGGCGTAGTACCTCATGTCTTGGTTCGAATCTTTCATTCTCGGGCTCGTTCAGGGGCTGACCGAGTTCCTGCCCATCTCTTCCAGCGCGCATCTGCGTCTGACCGCGGCGTTCGCCGGCTGGCACGACCCGGGTGCGGCGTTCACCGCGATCACCCAGATCGGTACGGAAGCAGCCGTCCTGATCTACTTCCGCAAGGACATCGCCCGGATCGTCTCGGCGTGGTTCCGCTCGCTGACGAACAAGGCGATGCGCGGTAATCACGACGCCCAGATGGGCTGGCTGGTCATTGTCGGGTCGATCCCGATCGGTGTCCTCGGCATCACCTTCAAGGATCAGATCGAGGGCCCGTTCCGCGATCTGCGTCTGATCGCGGTCACGCTGATAGTCATGGGCATCGTGCTGGGTGTCGCCGACCGTCTCGCGGCCCGCGACGAGACCGGCGGCAAACACCGCGCCGTCAAGGTGCGCAAGTCGCTCCAGGAGCTGGGCGTCAGAGATGGTCTGATCTTCGGTTTCTGCCAGGCGCTGGCCCTGGTGCCGGGTGTCTCCCGTTCGGGCGCCACCATCAGCGGCGGTCTGCTGATGGGCTACACCCGTGAGGCGGCCGCGCGCTACTCGTTCCTGCTGGCGGTGCCCGCGGTACTCGCCTCGGGCGTCTTCGAGTTGAAGGACGCGGGCGAGGGTCATGTGTCGTGGGGACCGACCATCTTCGCGACGATCATCGCGTTCGCCGTGGGATACGCGGTCATCGCGTGGTTCATGAAGTTCATCACGACCAAGAGCTTCATGCCGTTCGTGATCTACCGGCTCCTGCTCGGTATCGCCCTGTTCGTCCTGATCGGCACGGACACCCTGAGCCCGCACGCGGGCGAGTCGGCCGGCTGAGCGGCGCGCGGACACCGTACGGGCGGCCGGGGCCCGTACGGCCGGCGACGTACGGACGTACGGCGGGAGTTCACTGACGGACAGCGGAGCGTCGCGGACCGCGAGTGTGAGCAAGGACGCGTTCGGATCGGTGTTCGGGCACCCACGCCTGCCCATAGGCTTGTCATATGACTTCCGCATCCGCATCTTCGGCCTCGGGCGCCGTCGCCGCCAACGAGCGCATCCGCGCGCTCGTCGACGCGGTCGACGGGACCTGGCCCGCTGAGGCGTACGAGGTTCTGCTGCTGGAATGGGCCGCGGCACTGCGAGACGGCGTCGACGAGGCCGCCTGACGGATCGTCGGCCCGTCCGGCGGCCTCGTCGCCTGTCAGCCGCCGTTCTCCGCCTGCCACCGCGCGTAGGGAATCCGGGCGACCTCACGCAGACCGCCGACCGTGGCCCACTCCGTCTTCCCGAGCCGGGACAGCGGACGCAGCTCAGTCACCTCGGGATGGCCGTCGACCAGGACCGCTTCGTCCACCGCCGCGTGCACAACCCGTCCGAACACCACCGTGGAGTCCCCGAGCCGCAGGGTGCTGTGCAGTTCGCACTCCAGGGCCACCGGCGAGGCGGCCACCCGGGGCGGCTTGACCCGGAAGCTCGCCTCGCGCGCGATGCCCAGCACGTCGAACTCACTCGTACCGCGCGGGAAGTCGGTCCCCGTCGCGTTGATCTCCTCCAGGAGCGGCTCGGACGCGAAGTTCACCACGAACTCACCGGTGTCCTCGACATTGCGCAGCGAGTCCTTGCGGCCCACCGAGGTGAACTGCACCACGGGCGGCGACACACACGACATGGTGAAGAAGGAGTGCGGAGCGAGATTGTCGACGCCGTCGGCGGAGGTCGTGGACACCCAGGCGATGGGCCGTGGTATCACGGTGGCGGTGAGCAGCCGGTAGAAGACGTCGCGGTCACACCGGGCGGGATCGAAGTCGGTACGCATGGCTCCCAGTATCCCGGCCGCGATCGTATGAAGATGCCCCGCCTTCCGGCGGCGGGACGGCCGTGGTGCGCGACGAGGCACAGGCATGACGACCGGTGCTATCGGTGCCGGTCCTCGGTCGCTTCAGCGGCCGCGTCGAGGTCCGACCACAGCGCGTCGGTCAGGTCGTCACCGGCCCAGCGAGCGGCGGACATGACCTCGTGAGGCGCACGGAAGCCCGCGACCACGCCGGTCACGACGGGCTCGCGCAGCGGAAAGCGGACAGCGGCGTGCGGAAGGACGGTGCCGTGCCGGTCGCAGATTTCGGCGAGGCGCCGGGCACGGCTCAGCACGGCGTCGGAGGCGGGACCGTAGTCGAAGAAGGCGTCGTCGGCGGGGCGAGGGCGGCTGAGCAGACCGGAGTTGAACGGCGCCGCGGCGATCACCGAGACGCCTCGCCGCGCGCACGCCTCCAGCAGTGGCCGAGCGGTGCGGTCGATCAGCGTCCATCGGCCGGCCGTCATCACGGCGTCCACATCCGCTTCCGCGACGACCCGCAGCAGTGGCGCGACGGTGTTCGCGCCGACGCCGACGGCGCCGATGACGCCTTGGTCGCGCAGGGCCGCCAGTGCGGGCAGTGCCTGGTCGATGGCCGCGTCGAGATGGTCGTCGGGATCGTGGACATAGACGATGTCCACCCGGTCCAGGCCCAGCCGGGTCAGGCTGGACCGCAGGCTCCGCAGGACACCGTCACGTGAGAAGTCGGTGCGGCGGATCAGTGTGTCCGGTACGGCGAAGCCGCCTGCGGCCAGGTCCGATCCGGTCGGTGCGGGATGGGGTTCCAGCAGGCGGCCGACCTTGGTGGAGACGGTGAACTCCGACCGTGGCCGCTGCGCGAGAGCCGCGCCGAGCCGCCGTTCGGAGAGGCCGAGGCCGTAGTGCGGCGCGGTGTCGAAGTAGCGCACACCGGCGTCCCAGGCGGCGTCGACCGCGGCGCGCGCCTGGTCGTCGTCGAGCGGGGCGTAGAGATTGCCGAGGGGAGCGGCGCCGAATCCCAGGGCGCTGACGCGGACGCTGGTGCGGCCGATTCTGCGGGCCGTCATGCGGGGATCCCGTACCAGCGCGCGGCCGTCGTGCCGAAGACCGCCTCGCGCTCGTCGGCGCTCAGCTCGCCGGTGAGGCTCTCGGCGACGGCCAGGACGGCGTCGTAATCCGCCGCGAGCAGGCTGACCGGCCAGTCCGAGCCGTACATGAGGCGGTGCGGGCCCACCGTCGCGAAGAGTACGTCCGCGTAGGCGCGCAGAGCGGGGACGGGCGCGGGTCCGGTCCGGGTGACAAGGCCGGAGAGCTTTACGGCGACGTTGGGACAGTCGGCGAGTTCGGTCAGCAGCGAGGTCCATGGTTCCAGGCCGTCCGCGCCGATGACCGGGTTGCCGGCGTGGTCCAGGACGAAGCGGACGTCGGGCAGTTCGCGTACGGTCCTGACGGCTGCGGGCAGTTGGTCGGGCCGGACCAGCAGGTCGTATACGAGACCCGCCGCGCCGACCGCCTCGATGCCGCGACGGACCTCGGGGCGCCCCGTCCAGTCCGGCTCGGCCTCGTCCTGGATGCCGTGCCGGATGCCGACTAGCGCGGAACCGCCGGGCCGCTCGCGCAGTTCCGCCAGGCGGTCGGCGATGCCGGGATCGGTCAGGCTCGTCCAGCCGACGACCGCTCGGACGTGCGGGTCCACGGACGCCAGCGCGAGGAGTTCCGGTGTTTCCTCCGGCACGGGCATGGCCGCGACGACGACGGTCGCGTCGATGGCGTTCCGGTCGAGCGCCGGCCGCAGTTCGTCGGCGGTGAAGGTGCGGCGCAGGACCGGGATGTCGCGGGTCCATGGCTGGTCGCGTACCGCGAGGTCCCAGAGATGGTGATGAGCGTCGATGCGCACCGTTTGATCCTTATGGGTCGGTGGACGGATTTCCGGATGGCGGCCCGCGCCCACCGTCCGTGCGAGGCGCGGGCCCTGATCTCACGGCCGCCGGCGCGGGCCCGGCGGGACAGGCGGCCTCAGTCGAGGTGGAAGACCTCCTCGGCGGAGGCCCACCACTCTCCTGCGGACACGCTGTCCAGCGGCTGCTGGCACGGGTCCGTCACCGCCCACCACTCGCGCGAGAGCGGGTCGGCCGCGATCAGCGCGGTGTCGGACGCGTAGTCGGTTCCCGTGTACTCCAGGTAGCTGAACAGCAGGCCGTCCCGCAGGAAGATGGAGTAGTTGCCGATGTTGGCCCGCTTGAGGGCTCTGAGCACACCGGGCCAGGCGGCGGCGTGCAGTTGGCGGTACTCCGACTCCTTCTCGGGCCGCAATCGGATCACGGCGGCGAAGCGCTGCACCGCTCAGTCCTCCTTCGGCAGCGGCAGTCCGCCGACGGCGCCGTCCGGGACCACGGGAAAAGTGGCGGTCGCCGGGCCGCCGGCGACGGTACGCGGTTCGGCGGAGGCGCCGCCGGCCCTGGACATCGAGGGATGTCCGGCTCCGGCCGGGTCGTGCGGTGCCAGTCTCATAGCGGTCTCTCCCACGGGTGCGCGCTCGGAAATCCCGCCGCGTGGCGCACCGGCGGGCCGTCCGGCCCCGCGCTCCGACCGCGGCTCGCGCCGGAGCGCGGATCCTGGTGACGGCCGTGCCGAGCGCCCGTCCCGGCGCCGCCGCACTCCTCCCACGAAGGATCTGCTTCATCCGACAGGCAGGACCATAAGGATCAGATCCCTTCCGCGCAATACTTCCGGACCAGATATCCCTTTTGCCATGTTGCGTAGCGGTATTAGCGGGCGCCTGAACGAAGTTTCTTCCGGACTCTTCTCAACGCGTAACGCGGATGTCATAGTTGCCCCGCCGATGAACCTGATTCATCCGAACGCACAAGAGGGGGTTACGCCGTGCCAGCTCCATCACAGGTCCCTGGCGGAGGGGATGACGACGCGTCGAGTCGCTACCGGCCGGGTTACGAACTGGTCGCCGAGCAGCTCCTGAACTACATCGCCGAGCAGAACCTGCGGTCCGGCGACCGGCTGCCCACCGAACAGGGGCTGGCCCAGATCCTGGGCGCCTCCCGCAATGTCACCCGCGAGGCGGTGAAGGTCCTGGCCGCCATCGGCCGGCTGAGCGTGCGGCGCGGCGCGGGTATCTTCGTCGCCGACTCGGCCGGCGGGCTGGTGGACGACCAGCTCTCGCACTTCCGGCCGACCAGCATGGAAGACGTCCTGATGCTCCTGGACTACCGGACCGTGATCGAGTCGGAGACAGCGCGCCGTGCCGCCTCCCTCGCCACGCCGATCGAGGTCCGAACCATCCGGGAGTGCGCCGAGACATCCCTGGTGGCGGCCAGGGCGGGCGACGGTTACGGCTTCGCCAAGGCCGACTCCGCGTTCCACGACGCGGTGGGCGCCGCCGCGCACAATGTGTTTCTGAGGTCGAGCGTCGCCGGTGTGCGGCGCCTGGCGTCACAGTCCGATGTGCTGCTCTTCCACGGTGACGCGCCCGGGTCCCTGGAAGTGGCGGCGGCACAGCACCTCGCCATAGCTGAGGCGGTCGCCGCGGGGGAGGCCGGTCTCGCCGGGGAGCTGATGGTGGAGCACATCGCCACCACGCAGAGCCAGTTCGAACGAAAGATCCGCGACCGGCTGTTCAACCTCGACTCCCGCGGCGCCTCCGGCGCACCGGCGCGGCCGTCGAAACCCGCCGGTGCCGCGGACGGTCCGCTGTCGGCGGAGACGTCCGCCTCGTAAGGCATCACGCCACCGCACGGCTCGCGGACCGAGCCGCCCAACGCCAGAGGAACCCGGAGGACGACCGGGTTCCCCGACGTCACCTCATTCAGGCGATTGGATTTCCGTGTCTGTACCGTCTGCTCGCAAAGGCATACTCATACCGCTCCGAAGAGCGCTGGTAGCCGCACTGTCCCTGGCCGCGGTGGCGGCGCCGCTGGCCGCCGTACCGGCCCAGGCGTCTCCGTCGCGCACACCGGGCCTGGACATCTATGTCTCGCCGTCCGGCCGGGACTCCGGCTCCGGCACCGCCGCGCGTCCGTTCAAGACGCTGGAACACGCACGGGACTCCGTGCGTGAGGCCAGGAAGAAGGTCCGCGGCGATATCCACATACGGCTGATGTCCGGTACGTACCAGCTCAGCCGCACCTTCACTCTCACCGCCCAGGACTCCGGCAAGGACGGCCACCGAGTCGTCTACGAGGCCGCGCCCGGCGCGCACCCGGTGATCAGCGGTGGCAGGCAGATCACCGGCTGGACCCCGGCCGACGCGTCGGGGCGTGTCTACAAGGCCAAGGCCGGCGACCTCGACACCCGTCAGCTCTATGTGAACGGCGAGTTGCAGACCCGGGCGCGCGGCGCGAAGAATCCGCCCGGCTTCAACAAGACGTCCACCGGCTACACCTTCACCGACACCAGCATCAGCGGCTACCAGCGTCCCTCGGACCTGGAGGTCGTCAGCAGTTGGGGCTGGAAGCTCCAGCGCTGCGGTGTGCGGTCGATCTCCGGCGACACCATGACGATGGAACAGCCCTGCTGGCACAACGCGCACCTCCAGCAGGGCCAGGAGATCCAGAATCCGACCTGGCTGGAGAACGCCCGCGAGCTGCTGGACAGCCCCGGTGAGTGGTATCTCGACAAGAGCCGCGGCGAGGTCTACTACATGCCCAAGCCCGGCCAGGACCTGTCCACCGCGACCGTCACGGTGCCGCGGGTGCAGGACCTGGTCGATCTGAACGGCACCAAGGGCCAGCCGGTCACCAACGTGTCCTTCGAGGGCATCACCTTCTCCTACTCGACCTGGCTCGCGCCGAGTTCGTCCGACGGTCTCATCGAGGGCCAGGCGGGCTTCCGGATGGTCGGCGAGGGCAATCCCGACTTCGACTCCACTCGGTTGAAGTGGCAGAAGACTCCCGGCGCGGTCAATGTGAGCTACGGCCACAACGTCGGCTTCCGGGACAACACCTTCACGCACCTCGGCGCGGTCGGCCTGAATCTGAACACCGGCACCCAGTCCGCCGACATCACGGGCAACGTCTTCCGCCAGATCGCCGCCACCGGCATCCAGATCGGCGGCACCGATGTGATCGACGCCCATCCCGACGACCCGCGTGACATCACCAAGAACGTCACAGTCGACAACAACGTCGTCACCAAGGTCGCCGACCAGTACAACGGCTCGCTGGGCATCCTGGCCGGTTACACCGACCACACGGTGATCACCCACAACAAGGTCTACGACCTGCCCTACAGCGGCATCTCCGTGGGCTGGGGCTGGGGTCTGACCGACAAGGGCGGCGACACCAACTACCCGGGCAACTCCGGCGTACCGGTCTGGGACACCGACACCACCAGCCGGGACAACATCGTCAGCGACAACGACATCTCCGACATCATGAAGTCGCAGGCCGACGGCGGCGCCATCTACACACTCAGCACCAACCCCGGCGGGCTCGTCTCCGGCAACTACATCCACGGCGTTCCGGAGCCGGCCTACGGTGCCATCTACCACGACGAGGGCAGCCGCTACTGGCGGAACACCGGCAACGCCCTGTGCGACGTGTCGTACCAGTGGATGCTGATGAACCACGGCATGGACATCACCGCCACCGGCAACTTCACCACTCAGCCCGCGTTCACCACCCAGGCCAACAGCACCGGCAACACCGTCACCGGCAACACCACCGTCGGCTCCTGCGACCAGCTCCCGGCCTCGATCGTGAACAACGCCGGCCTCCAGCCGCGCTACCGTCACCTCGCCCCGGGCCCGGACGTCACCGACCGCGAGGCGCCGACCGCTCCCGGCACTCCGGCCGCGGTCACCGACTTCCCGACCGTGGCGGACCTCAACTGGCCGGCGGCCGGCGACAACACGGGCGTCACGGGCTACTCCGTCTACCGAGACGGCAAGCTCGTCAGCGCCTCCGGAAAGACCTCGGTGCGCCTGTCCGGTCTGACGGCCGGCAAGACCTACAGCTTCCGGATCACCGCCCGTGACGCGGCAGGCAACGAGTCCCGGCAGAGCCCGGCACTGAAGGTCACCATGCCTTCCGGCAGCGACCTGGCGCTGAAGAAGCCGGTCACCGCCTCCTCGGACTCGGAGGGCAACATCCCCGAGAAGGCCGTGGACGGCGACCTGTCCACCCGCTGGGCCCAGGGCCTCGGCCTGCCCGACCCGTCCTGGATCCAGGTCGACCTCGGTGCCCAGTACGACGTGAACGGCGCGATCACCACCTTCGAGAAGAGCAGCGGTTACAAGTACCGCGTCCAGGTGTCGCCGGACGAGGTCAACTGGAAGACCCTGGCGGACCACACCTCCGCGAACACCACGGAGATGACCGACTACGCGCACACCGCCGAGCCCGTCGCCGGCCGCTTCGTACGGCTGACGGTCACCGGGACCAGCGGGAACGGCGGCAGTGTCTTCGACTTCCAGGTCTACGGCACCCGTGGTGCGCCCGCCTCGGACACCACCGCGCCGTCCGCTCCCGAACGGCCCGGTGTCAGGCCCCTGTTGCCCAGCCTGCTGGACCTCGACTGGCCGGCCGCGACGGACAACACGGGCGTGACCAGCTATGTCGTCTACCAGGACGGCAAGCGGATCGCCGTCACCGGCGCCACGACCCTGCGGGTCTCCGGCCTGACTCCGCAGAAGGAGTACTCCTTCACCGTCGTCGCCCGCGACGCCGCGCTGAACACCTCCGAGCCCAGTGAGGCGGCCGTCGTCACCACGCCGGCCGACCACGACCTGGCGCTGCGCAAGCCCGTCACCGCCTCGTCGTACTCGGAGGACAACACGCCGGAGAAGGCCGTGGACGGCGACCTCTCCACCCGCTGGGCCCAGGGCCTCGGCCTGCCCGACCCGTCCTGGATCCAGGTCGACCTGGGCAAGGACACCAAGGTCTCCAGCGTGGTGACCACCTTCGAGAAGCCCAGCGGCTACACGTACCGCCTGGAGTACTCGACCGACGGGACGACGTGGTCCACGCTCGACGACCACACGTCCGAGAACACCGTCTCGGCGGCCAATTACTCGTTCGCCGACGAACCCGTCATCGCGCGCCATCTGCGGCTGACCGTCACCGGCTCCAGTTGGAACGGCGGCAGCGTCTACGAGCTCCAGGCGTACGGCGACTTCTGATCCGTACGCGCCCGGGGCGTGTCGCGCGAGTCCCACCCGGCCTCCGGGCGGACGGCGCTCCTTCCGCGACACGCCCCGGGCCCCACCC
>NZ_JARBAE010000081.1:0-14417 GCF_033795305.1 Streptomyces sp. AK02-01A
AGTACCGCTTCGTGTACTTGCTTGCCACCTGGTCACTGCTTCCTCTGGAACCACTCTGATCCCAGTCTCCAGGTGTCCACGATCAAGGGGAAGCTTCACTGATCCCAGTCTCCAGGTGTCCACGATCAAGGGGAAGCTTCACCCGGCAAAGATGCAGCCATGCGCTATGCCAACACCGACCCGGAGCTCATGGACCTGGTCCGACGATTCGTCACGCCCGGCCGGCGGTACCTGCGGTTGGGTGGAAGCTCGCTGCGGTTGAGCGGGCCTGAGCGCGACCTTTTCATGAGGGAGCTGGTCGAGGCTGCCGGGGAGATCACTCCCGCTGAGCTCGGCATCCTTTTCGAAGGCGGTTGGCGAGAGCGTAAAACTGCCTCCTGGCTGGTTGCCGTGGCTGGCAGGACCGAGTTCCGCAGCCGCATCGGCGAACTCTTGCTGTCCAGCGGAGGCCCCTACGGCGGGTCCTACTGCATCACTCTTGCCACTTTCGGCACCAGCGCGGACGCCGATCTGGTCTGCAGATACCTTGATCGCTACTTGCCTCAACCTGACCTCGTCTACGACCAGACCTTTGCTCTCAGCACACTGCTTTACCTCGATGCCGTCCTTGGGACCGAGCGAGCATCCCGATACCTTGCCGCCGGTGGCCTGTGGCAGCAGTGGACCGATGCCACGTCGAACATGGTGCGGGATCCGCAGGAGTACCAGCAGGTCGTAGACCAACTCTGTTCTTTCGCCAGCGAGTGCGCTGAACTCTTCGTCAGAATGAAAACCAGGCCCTGATCCTCCCGGCCTGACCGCTGGACGCCGACTGCTTCGGACCCCTCGGTAGAGTCTGGGCAATGACAGGAAACCGGGGCCGCTGGCCAAAGATCGACCAGGATGGTGGCATCGAGGACGTGACACTCCTCATCCTGGAATGGCTTGGTGAGCAGGGCGTGAATGCCATGATCAGGATTGACGCCGAGAGGGTGGCTGACAGCGCGCCGGCGTGGACGTTCGCAGCCAGCGGCGGTCCCTTGGAGCATGGCATGCGTGCTGATGGGAGGACGGTGCAGCAGTGCATGTCCACAGCCCTCTCCCAGCTGCGCGAGGCCGGGCTGTCGATTCCGTTTTGATCCTCGTCTTCGCTCGTCTCTGGCTTCGATCATGACGTTGGTCTCGGCGTCCCAGCAATTCCTCTGGACCGGCTGAAGCCCGGCATGCCGAGCTGGACCGCAGCCGACTGTCTCTCGGCTAGTGCGTCGACCTGGGCGAGCTTGTCTATGGCGCCAGCCAGGCTGACCCTGAGCCCTTCGACCTCCCCGAGCCAGCCTTCGCGCTCGGCCTCGGCGATGCGGGCGAGGAGGTTGTCGCGGATCTCCTCCAATCGGCCGCGCTGGGCCGGGTCCGGCCGAAGGAGCGAGCAACGAACACAAGCGTTGAACCACTCGTCCGGGATCGAGCGCGGAATCCGGCGCGGAACCGTGGGCCGGTAGCGGCCGGTCCGCTCTGGCGCCCAGGCGTCCATCGGGTTGTGGTGTGCGTGCGCGCGGCCGGAACGACGAGCCAGGTCCAGCGGGAACGGGTTGAGCAACGGCCCGGATCCGGCATTTGCCGGCGGGCTCCTTCACCAGTTCGGGATCGCACGCTGACCCCCAGGAACGATCGAGCAACTGCCAACGCGCCCGCCGCAGGACCTCCGTCTCACCAAGGCAATGTGGTCGTTTCAGATAACAGAACCTGCGTACGTATGCTTCGCTGGCGGTGTCGGATCCTGCGCTCCCGGGCCGCAGCAGGGCGGCCACCGAGTTTTCGTATCCGGCCGGGCCGTGGGCGACGAACGCAACGAGCGGGTGACGGCCGAAGGTTTTCTTCCAAGTCTCGGTGGCGTCCTGCTTCTCGGAGTGGGTGAGGACCAGTATTCGTCGACTCCCACGGTCACATTGCCGTCGGCGGCCGGACTGCCTTCACCAGCCAGCTCCCGTACAGGCGTCCGTACTTCGGCTCGTGCCGCGCGGATCGGGGTGAGCGCCTTCGGCCCGGCCGCGGCGAGAAGATCGACGAGACGGGAGACCGTTGGGCTGGACGCCACCGGTCCGAACACGGGCGCAAGACGCAGCGCGAACTTCATGCTAACGCCCGACACCACTCTCGGCGTCGACTGGGAACTCGCCCCCTTCGGGACCCCTAGCAGAAGTGCCGTAACCGTGGCACATGCTTGCCTCTTTGGAGAAGCGAGCAAGGTTGAGGCGCCCGCAGAGCAAGACGGCCCTCTCTCTTTGCCAGAGGAGGGCCGTTCGCCTACATAACTCTATCTCGGATGAACCTTTACGAGACGCTGTTGATGAGTCCTGTGAAGGACCTTGCCGTAACGAGTAGAGCAGGGCCTTCGGGATTTTTACTGTCGCGGATTGCGATGCTAGCGAACGAGGTGCGGGACAGGTCCGCGATCTCGACGCAGTTGTTTCCAGCACCGTCGGAGTACGAAGACTTGAACCACACAGCGCCAGCTGCGGTCAGCTCGGAGGCCGCAGGGGCGTTAGGAATCTTGGTCATGTAGTTATCTCTCGCGTGAGTTGTTCCAGAAATGCGGGCGTGTCCTCCGGCGGCAGCGCCGAAGCTGTGATGGTGTTCCACTTTCTTGTGAAGCGGTCGACCTCGCGGGGCTTGTCAGTGACCGACGTCGCGCTCCACGCGTTGTCGACCTGCACTGAGTTCGGCAGCTCGCCGTTCAGATGCAGGACACTGAAGTCGTGGCTTGGCAGGTATCCCCGAACTTTCGGCGGCAGGATCGGTAGCACCTGGACGGTTACGTTAGGAAGAGCAGCCAGCGTGGCGATCTCCTTATACTGGTCGCGCATCGTCTCCGTGTCGCCGATGAGGTTGCGTAGGGCCGGTTCCCACAGTACGGCCCTCAGAGTCAACGGGTCCTCCGGCCGGGTAAGGGCTTCCTTCCGCCGCATACGCAGTTCGACGTTCTTCTTGATGAACTCCGTCGTGGTTTCCTCGATGGGCTGCGACAGCCCATATAGCGTGCGCGCGTACGCCTCCGCCTGCAACAGTCCGAGCACGAGCGTCGGATGAAAAGCCAGTGTTTCTCGTGCCGCAGTCTCGATCCCTACGAAGCGAGGCATCCCAGAGGGCATCGTCGAGCGGAAGGGGGTCCACCAGTCCTGGTTCGACCCGGCGCGCTGGATCTCCAGCAACTCGTCCACGTGCCGATCGTCTGTCACGCCGTACAACGCCAAGAGCGCTCGGAGGCTCGCTGCCAGGCCCAGATCCTGAAGACCGGTCTCGACTCGTTGCAGCTTGGCAAAGTACAGCCCTTTGACCGCGCCAGAGGAAACGACCTCTTCCAACGTCATCTTGGCTCGCTCGCGAAGTTGCCGTAGCTCGTATCCAAGCTCGATGCGTCGCACCGTTGGCCTGGGCTTCTGTGCCATGCGATCGCCTCCCCTTCCCATGCGCCTGTGGATCATGCCCATGCTCTTGCGGATCACGCTGATGCGGGCAGCGTGGCGCGCCATGCTCCCACTGAAGCAGACGATGCGCATGCGTTGGCATGTGCCAATTTTGACTCACAAGAATATTCACCGTTGTATCCGTTGCGACGTAACTGTGGCACACGGCACGGTAGTGAAGCCACGGCGGAGCGTGACGACTGCTCAGGTCGCATCTCACCCTTTTGATTGCCGCGTTCTCTCCTGGCACCCACACCTTGCGGAGGACGAACAATGTCGATGGCCGCCAACACAACGCAGACGAGGCCCGGCGGAAGAGTGCCGGCAGAGATGGACCTCGGCATCGCCCATACGGCCCCGATCAGTGTGGAGTTGAACGACGAGAACGCCTTATGTGTCGGTGCATCGCTCGATGACGTCAGCCGCAAAGCAGGCAGGGAGGGAAGGAAGGCGACTGCGACGATGACAGCCCCTGCGCACACGCTGCCCCGCACTCACGATGCGATGGTGGCTCGCTTCACCATTAGTGCCCGAGGCGAGCATCAGGACATCCCTGCGCAGGACGCGCGGCGGGTCTCCGCGATGCGCCGGCTAGTCAGGGCGCGCTTGGAGTACTGCCGTCTCTCCATCCTGGCCAATGACGTCGAGCTGATTATCTCCGAGCTGGTCACGAACGCCGGTGCGCACAGCCAAGGCACTGCCATCACGATGACGCTCGCCCTCAACCACGGCTTCCTTCACCTCGAAGTAACGGACGAGACCGGTCGTCGCCCTGAGATCCAACAGCCGGCCGACGACGCGGAGAACGGCCGCGGCCTCATTCTCGTCCAGGCCATCACTGAGCAGTGCGGCGGCAAGTGGGGCACTGGACCGAACGGCACGAGCACCTGGTGCACCATCCCAGTCCCCGCCGAGGGAGACCAGTGAACACCACGATGACAGCCTCGAAGGCAAGGCCACAGCACGCCACGTCCTAGAGCGGACGCCTCCCTTCAACGTGAAGGAATTGAGGCTTGTCCTGGCGTGCATCACTACGTGGAACGCTCCCTGCTGACGCGACAGATCGTGAAGCCGCGAAAACCGTCACACGTGATGACGTGCAGGACTGACTGACGTACCACCGCATGCTCGTTGTTCTTCTCGCCCACGGCAGGCTCCGGCCGGCCCACAGCATCAGGAGGCGCAATGCAGGTTGGTCAGCACAATCCGAATAGGCACTTCGCCCGCACGAAGGTGGTGGGCATGGGCGCCAGCGCACCGGACGGCTCACATTTCCGGTTGCCCGTTCGATCGCCTCGTATCCTGGTCGACGGCCTGGACTTGTCCGGGAAGACCACCTTGGTCGATGCCCTGCTGGCCCTCCTCACCGAGCGAGGTGTGCCAGCCCTACGCCACCGGGGCATGCTTGCCGAGCATCACCCCTTGGAGAGGCTCCTCAAGCGCCTGCCCCTCTCCCAACAGTACGAATCAAGCGCGATCACCGCCGCCTATCTCGCCGGCGGCTTCGCGCTGGACGCGCTGCTGGTCCGGGTCGACCCGCCGCGCTGTGGCGGTGCTGTGCTCATCCAGGAAGGTTACGTGGACCGCACGATGGCCGTCGGGCTCGCCGGCGGCCCATATCTTTCCGCGGCCCTGGCGCTGTGGGCATCGCGGCATTTCACCGCCTTCGACGTCGCCGTCTACGTGCACGCCTCCCCCGCCGTGCGCCGCGCCCGGATGGAACGCCGTGAGCGCGTCGATATCGGCGATCGGCACAGCGTCGAAGACGAGAGCTTTGCTCACCGGTTCAACTCCGCTCTACTCCACCACCTCGGCCGCCGCCACCGCGCACTCCTGATCTTCGACACCGAGCAGCACAGCCCCGAGCAAATGGCCCGTCGGATCCTGGCCACCGCAGGACTCCTTCACCAAGAGAGGGACGCCGAGTTGGCCGGCCCCCACCCACAGACTTCGTAAACCCCGCCATCGTTCCGCAGCACGAGAGCTTAAGGAAGGAGCACCGAGGTATGTGTGGAACATCGACCTCATCGGCGCCGGATCTGCCGGACCTGATCGACCTGATCATCCGGCCTGGCCGAAGTTCCCTGGTTGACAGCGACTCTGAGGAGCTGCTGATCCGGGAAGTCGGTGCTGCGTCCGGACGAATCGGCAAGGACACGATCACCGATCCGTACCGGCTACGCGGAGCCCTGTACCGGGCCCAACAGGCGGAGCCGGGCCAACTGCTGGTGAGCGTGAACCAGGAGAGCGGCCGGCTCGACGCCCTCGACTGGCCGCAGGTCGCTCAACTTCCCGGGAGCCTGGCCCTTGGCGCCGCCGGAGAACCGGAGCTCGCCAAGATGGCGGGTTTGGCTGTTGCCGGCCAGCTCCGCGCGCTGGGGTTGACGTGGAATCTGGCCCCGGTGTGCGACCTGGCCGCGCGGCCAGCTGCTTCTGCGGTCGGCACGCGTGCCTTCGGCTCAGACCCGGAGAAGGTAGCGACGTTGGCGGCGGCGTATGTGCGCGGTCTGCAACGCGGCGGCGTGGCGGCGACCGCTAAGCACTTCCCCGGGCTGGGCGGGATCGCAGCGGACCCTCACGACACGGCTCCGGTCGCTGACCGGCTCACCCCGGGGGCGCTGTTGCCCTTCCAGGCGGCGGTGGAGGCCGGGGTGGCGTGTGTGATGGTCGGCAGCCACACTGTCCGGGCTCTCGACGATCGCCCCGCGCTGGCGTCCCAGCGGGTGATCAGGCTGCTGCGGGACCAACTCGGTTTCGAGGGCGTTGTCGTCAGCGAGAACCTGTCGATCCCCTCAGTGAACGAGCCATTCGGCGGCCTTGCCGAAGCTGCTGTGGCGGCCGTGGCAGCCGGGGTGGACCTCGTGATGCTGGACTCTGAAGTCTCCCGCGGCGGCCAAGATTTCACGCAGCGGGCGAGGGCGATACGGCGCCGCGCGGCCGTTGCCCAAGCGCTTGCCGGAGCTGTCTCTGGCGGCCGGATCGGACGCGGCCGGGTGGAGGAGTCCGCGAAGCGGGTCCTGGTGCTGCGTCGCCGCTTCGGTCTGTGCCCTGGCACTGCGCGGCCAGCGTGGGAGGAGGCAAACGCAGCCGCCGAGCGAGCTGCCGAGCGAATCGCGACGGCGTCGGTGGCGACGGTGCGAGGCTCTCATCTTCTGCCTCTCAACGCCACCGACGCGGTGGCGGCGGTGCGGGTGCCGGACACCCGGCAGCGGCGGGCCGACAGCGCCCGCCTAGCCCCCGACCTGCTGCCCGCCGCACTCGGCGCGCATCGACCCGTCCTGCCCGCCACCGCAGGCGCCGTGTTGCCCTACGGCGTCGGGGCGGTTGTGATCTACGGATACGACACCCGAACGGCGGACGGAGGCAGCGCGGCCTCGACGGAGGCGGCGCGCTGGGCGGGTCGGGGGCGGACGATTGTGCAGGTCGCACTTGGCGATCCGGACGACCTGGCCGGCTCCCCGGCTGATGTTCTGGTGGCCGCGTTCAGCCCGCATCGCTTTAGCACGGAGGCCGTGGCGGCCATGCTCCTGGGGCACGGGCACTCTTATGCCAGGGTCCCCGTCCGGGGTGCGACATGGTGACCGTGGTTCCGGCCGCCCAACTGGACGACTATCTGGTGCGCTTGTACCGGGCTGCCGGGATGACGCGGGCGGGGGCACGCACCGTCGCCGGCGCGCAGGTGGAGGCAGATCTTCGGGGTGTCTTCGGCCACGGCAGCAGGCTCGCCCCTGGCTACGCCGAGAAACTGCGCTGTGGACGTCTCAACCCCCGGCCGACGGTGCGAGCTGTCCAGTCCGGGGAGGGCTGCCTGGTCTTGGACGGGGATCTGGCCCCGGGGGCCTTGGCGGCCCGCTACGCAGTCGAAGCCGCCACCGACCGCGCCCACCGTACCGGCCTTGGCCTGGTCGCTGTACGCAACGCGGGCCACGCCGGGGCGCTCGGCGTTCCGGCCGCCCACCTGGCCCGGCTGGGGCTCGTCGGCGTGCTGGCCGCACAGACTTCCTCCCCGAGTGTCGCCGTGCTGGGCGGCCCCGGCACCGCGCTGCTCGGCAACTGTGCCCTGGCCGTCGCCGTCCCCGGCCCCGATGCCAAGCGACCGGTGCTGGTGGACCTCGCTGCTGGGGCGATGTCCTGGGGACGTCTCCACGAGCACGCCCGCGCCGGGCGGGAGCTGCCCGAGGGCTGCGCGCTCGACGAGAGGGGACGGGCGACCCGCGACGCGGCAGCGGCAACTGTGCTGCTGCCGTCCGGCGAGCGGGGCCAGGCGCTGGCGATCGTGCTGGAGCTGCTGGTCGGCGCGCTGACCGGAAGCTCGACGCTGCCCCGGGGCGCGGACGGCCGGGGGCTGCTGTGCCTGGCCATCGACCCGGACCGCCTGGGCACCGCCACCCGACTGTCAGGCGCTGTTGCCGAGTTCGCCCACGCCCTGGCCGAGCACAGCGCCCGGCTCCCTGGCGACCGCGCCTGGGCCCACCACGACCACGCACGCAACCACGGCATCGCCCTTAACCGCCATGACCTGGCCGCGCTGATCGCCGCCGGCCACCCGCACGTACGCGCACCGCGCTCATGGACTCAGACCACCGCGCGGCCGGGCATCAACCCTACGGAGGCACCACTGTGACCACGAACTCCGCCCCTCCTCACCACACCGCTCTGGAACAGCTTGTCGCTGCTGGGCCACTAGTGCTGCACCGCGGACCGGTGCGCGCCGAGGCCGCACGGGTATTACAGAGCTTTTTGGATGTCACCGACCCCTACCCAGTTGTCGCCGCTGCCCGGCACCTGTGCGACGGGCCGCTGGAACAGGCGCTCGCCGACGTCGCCGGCAGGCGGCTGCTCCACGAGCCGACCGGCCGCCGTATCCCACTACAGGAACTGCCCGCCCGGAACCTGCGCCGGCTCAGGGCGGTTCACCATCTCGACGCAGCGCAGGTTGAGGCGCTGCACTTCGCCCTGCGCTGCACCTTCGCCTACCCGGGCATCGTCGGTACGCCGGACGCCCCTCTCGCGCTCAAGACCGTGTTGCCTGAGGGCTTCCGGCCCGTGGCCAGCCCTCAGGAGATCGCCGCCACCCAGGCGATGGCCGGCCCCGACGGCCTGAACACCACCTACATGGTGTCCCAGATGAAGGGCGGGGTCTCCGTTGACTTCGGAATCGGCTGCCCGCTGATGTGCGCCTATTGCTACCGGCGCGAGGGCGACACCGTGGACAACTACCTGGGCTCGTGGGAGCCAAAGGGCTTTCTGTCGGCAGAAGAGGCGGTGGAACGGCTGCTGGCCCACCCCTGGTTCACACCGCACGTCACCCCGATCGGCCTACACATGTCCACGTCCGAGGCGTTCTTGCCCAAACTGTGGCCCAGAACCTGGCGCGCTCTGCAATTGCTCGACGGCCTGGGCCTGACCAACCGCACCTCGTGCATCACGAAGCACACCCTGTCTGACGAGCAGATCGAGTGCCTGGAGTCGCTGACCAACGTCGACCTGGACGTCAACGTCTGCTACGCCGCGATGCCCGAGGCGATCGAGCCGCCCAACCGCCAGCGCCGCCTCAACTTCCTGCGCCGCGTCCTCACCTCCGAAAAGATCAACGTGCTGGCCTACTACCGGCCAATCGCCGAGGGCCTCAACACCAGCGACGCCCACCTTCGCCACGTCTGGGAGACCTTCAAGGAGGCCGGCGCCCGCACCGTCGTCCTCGGCGGCCTCAAATTCGGCGACGACCACATCCACAGCTTCATGACCTACGGCCTGCCACTGCCCAGCGGTTCCTTCACTCCGGGAAAAAAGCTGCTGACAGGAGCCACCGAGCGGCGCATCATGCGCATGTTCGACGAGGTGTATGCCGATGTCCCCGTGAGCCGACGGCCCGCGGTCCTCAAGCGCTCCTCGTGCGGCCGCTCGGTCGAGCGCGGCAGCTGGATTCCTGACTACAACGGTCACTACGACCTGCCCGAGACGAACTGCCGCCTGCACTGCCCCGCCGCGCAGCACCAAACCTGTGCGACCGCCCAGGCGCCAGATGAGGAGACCGTCCGTCAGCTCCTCGCGCGCGTCAGCCGATCGGATGCCCGCCTTGACATCACCGCGTCCACCGTCGTCGTCCACACCGATCTCAGTCCGTTCGAGCGGACGTTCCTGCGCCAGAACTTGCTCTACCCCGTCCACACGGCCCGCCAGGCCGCCGACCTCGTCTCCGGAAGGCTCAGCTGATGACCGCCGCCGCATCCCGCACCTACCTGCCCCTGGCCCAATCCCCACTGCTCACCGAGCGGACAACCAGTGCCGACACCGACCTCGCAGTGCGCCTGGCCGAGCAGGCGGCGCTCGAACCAGCCACGGTCCGCTCCCTTCTCGCGGTCACCGATCCGGCGACTGCCGAGCGGATCACCATCGCGCTGGAGGCCCGCACCGACCTCCCCCCGTCCAGCCTCGCGCTTCTGGTGGCTCGCCGACCGCAGGCCAAGGACGCTACCGCCCGGCTCAGGAAACTCCTCTTCCCGACCGGCACTGGCGCATGCCATCGCTTCGCCCGCGCGATCGCCGCGCTCGCCCACCAGCCCGAGACGATCGACGGCCCCTACCTGAACAGCGCCCGCTTCGCCAAGTCTGCGGTCGCCGCCGACCCCGAGGCCCTTCAGGAACTCCTGGCTGCCGTCTTAACGGCGCCCATGCTGAACGGACCGACCGATGCGGCGCTCGCCACCCTGCTCGCCGCCCGCGCGGTAGCCCCGGCAAGTGCCTTCGACCAAGCCGCCTCAGCCGCCCGCGAGCGCACCCGGCGCCATCGGATCGGTGCCGAACTCACCGCCCGCCGCGACGAGACGATCTCTGCCATCTCCGCCCATACCGGCGGCCTCACCCTGGCCGCCACCCTTTGGTTCGACGCCCTGAAGAACGCGGCCGACACACCCGAGAACGCCGGCCGCGCCCTCGCCATCGCGCACCTGGCCGCGCCAACGCTTGCCGCCAGCGGCGACCTCGACTGCCACTGGCCCGCCGTCCAGGCCCGCTGGCGGCACGTCACCGCAGCCTCCCACACCAGCCGCGCACACCCTCCGGTCTGGGAAGAAGCCTGGACCGCGGCCACCGCCACAGCGGACGGCTCCACGTGGGATCCCAGCCAGCGCGCCCTAGTGGCCGGCTACGACCTCCTCGCCGACCACGTCCGCACCCACCACGAACACGGGACGTTGCCCACGCCGGACCAGTGCTGGGCCTCCGACCCGGCGGGCCGCGTACTGCTGCACACAGTCGCCGACCACCTCACCGGCCACCTCGGCCACAGCCCCCTCCCGCACTTCGACGACACCCTGCTCATCACATTTATCCGGGCACACGCCAAAAACCGCCGCGACAAAATCCCCGGCGCCCTCCACATCCACGGCCTGATCGCCGCTCTCAAAGCGGCCCGTTCCAAAACGCTACTGCTCACCCGCCCCACCGCGCCCGACCTCGGCATCGTCATCCCCATGCGCTCCGAGGTCCACCGCCTCGCCCCGCCCGCCCCTGACACCACCGGAGGGCAGGACGCGCTCACCACCAAGACCGATCAACTGGGCTGGCTCCTGGACGCCCGCCCAGAAGCCCGCGCCCACCTCCTGCTCGTCGACGAGGACCCCGACGGCTCCTCCGCTCACGCCGCCCGACAGGTCCTCGGTCACCACCCGCAGATCCGCTACACCGTGGCGACCCGCACCGACGACACCAGCACCAAAGGCGGAGCGGTGCTGTGGGGCTTGGCCCAGCTCCACGCTGCCGGCCACACCACCCTCGCCTACACCGACCTCGACCTCACCTACCCCCTCGACCAGCTCGGCCTCCACCTCGCCGCACTCGACCGCCCCAACGTCGGCGCCGCCATCGGATCACGCCGCCAACCCGACTCTCACGGCTACTACCCACCCTCCGGCCCCACTCCCGTCACCCTGCTCTACCAGCAAGCCGTCACCGAACTCCTCGCCCTCGACGTCACCGACCCCCAAGCCGGCTTCAAGGCTTTCACTCCGGCTGTCCTCGCCACCGCGCTGCCCCATGTCGCCGACCAAAGCCTCTCCTTCGACACCGAACTCCTCGCCGCCATCCAGCACACCAGTCACACTGTCGCTGAGGTCGGCGTCGCAGCCCTGCATCACTACGTCGACGGGCAAGTCGGCGCACCCCGCGACTATGACGCCATGCTGAACAGCGTTTACCAGCAGGCCCTGCGCCACGGACCCGACCCTGCCTCCCGGCCCACGCCATTCTGGGACCACATCCAGGAAACCGGCTCCCTCGCAGCCGCCGCCACCGCAAAAACCGCGCCCATCGCTCTCACCATGACCCACCTACCACGCTGACCAACGCTCGACACGCACCCCGAGCCGCCGACGCCCAATAGCGCTGGCGGCCCGCCGAGTTGAACCTTCAGCACGCGGAGTGTGCGCGTTCGCGGATTTCGCGGACGGTATGCGTAGACTGGCCTGCCTATCCAGGCCAGCCGGCCGCCGCCGACGCATCACGGCTGGAAGCCGGATCCGTCATCCGAAGGGGCAACGCGTGAGGGCCGTCATCGCCGTCGCTGGCATGGGAACCCGCTTCTTTCCCATCGCCAAGACGATCAACAAGTGCATGCTGCCGGTCCTGGATCAGCCCGTCCTGGCCTACGCGGTCGCCGACTGCGTGGCCGCCGGAGTACGCGAAATCGCGATCGTCACCGCCGCCGGCGAGAGTGGACGTCAGATCCGCCACTACTTCACCGAAGATCGCGGCATGAAGAACTACTTCGCTGCCCGCGGCTGGCAGAACAAATATGCGCCGATCGCGCGCCTCCACGACCAGGCCGACTTTACCTTCATCGAGCAGCCCCGGGATACCGGCCGGTACGGAACGGCCCTGCCCGCCATCCTCGCCGCCGACTTCATCGCCGACCAGGACTTCTTCCTCATCGCCGGCGACGATCTGCTTCTGCGCACCGACGGCGGATCCGATCTCGCCCACCTCGCTGCCGCCCGCACCGCTGCCACCGCCCCCGGTGCCATCGCCGCCGCCACGGTCCCCGGCACCGACGCCCACCGATACGGCATCCTCCGGCCCCGCCACGCCGCCAACGGCCACCAGATCCTCGACGACCTGCTGGAGAAGCCGACCGAGTACAGCGCATCGACGGCCTACATCAATATCAGCCGGGCCCTACTCCCCGCCGAAGCAATCGCGTATTTCGAAAAGCTTGCGCCCGCCCCCAACGGCGAGTACCAGGCCACCGACGCGATCACTGCGTTCGCCCGCGACCACGACACGCTGATCCACCCCGTCGTCGGCAGCTACTTCGACTGCGGCAACACAACCGGGTGGCTGGCCGCCAACAACGCCGCAGCTCATGCCCAGGGCCTTGCCGTTCCAGGACTCCCCTCTTGAATGAGGCAACCGAGCCCGCCCCCACCATCGCGGTCCGCGCCTGCGCCGCCATCGTCGAGGGCAACGAGATCTGTTTGATCCATCGATACCGCCCCGACGGCGACCAATACTCCCTCCCCGGCGGACTCCTCCACCCCAACGAAGAAGTTCCGAACGCACTGGCCCGCGAACTCAAGGAGGAACTCGACCTCAACGTGACCAGCCTTCCTGATCAGCCAAAACTGTGCTGGGTACAGGACCAGACAACTACGCGCCCCGGCAGCAACCGGCCCTTCCGCCGTATTCACCTCATCCACGTCGTGTCCATTCCGCGCGACGTCCGCCATACCATGGCAACCTGCGAACTGGACGCTGATGACCGCACCCGGGTGGTGTGGATCCCCGTCGCGAAGGCGACCGCTGTCCACCTCTATCCCGCCGCCGGGGAAGCGCTCCGCCAACTTGCCAATTTCGCTGCCCCACCCAGCCACATGATGCTCCCGCCCATCACCGACCAGACGTACGACTGGCGATGAGCGAACCCAAGCGCGGCCACCGAAGCGGAGGCAGCCACGAGGGCCCTCCCGGCCCGTTCCGACAGTTCAGCTCTACGTCGTCAAGCGTCTTACCCGCGAACCGAACGTCCTTCCGAGCCTCGGCGTGGTTCGGCAGTTCGCCCTTCCGCCTGGCGCGCACGTGCGGGGCCCGTTCAATGGCCGCCGACAGCGGTAATCAGACGCACGAGACGATCGGCGTCTTTGAGGTCACGCAGTACATGGTCGGCTCCCGCTCCCGCCAAATCTTGCGCCGAGGTGGTACCAGAAGCGATCCCAATGACTCTGGCGCCACCCTCGCGTCCCGTACGTACATCTTCAAGTGAGTCACCAACAATGACCGTGTTGGTCCAGGTGAATCGGTGTCCGTACGCTGCCTGAGCCCTTCCCTGTGCGATGCGTACCAGTGCAGGCCGATGTGAGTCGTCGGAGGCGTATCCGCCGATGGCTATCTCAACTTGGTCGGACAGGCCGAACGTGGACAGCTTGATCTCAGCGCTTCCCCTGAGGTTCCCAGTCACAACGGACGGTATGACCCATGGGGTTCGCCGCACAGTTGCGAGGGCGGTTACCGCACCAGGCATCAGGTATCCGTGTGCGCGCAAAGCATCACGGTGGCGATCGAGTTGGTCGGGCATACGAGCGACAATCCGCTGGGACAGGTGGTCGAGCTCTGCGTTGGGTATCCCGTTGACGGAGAGGAGTTCACGCACGGCCAGGGGCATGGTGATACCTGTTCCTTTGGCGGGGAGTGCCTCCGGGGCGCGGCCGATGATCTCCTGGAAGAGTTCCTGGTACACCATCCGGTCGATGCCGCCGGCGTAAAGCAGTGTGCGGTCGATATCCCACAAGACCAAGATCATGCTGCGATGCGCTCCGTGAGCAGTGCCTCGCCCCGTTCGAGTTCCGGACACCTGCCCGCAAACGCGCACCTGGCGCCTAACCTCGGGCTTTCGTGAGGGGTGCTGTCCGGCAGGTGGTCGAGAAAGCAGAAAGTGCCTCTGAGCTGCAACGATAGGACTTGCTGAGGGTCCTGTACGTG
>NZ_JARBAE010000082.1:0-12931 GCF_033795305.1 Streptomyces sp. AK02-01A
GCAAGCGACACGCTGCCCGAGGTCTCGATCCGGTGATCCGTCGTCGTACTCAACAGGTGACTCCTTCGGGGAAGATCACACCTGATTCATGACACTCCCATGACACTCCCTCGTCGCAACACGTGGTCGGTTGTGTTAGGCGGCGAGTAGTTTATGCAGGCGCTCGGCTGGGGTTTCCCAGCCGAGCGTTTTGCGTGGTCGGCCGTTGAGTTCGGCGGCGACGGCGTCGAGGTGCTCTCGGCTGTGGACGGACAGGTCGGTGCCCTTGGGGAAGTACTGCCGCAGCAGTTCGTTGGTGTTCTCGTTCGGGCCTCGTTGCCAGGGACTGCCCGGGTCGCAGAAGTAGACCGGGATGTCCGTGGCAAGGCTGAAGGCGTGGTGGGCTGCCATCTCCGAGCCCTGGTCCCATGTCAGCGAGCGCGTCAGATGCGACGGCAGACTCTGCACGGTCTGTGTCAGGGCGTCGCGCATGTGTTCCGCAGTCCGCCCGTCGGGCAGGTGGACGAGCATCACGTAGCGGGTGGCGCGTCCCGATGATGAGGTCGCCTTCCCAGTGGCCGGGCACTGCCCGGTCCTCCGCCTCGGCGGGACGTTCGCTGATCATGACCATCGGGAGGGTGAAGTGCGGCTGCCGACTGGCTGCCTGTCGCTGCGGCCAGCGGCGTGCGCGGCCCGAGCGCGGGGCGCGGGCCACCTCACGTCGCAGCTCACCGCGGCCCTGGACGTAGAGGGCCTGGTAGACAGTCTCGTGAACCACGTGCATCTCCGGCCGGTCGGGGAACTGTGCACGCAGAGCGTTGCAGATCTGCTCCGGGCTCCACCGCAGGGTCAGATGCTGCTGGACGAAGTCCCGTAGCTCGGCGTTCTGCGCGATCTTGCCCACTTTGGGGCGGGGCCGGCGGGCATCGGCGCGGGCCTGGGCTGCGTGGGGACGGTAGTGCCACTGACCACGGGGATCGGTAGTGCGGTTGCGGCAATCTCGCGGCTGACCGTGGACGGGCTTCGGCCCAGCTCGGCGGCGACAGACCGGACGGTGGCCTTCTCCCGCAGCCGGTCGGCGATGTGGATGCGCTCGTCATCGCGCAGATACCGGCCCGACGACGCAGGAGCGGGCGCCCGCTCGGACTGAGCGGGCGCCCGGAACCTGTTCGGGTCCGTCCGGCCGTTGCGCCACTCGCGGCCGGTCCGTTCATTGACGCCCACCAGCCGGGACGCCTCTTTGTTGCTGAAGCACTGTCGCACGAGCCGGAAGTATTCCTCCCGCTCCCGCCGCAACTTCATCGGCCCGTGAGCCTTGCGGACCTTCCGGACTCGAAGTCCATCGCATCCCCTGAACTGGGGCGTTGCGACGACCACTAGAACCCAAGACATACCTGGCGGGGCTTCAGATTTGCGGTCGCTCACTCCGCCGAGACTCAGTAGCGAATAAACGAGTTCTCGAACTCCGCAGATGTACTGGAGATCAGATTCGTATCGAGTTCTCCATTAACCCATCGGAGCAAGAACTCAGTGCATGACAAATCGAAGAATTCCCAGTCCCCATCGTAATCTTGGACTGCAACTCGCCGACCGACCGGAAAGGAGCCTTTTTTAGGCACCACCCAGTAGATGTACTCACCGTCACCGGTGCTTGCCCAGGCAATCAGCCTGTCACTCTCCCGATCAATCTCCGGAGGGATCTCTTCCCCAGCGCCCCAGAGGAGCTCCAGTGCCATTTCCCGATCAACCGCCCAGGATGCAAGATCGTAAGGCTCCCCTTGCCTTCGGGGTGAGTGAATCCAGATATGCCGGTCGAAACTCCCACCTCCGAACGTATCGATCATTTCTCGATAATCATCCGGAAGGAGGGCGCGAAGCTCTACAGGGACGCTGCTCCAGTCCACCTCACCCGGAGCTTGCGGATACGAGACGTTTGCCCATCGCGCCAACTCTGCTACAGACACTTCGGGGTCACCTTTTCCTATTGACGATCGTGACGTCCAGAGAGAATCCTGCGTTTCCACGCGCGGAAAGCGTGACCCCCAAGGGAAGCGGATTACTTCCAGAGTAAATCGGCGTCGCCCTGTACAAAATATTCTCACCGGCTTTGACGGCATCACGAACCTGCAGCTCGAACCCTCGCATCACGGGAGAATTCGCATACGCATGCATCGTGACGAAGTTTCTCTTGTCATTGTTCACCCCTCCCAGCACTGCTGCCAACAGGTGCGCGCGATTGTACCCCTGCCCGCTCTGCCAACCGGCTGGGTCAACCGAAGGATTTGTCTTGCCTCCGATATTGCTAGGAGTAAGCATCGCCTCGACACCTGTAGCGCGCCCATACTGATCCAGATCCCCGTAGGTTGCGTTGCAATTGTGAACGAGTACCGGCGTAGCCCCCGCCAGCACATAGTACGTGTGCTACGCGACCCCTCTCTACCTGCGTTTTCGCAGGTCAAGCGGTGTTCGGCAGTCCGCTGAGGTACGGGTTCGGCCGGGGTTGTTCGTGGTTGTTGCCGTCACTACTGCCGTCAACGGGCTGGATCGTCAGGTAGGCGGGCCGCCTTGTCAGGGTTTGGTGTTCGGGGGCGGTTCTCGGCCAGCGTGCGGCGGGGCTGGGCGGTCTGCGAAGGGTGGTCGGGGGCTTCGCTCCCCGCCAGAGGCATGCCGGCCACCCCCCTCGGTGGGCCGGCGGCGGACGGGAAGGGTCGGCCCCCTGGTCGGCGCTGTGCCTGCGATCCGGCCGTAGGACGGTCGTGGGCGACAACCTGCTCCGCGCCGCGGTAAGGAGTGCTTACTCCACAACTTGCTCTGCCAGGAGCCCCGTTACGGTCGTCCCGGTGCTGGCCGGGCGCCGCTTCCACACCTCTGGGCGATGCCCCGGTTGCCGGGGTGACTCGCACAGCTGCGGCGCCGTTGACCTTCCGAGCGGACGGCGGGCTTGTCGGCGACGGTGGCCAGCCCTGGCGGGCGGAGTGCCGCCTTGAACCTCGAACCTCGTAGAGAAAATCTGAACGCACGCCCCAGGACCGCCCGTGCGACAACGGCGGGTCAGCGGCCGTACTCGCCGTCGCCCGTCTCCAAAGCCTCGACGCGGGCGCGGAGGTCGGCGATCTGCTGAACGGCGTCGGCGAGCGCCCGTTCCAGCGACTCGACGCGGGCCGCCGTCCCGCCGACGGGTGCGGTCGTCTCCGGGGTGTCGAGGGCATCAGCGCCATCGTCGGCATGGTTGTGGTGGGCGACGTAGGCACCCTTGCCGGGGTGGGAGACCGCCCACCCGTCCTGCTTCAGCAGAGTCATGGCCTTCTGCACGGTCAGGCTCGCCGCCCCGAACTCCCGCATCAGCACGGCCTGCGTCGGCAACGCGTCACCCGGCCGCAGCCCACCGGAACGGATCCGCTCACGCAGCGCCTCGGCGATCACCTCGAACGTCAACGGCACCCCGCTGCCCGCCGGCCTGCGCCCACGCCGCCCCACCACCACGCCCGCCACCCTCGCCTTTCCCGTGCCTCTACCAGTGATTTCCGGCCCGTCCAAACCCGGAAACCGGGCCCACACTACCCGCGCCCCACCACCCACCAGAAAGGAATCAGGAAGAATGCACTTGAATGCGCCTGTGAGGCGATGTTAACGTCACGCACCCGCCGGTGATCACCACCGCGCCCCGCCGACCAGACCGCTTGGTCCGGCCGCCTCGCCTCCCTCGTCGTCGGCATTCAGGACACCGACCTGCCCGGCCGACACCACCACCTCGACGGCGGCGGGCCGGTCACCGCTGGAACGCCGCGCCAGGCTCACCGCCAAGCTCGCGAAACTCGCCACCACCGGCCAACTCGCACCCCTCGCACACCAGATAGCCGGACTCGGCGGCTGTACACACCCCATCCGCATCACCGGACACCGCACACGCCTGAACAGTGCGACAGGCGAGGTCCTCGACCACTTCACCTCCAGCCAACTCCCGGCCGGCGAACTACTGATCCGCCGCGCCACCCGCTGCCCCACCTGCTCCACCCTCTACCGCTACGACACCTACCAGCTCATCGCCGCCGGACTACGCGGCGGCAAGACCGTCCCCACCAGCGTCGCCGCCCACCCCCGCGTCTTCACCACCCTCACCGCCCCCGGCTTCGGCCCCGTCCACAACCAACCCGACACCAACCGCTGCCACTGCGGCCAGGTCCACCCCGACAACGACCCGCTCCTCGGCACACCACTCAACCCCGGCCGCTACGACTACACCGGCGCGGTGCTGTGGAACGCCCACGCACCCGCCCTCTGGGCCCGCTTCACCACCCAACTCCGCCGGGAGATAGCGAAGGCGGCGGGCTCACGCAGCGGGTCCTGCGGGGCCACGCCACGCTCTCGTACGCGAAGGTCGCCGAGTACCAGAAACGGGGCCAGGTCCACTTCCACGCCGTCATCCGACTCGACGGCCCCACCGGCCCCACCAGCACCCCGCCCGCCTGGGCCACCACCCAGCTCCTCGACCACGCCGTCCGCGCCGCCGCCACACGCACCCGCGTCGCGCATGAGGGCGAACCGCCGAAGCGACCGCAGGCCGCCAGGCACGTTCCCGCCTACCCGCGTCAAGGCTCAGAGCAGGCAGGGTGGTTGGTGTTCCGGTTCGGGCGCCAGATCGACATCCGACCGATCCGCAGCACGGACTTCACCGGAGGCGGCCCGGTCACCGACCGGCACGTCGCCGCCTACATCGCCAAGTACGCCACCAAAGGCGCCGAAACCATCACCGGCACCCTCGACCACCGACTCCGCCTCCTCGCCGAACTCGCCACCCACGACATCACCGACCACGCCCGCCGCATGATCCACACCGCCTGGCACCTCGCCACCCACCCCAGCACACCAACCTCCGCCTGCGCCAATGGGCCCACATGCTCGGCTTCCGAGGCCACTTCTCCACCCGCACCCGCCACTACTCCACCACCCTCGCCCACCTCCGAGCTGAACGCACCGCCTGGCGAACAGGCCAACCCGGCGCCCAGACCCCAACCCCGCCATCGGCGGCGGAGACTCAGGCCGGTCAGACAGGTGACAGTCCGGACAGTGACCGCACCGGACACTCCACTGACCTGACCGCCGGTCACCTCACCGGTCACAGCGATATCGCCGGTCAGCGCGTGGACTCGGACACGACGCTGGTCATCTCCCACTGGCAGTACGCCGGAACCGGCCTCCTGCCCGAACACGAACACCTCGCCAACCTCCTGACCGCAAATCGGCAGACCCGACGCTCGGAACGCTCCGGTCACCCGGTCGGTCACCCCACTGACCGGCTGACCGGTGCTGTCCGGACGGGGGCCGTCGCATGACCGCCGACACGGAACTCCTCACCGTCCCCCAGGTCATGAAACGCCTCCAACTCGGCCGCACCGCCGTCTACGACCTCCTCCGCACCCGTCAGCTCACCTCCCTCACCCTCGGCCGCGCCCGCCGGATCCCCGCACACGCCCTGACCGACTTCATCACCACCCGCCTCGAACAGGAAGCCGCCGCCTGATGACCACACCCCGCGACACCCCCACCTCGCGCCGCACCCGCGCCAACGGCGACGGAACCGTCTACCAACGCAAGGACAACCGCTGGGAAGCCGCCGGATACGTCCTCGCCCCCGGCAACACCCGCAAACGCATCCGCGTCTACGGCACCACCCGCAAGGAAGCCCTCGCCAAGCGCACCGAGAAAATCGCCAACAGCAACCGCGGCCTCCCCATCCCGTCCATACAGGGCAGCCTGGCCGCATACCTGACGTACTGGCTGGAGAACGTCGCAGTCCACCACCTCCGCGAGAACACCCACACCCGCTACACCACCTGCGTCAACCGCTACCTCAACCCCGGCCTCGGCAAGAAGAAGCTCACCAAACTCACCGCCAAGGACGTCCGCACCTGGCTCAACCAACTCCGAACCACCTGCCAGTGCTGCACCCGCGGCCTCGACGCGGCCCGTGACCAGCCCCGCTGCTGCGCCGCCGCAACGTGCTGCTCCAAGCGGCTCTCCCCGCTGACGCTGGCGTACATCCACTCCGTACTCAAGTCCGCCTTGGAGCACGCCGTCCGCGAGGAGGAGATCCCGCGCAATGTCGCCCGCAACGTCCGAACTGGTACACCACACCCCCGCCGCTTCGAGCCACTCACGGCCGACGAAGCCCGCCAGTTCCTCGCTGCCGCCCGCAACGACCGCCTGTTCGTGCTGTACGAACTCGCCCTCCGCACCGGCCTCCGCAAGGGCGAACTCCTCCGCCTCCAGTGGGAAGACCTCGACCTCGGCGCTGGCACTGCCAGCATCCGCCGTACCCTCCAGCGCACCCAGACCGGCGGGCTGACCGCCCTGCCCACCAAGACCCGCGCGTCCGAACGACGCATCGCCCTCCCCGGTGAGTGCATCCACTCATTCAAGGAACACCGTGAGGTGCAGGAAGGGGAACGAGAGGCAGCAGCAGAGGGCTGGAGGGACAACGGCCTCGTCTTCAGCACGCCGGCAGGAGGGCCGATCGATCCGGCGAACCTCAATCGCAGCTTCCGCGCCCTCCTCGATCGGGCAGGGATCCGCCGCATCCGCTTCCACGACCTACGGCACTCCACCGCCACCCTCCTCCTGGAGCAAGGCGTCGAACTTGTCGTGATCAAAGAACTCCTCGGCCACGCCCACATCGGCGTCACCGCCATCGTCTACGCCCACGTCCGACTCCGGCTCCAACGGGACGCCATCGACAGCCTCAGTGCCGCTCTCGACGGTCCTTCCGACCACGAACCTCACCGCGACGACGGCTACGACCCGCCGCTGTGCGGAACCATCGTCCGCTGACGTTGCCGTCAACTACTGCCGTCAGAGACCTCACGTGCCCCATCAGCTGCGGCTGATGGGGCACTCGGTGTTGCTTTCGCAGCGCCACGCGGTAGACGTTGCACAGGCCGCCACGGCCGGTAGGTGCAGTCCCCTCAGGAAGACAGCTTCAAGTCCGCTCACATGAGAGAGTGATTCCGTGATTGATCCTAAGAAAATTGATCTTCCCGACTTCCTAGTCACCTGGTACGGCGCACCCAGCAAAAGCGCAACGCCACTTCCCGACTCGTGTGACTGGCTTCCCGATCCACTAAAGGAATGGCATACGCTGACTTCGCGGTGGGAGAAGCGACTCACGTTCACAACGACAATGATCCCGCCTGAAAGAATCCAAATTGCCGAGGATGGCAAAGCCATCTTCATGGTGGACGCTACGGGCGACTGGCGCTGGTGCATCGACCCCGATGACCCGGACGGTGTTTTCGATGCTGAGCGATATGAGCCCTGGGAAAGGAACCCGGAGCAGCTTACTGAATTTCTCGTACACAATACCGTAAGGGAAGTTATCTACGGCGCCGCCGTCAGACTCAGGGCACTGGCTGTTCCTGAGGAGACACTCACAGAAATCCTCGCCCCCATGGAACAAGTTGCGTTCGGCGTTTGGGAATGGCCAGCGCCGGGCTACCGGATGTTCATGGAGGGCGCCGTGCTCGCGGAGACAGTCAAGGCCGACTCTGGCCCAGGCTGGGATGTGGAAGTGGTCACATCGGAATTCGACCGAATCGCCCACCTCGAAAGAATGACTGAAGTGCACTGGCGAAGGTAGGCGGCAGAGCAGAATTTTGCACAAAAATGAGGCAGGGGCCACAGAATGTGACCCCTGCCTCATTTTCTTAAATTGTCAGTTAGCGTTGCCGACGTAGGGTCTTGATCGGAATATAGTTCCGTCCAACTGCCTGAATATAACCGTCAGGGAAGCACCTGACGGCAACATGTCCTCCAGGGTTCCAGCACAGGCTCCGCAAACTTCTCGCACAGCATCCGGGTCCCGGAAGTGGATATAAAGAGTTGAATTCCGCATACCGGGATTCTGGCGCATGAGCGCCGCAGCCTGGGCCTCCAGGTGATGCTTGAACCCTGACCTGGTTCCAGGTGCGGCATTTCCATCAACGCTTGGGTGGATGTTCCTACCCCCCGAGGAAAGGGATCAGAGAACCACCCGCCCTCATCCGAACGCAGAGCGCCGGTGGCACCCCCGGGGCGATCAAAGTGGTCGCCCGCCCGCTCTGCGGCAGCAAGTCCAGCCTCGTTGCAGTTGTGAACGAGTACCGGTGTGGCCCCCGCCAGCACATAGTACGTGTGCTACGCGGGACCCCTCTACCTGCTTTTTCGCTGGTCAGGGTGGGTTTTGCGTTCCGCTGGCGTCCGTGGTTGTGCGTGGAAATCCGTGGGTGTTGCCGTCGCTACTGCCGTCAAGGGTGCTGACGGCGGGGGCGTTCACTGCCAGGCGCCGGGTTCGGCGCGGGGGGTGGCGGGGGTGGTGCGGTGGTAGAAGTCGTGGCTGGTCTGGGCGCAGTGCTCGGCGATCCAGCGGGTCAGTTCGCCCTCCGTGTGGAGTTCGCCGGAGGTGGCGCCGCAGTCGTGGTCTTCGCCGGTGACGCAGACGGCCTCGAAGGTGGGCAGGGTCATGGGGTCCACGACGGCGGTCACGTGGTATTCGCGGAAGCGGTAGTGCTTGCGGGCCGGCGTGCCGGTGATTGCCGGGTCAGGCATGCTCGGCCGCCTCTTCCTGCGGGTCGGGGATGCGCTGCCCTCGCGATTCGGCCACCCGGAGCGCGTCGGTGAGGGCTTCGGTCAGTCGGGAGGCGAGCCAGCGGTACTCGGTGGCCGACAGAGCTCGTGCGCAGGGGGCCAGGGCTTCGCGGGCGCGTTCAAGCAGTTCTTCGCCCATGCTGAGTTGGACGGCTTCGATGCTGTCGGCGAGTGTGGACAGGTAGCCCCTGCCGTCGGTGCTGAGGTAGCAGGGGTTCCCGTCGGGGGTGGTCCAGGGAAGTAAGCGGGGGCCGGCCACACCCGTCGCCGCGTCGTACAATTCCCTGCGCCGCATGCGGTCCGCGTCGCTCCTGGAACTGCTCACCGTGCACTCCTGGCCTGGGTCGCTGATAGGGACACGGTGACCGTAGGAGCTGACTGACCGTCACTCCACGTATGGACCAGGGCAGTTTGCGACGCAGAGTGTGGTGCTGCGCTGCGTGGTAGCTATCCGACGACGCCCAGGTAGGAGGCCATGTCGCGCATCTCGGCGGTGAGGGTCCGCTTGCGCTTCTTCAGGATCTCCTGCATGGTCTCGGCGGCCACGTGCTGATGCTGGAGCCACTGGGGGGATGCTCGGCGGACCCCGGTCAGCTCGTCCATGGCTGCGGTCAGGTCGCCGGTGCGGGTGTGGGCGCGTGCTACGTCCATGCGGTGGCGGTTCCAGTTGTCGTCACTCGGCCGCCCGGTGCTCTTCCACGCCTTGGGCGTCAGCGCGTCCTCGCCGACCTTGCGGACGACGGTACGCGCGTCGCCCACGACCATGGCATCCTCCACGCCCTTCATGCCGACGGTCAGCGGGCCGAAGGTCGTCCAGTGCCGGAAGAACGAGCCGGTGTGCTCCCGTCCTACCGCTGATGCCGCCGTGGTGGCCACGCGGTGGTAGTGGCGGGCCTCCTGGGGGCGGTTGTTTCGGCCTGCGGCAGCCGCAGCCCGTAGTGCCAGCCAGCCCCACGCCGCGCATTCGTCGGGGGTCGCTCTGGACAGCCTCGGCTCGATCATGTCGGCGGTCTGGGCGGCGAGGGTTTCCGCCTCGTCCAGTCGGCCCTGGCGTAGGAGCAGCCAACACATGCCGATCACGCCGGATGCTGCGGTGAGGGTGTCTGCGGCACGCCGAGCGTCGGTGATTGCCCCGGCCAGGGCGGCGTAGCCGAGGTCGTACTGCCGGACCTGCGTCAGGTACCGTCCGGCCAGTTGCAGGGCTTCGGCTCGGGCCAGAAGCGCCTGGCGGTGTTCCTCGCCGTTGTCGTAGTAGGCGACCGCGCTGTTGGCGTCTCGTAGGAGTGCGGGGAGTTGGGAGGCGACGCTCTTGTAGCTGTCGGAACGGTACAGCACCGCGCCGTCGTGCACCGCCCGGCGGAAGCGGCGTACGTTCGGCTCTTCCTCGTCGGCCTCGCCGCCCGCATCGGCCAGCCCGACCGGCGGGGTCAGAGCGGCCCGCAGCTCGATGAGGTTGACGCGGTTCCTGTCCTCGGTTCGGCGCACCGGTTGCGGAGCGTCCGGAGCCAGCAGCGTTGCCGTAGTCACCTCCAGTGCGCGGGCGAGGATGTGCAGCGTCTCCACGCGGACCGTTCCGCCCTGCTCCACGTTGCGCACTGTTCCCGGCGACACGCCTGCGGCGTGGGCCAGTTCCTCCTGGCTCATCCCGGCCCGACGCCGCTACTTGCGGACGTTGTCCGCCAGCTCCGTGAGTTCCGTAGCCATCCGCTCACCACCTCCAGCGCCACAGTACGCCGGACGGACGCATCAGCCGATGGCTATCCGGCAGATACCCGCCGCAGAGCGATCACCACCCCCGCGCAGGGCCGGCCTCCGGCAGAACCGCCGCCTGAGCGGAAGGGGTCCCTCGTCGGTCGGGCAGCTTCGCCGGACCAGGTTCTCCGGGGGCCGCCAAGGCTCACTTCGTGACGCGTGCGCTCGGCCTTGGCGGCCCCCGGGGGTTCCTGGTACGCCTCCGGTGACCGGGCGACGAGGGACCCCACCCGCGCCCCGCGACTACTCACCACGACGAAGCCGCACCCGCACGTGGCGCCCCCTGCCCCTCGGAGGGAGGGCCGGGGTCTGGGGCAGAGCCCCAGGTGACTTCGCTGTACGACTGTTGCGCGCCCGGACCGGCGGGGCCGACGGCGAGCGGGGCGGAGACAGGAGCGGGCGGCGGCCTCGCAGGGCCGGAGCGCGCGCGGGCCGCGCCAGCGGGCCGCCTTGATCAAGTGAAGAAACTCTGAACAGCTCCGACGCCCTCTCGTGGCTGGCTCGCTCTGGGCTGCTTCGGCTGTCGGAACCGCCATGGTCGCAGGGCCTATTCGGGGCGGAGCTTGTCTTTGAGCCTCTGTAGCCTTGCATCGTCTTCGGGCGTGCGTTCGCTGCGCAGTCGCTCCCGACGGTTCTGGTCCGCGACCATGAGGTTGAGCCTGGCCTTGATCGCTTCGACGTTGGCCAGTGCTGCTTCCAGTTCCGTCCGCGTCTGCTGAATCTCGGGCCAGCATCCGCCGCACCCTCCAACGCACCAACTCCGGCGGCCTAACCGCCCTGCCCACCTAGACCTAGATCTCGGAACGGCGCATAGCGCTGCCCACCGAGTGCCTGCGCTCTCTCGAACAGCACCGTGACCGGCAGCGCCAGGAGCGCGAAGCGGCGGGACAGGCTGGAAGGCGAACAGCTACGTCTTCACCCGGCCCGACGGCAACCCGATCGAGGGCGCCACCCTCACCCGGCACTTCAACACACTGCTCCGCCGGGCCACTCTCCGCCGCATTCGTTTCCGCGACCTCCGGCACTCGGCGGCGACCCTGCTCCTGGAGCAGGGCGTCGAGCTCGTCGTGATCAGGGAATTGTTGGGTCCCGCCCGCATCGGCGTGACCGCCACGGTGTACGCCCACATGCGGCTCCGCCTCCAGCGCGACGCCATCGACCTCCTCAGCAACGCCCTCCGCAACCCCGCCACACCCGCCGCCCGACCCGACCCGACGACGGCGACGAACCACCGCTTTGTGCAGCACCCGTCCGCTGACGTTGCCGTCAACTACTGCCGTCAGACACCCCAGAAGCCCCACCGGAAACAAATCCGGCGGGGCCTCTGAATTATTGGATCTTAAGCTATTTGCAGGCTTTCTAATCCATGAATTTCTGAAATCAAGTGCGCTTCATGAGGAGTCGTCCATTCCATCCATACTCCACAGTCTCACGAGCGGGCGGTTTGCCAGCACCATGAAGTCGATCGCTTCTGGCAGAGAATCTCCAAGATGCCAGACCACCCCCGGAGCCGAAGCAACAACGAGACCTTCGGAGCTGAAATAGACATGGGATCTGCACAACCACCAGCCGAGCGGGCAGAATGGCACTTTAAACCATTCCTCCAGATCCCTGGCCTCCTTCAGACGCCTAACGCCTACACCAATGGGATCAACGATTAGGGGTTCATCATTTCGGAAGCCGATTCCCTCCTCGACAACTGGATTGAGAGTCAATCCACTCAAAGAGCTCAAGACTTCAGCCATGCGTTCGTTGATCTCGTAACCAGCGCCCGTCAGACGCTCGATCACGGGGGAGACGTCCACCTGCCGGTCCTCCGACCAGCCCTTCGCCTCCAAGGCCGAGCGAGATTCGGGTTGCAGCGGGATCCTCACGTAGACCTCAGCCTCCCGTAATCTGAATCAGTCTTGAATTCAAGACTCTGCGACATCCAGGACAAGGGCTTGCAAGGGCCCCATGTTCGCCCATTTCAGTGTCACTGACGAACACAGTAGTCATCTGACCTCCATTAAGCGCCGCCGGCCCCTCTGCCTTGTAAGCGTTGGCCAGGCACTTCATCTCCGAGCAGACAAAGGCGGGGTGGTCATTCTCCCGAATAATATCCTTCAACCCCTCGGGGAGTTCCACATATTCGGCATTGTGAGCCTGATACATCTGCCCACTCGGGGAACGGAACTCAGAAGCGAAGTCCGCTCCATGCATCTCACCTGCATCAGCGGTGTTAGCGAGCGCCGGAGACACGACGCCACAAGTACCGCCATCGGTGTTATGCACCAAGATCGGCGTGGTTCCCGCCAGCACATAGTACGTGTGGAGGTCACTGACGGTGAGGTTGTAGACCGTTTCGTCGGGGGCCGTCCAGTGTTCGACCGCTGTGATCTGGACGAGGGTGCCGGCGCCGGTGCGGAGCCACTGGCCTGGGCGGAGGTCGGTGGCGTCGATCCATTCGGCGAGTTCGGGGACCCAGAAGGGGTGGCCGTCCGTCGCCGTTACCCCGGCTGTTGCGATGCCCTTCTCGCCGTCGGTGTCGATGACGACCTTGACCAGGTGCTTCAGACCCTGGCCCTTGATCTCCGCGGTG
>NZ_JARBAE010000083.1:0-12929 GCF_033795305.1 Streptomyces sp. AK02-01A
GGCAAGGGTCAGATCTTCGTCAAGGGTGAGGTCATCAAGACCGTGCCGGAGTCGAAGATCGTGGAGACCCTGATCGAAGAGGCGTTGAAGATCGCCGAGCAGATGGAGAAGGACGGCGTCTCCTCCGGCGAGCCCGAGGTCTCGGTGAGCTGACCTGCTCCGTACCGGCCCGCGCGGCCGGCGGCGAGGTGACGGGTCCCGCGGCCACCGCCCTCCGGGCACCGGCTCGGGACCCGCTGCCGGCGGCGGCGGAGAGGGCCTCGGATCCACAGGCCGCCAGACCGGCAGGTACAGTGCGGAGAATCAACAGACCGCATGATGAGGCCCCCTCGTGTTGACGCAGACCACCACCCGGGTCCTCGACCCCGGCGAACTCGGCGCGGCGCTCGCCATTCTGGAGAGCGAGCCGGTCGCCAACGCCTTTGTGACATCGCGTGTTCAGGCCGCCGGACTCGACCCCTGGCGCCTGGGCGGCGAGATGTGGGGCTGGTACGCGGACGGGCGGCTGCGCTCGCTCTGTTACTCCGGGGCCAATCTCGTCCCCATCTGTGCCACTCCCGAGGCCGTGCGCGCCTTCGCCGACCGCGGCCGCAGAACCGGCCGCCGCTGCTCCTCGATCGTCGGTCCCGCCGAGGCCACCGCCGAGCTGTGGCGGCTGCTGGAGCCCAGTTGGGGCCCGGCCCGCGAGGTCCGCGCCAACCAGCCGCTGATGGTCACCGAGCGGGTCCCCGCCGCCGTCGCGCCCGACCCGCTGGTACGCCGGATCCGCAAGGACGAGCTGGAACTGATCATGCCGGCCTGCGTGGCGATGTTCACCGAGGAGGTCGGCATCTCGCCACTCTCGGGCGACGGCGGACTGCTCTACCAGGCGCGCGTGGCCGAACTGGTCGGCGCGGGCCGCTCGTTCGCCCGGATCGAGGACGGCAGAGTCGTCTTCAAGGCCGAGATCGGCGCGGCCACCTCGCGCGCCTGCCAGATCCAGGGCGTCTGGGTCGATCCCGAGTACCGCGGCAGGGGCCTCTCCGAGGCGGGCATGGCAGCCGTCGTACGGTACGCGCTGGCCGATGTCGCACCGGTGGTGAGCCTCTACGTCAACGACTACAACACCCCTGCCCGCGCCGCGTACCGACGCGTCGGTTTCCGCGAGGTGGGCGCCTTCATGAGCGTGCTCTTCTGAAAGTAGGGTTCGGCTCATGCTGAGCATCCCCGGGGACGACCCCCGGACCCCCGGTGTACAGGTAGGGCCGGTCGATCTCGCCGCACGCGTCGACGAGGCGCTCGCGGTGCAGGCCCTCGCCTTCGGGCTCAGCGACGACGAGATCGGGGTACGCCGTCATATCGTGCTCCGGCATCTCACGTATCCGGGCTGCCGCGCCCTCGGCGCGACCACCGAGGCCGGCCGGCTCGTCGGGTTCGTGTACGGCCTGCCGAACGAGCGCGCCCACTGGTGGTCCACGGTCGTCGAACCCCATCTGCGCGCCACCGGCTCCGATGGCTGGCTCGACGACTCCTTCGTGATCACCGAGCTGCATGTCCATCCCGGGTTCCAGGCGCGGGGCATCGGCCGCGCGCTGATCACCTCCATCACGGACACCGCCGCGCAGCCGCGGTCGATCCTGTCCGCGATCGACACGGAGAGCCCGGCCCGGCGTCTGTACCGCGCGCTCGGATACGAGGACCTGGCCCGCCAGGTCCACTTCCCGAGCGCATCCAAGCCGTACGCCGTGATGGGCGCCCCGCTCCCGCTGCGCCGGCCCCGCTGACACCCTTACTGATTTCCGCCTGCCGGTGCGGCCCGGCTAACCTCCAGGCATCAGCCGAGAGAACGCAGGAGTACTCCCCATGTCCCAGGTCCAGCGCATGTCCCGTTTGATGGTCAAGACATTGCGCGACGACCCGGCGGACGCCGAGACCCTCAGCCACAAGCTGCTCGTCCGCGCCGGCTATGTCCGCCGCACGTCGGCCGGTATCTGGAGCTGGCTGCCGCTGGGCAAGAAGGTCCTCGACAACGTCTCGCGCGTCGTCCGCGAGGAGATGGACGCGATCGGCGCGCAGGAGGTGCTGCTGCCCGCGCTGCTGCCCCGGGAGCCGTACGAGGCGAGCGGACGCTGGGAGGAGTACGGCGATCTGCTGTTCCGCCTCAAGGACCGCAAGGGCGCGGACTATCTGCTGGGCCCGACGCACGAGGAGATCTTCACCCAGGTCGTCAAGGACCAGTGCACGTCCTACAAGGACCTGCCGGTGATGCTCTACCAGATCCAGACGAAGTACCGCGACGAGGCCCGGCCGCGCTCCGGTGTGCTGCGCGGGCGCGAGTTCCAGATGAAGGACTCGTACTCCTTCGACACCACGGACGAGGGCCTGGCCGAGTCCTACGCGCTGCACCGTGCGGCGTACCAGAAGATCTTCGCCCGTCTCGGCCTCGACTTCCGGATCGTGTCGGCGGTCTCCGGCGCGATGGGCGGTTCGGCCTCCGAGGAGTTCCTGGCGCCTGCCGCGGCGGGCGAGGACACCTTCGTGGACTGCCCGGCGTGCGACTACGCGGCCAACACGGAGGCCGTGACCTTCGTCGCGCCGCCGGTCGAGAGCACCGAGCACGGGCCGGTCGAGGAGCTGGACACGCCCGGCACACCGACCATCGAGACGCTGGCCGCGCACCTCGGAGTGCCCGCCTCGGCGACCCTGAAGAATCTGCTCGTCAAGGTCGACGGCGAGATCACCGCGGTGGGCGTCCCCGGTGACCGAGAGGTGGACCTCGGCAAGCTCGGCGAGCATCTCGCGCCCGCCGTGGTGGAGCTGGTGACGGCCGAGGACTTCGAGGACCGGCCGGATCTCGTCCGGGGCTATGTCGGCCCGCAGGGCCTCAAGATCCGCTATATCGCGGACCCACGTGTGGCGCCCGGCACCGCCTGGGTCACCGGCGCCAACAAGCCCGACACCCACGCGCGCAATGTCGTGGCCGGACGGGACTTCGAGGTCGACGACTACCTGGACGTGGTCGTGGTCGAGGCGGGCGACCCGTGTCCCGCCTGCGGTACCGGCCTCAAGCTCGACCGCGCGATCGAGATCGGCCACATCTTCCAGCTCGGCCGCAAGTACGCCGACACCTTCCAGCTCGACGTGCTGGGCCAGCAGGGCAAGCCGGTGCGCGTGACCATGGGCTCGTACGGCATCGGTGTCTCGCGCGCCGTGGCGGCCCTGGCCGAGCAGACGGCCGACGAACAGGGTCTGAGCTGGCCCCGTGAGATCGCTCCGGCGGACGTCCATGTCGTGGCCGCGGGCAAGGCGCTCCAGACGGAGCTGGCGCTGGACGTCTCCGAACAGCTCTCGGCGGCCGGCCTGCGCGTGCTGGTGGACGAGCGCCCCGGCGTCTCGCCGGGCGTGAAGTTCACCGACGCCGAACTGATCGGCGTTCCTCACATCCTGGTGGCGGGCCGCCGCTCCGCCGAAGGCGTGCTGGAACTGAAGGACCGCCGCACGGGCGAGCGCGAGGAACTGACGGTCGCGGAGGCGATCGCCCGCCTCACGGCCTGACGGTCTCCGAGGACGCCACGAGGCCCGCGCCACCGGCGCCGGGCCTCGTAGCCGTGACCGCCGGCGTCCAGGTCCGGATGTGCGAGGACATGTCCCGGACGTGTTCCTACAGCCAGCCGGCGAACTCCAGCAGGAGCTCCGCGGTCTGGCGGCGGCCCGCGTGCAGAGTGCGGACGCCCGCCTCCACCGCGCGGAAGAGGGTCCAGCCGCGCAGCCGCTCGCGGTCGAGGTCCAGGGAGTCGGCGAGTCTGTTGACGCGGCGGCGTGCCGACGAGGCGCCGGAGGACGCGGCCACCAGATCCTCCACCCGGTCGCGGGCCAGCCGGGCCAGATCGTAGGCGCGCTCGCCGACCAGCGGTTCCGGGCCCACCGCCAGCCACGGGGCGCGGTCGCCCGCGAGGACCTTGCCCTGGCGGAAGGCGCCATGCAGGAGCAGCACCTCGGCGGCGGGGTCGGCGCAGAGTTCGTCGCGCGCCGCGAGGGCCGCGGCGACGAGCGGTGCCAGAGTCTCGTCGGACGTCGTCCGCAGCGCCGCCGCCTGGCGCGCGGACCTCTCGGCGACCGTCTCGAAGCCGTGGTCCACGGGCGGGTCGACCCACAGCCTGCGTACCGTGCCGGCCGCTTCGAGGAGCGCCTTCGCCTCGGGAAGGGAACGCAGCGACACCTCGGGATGCAGACGTTCCAGCAGCAGCTCGTCCTCGGCGGCGTCGAGCAGCTCCACCGCTCCCCAGCCCTTCCAGTGCGCCAGCGCCGCCCGCTCCGGCGACGTGGCGGCGAACGGCGGGGCGATCTTGAGCGCGGCGGCGGAGCCGTCGGGCCGGCGTCCGAGCACCATCAGACTGCTCCGGCCGCCCGGCGCCACCACCCGTTCGACGCGCAGCTCCCGCCGTGCGACCGCCTCCGCGGCGATCCCGGGCAGCTTTCCGAGCCAGTCGGCGGCGGCGTCCCCGTACGTCTCGCCGAGCGTGCGCACCAGACGCTGCGGCGGTTCGAAAGCCATACCCGCGTTGTTCCCTTTCAGAGCCCGAGGGCTCACGCGCGCTCGGCGAGCCCAGGAAAGGCTACGCCGCTGCTTCCGCGCCAGCGCACCGCGCGTACCGCCGCCTCCCGCAGCGCGCCCGCCGCCTCCCGCCGCAGCGGCCCTTCGGCCGCGCGGACGAGGTCGGAGTAGACGTCCGCGATGCGGTCCTCCAGACCGGCGGCGAGCCGCACCGCGGCGGCGGCGTCCGGCACCGGGAACGGCAGGGCGTACGCGGCGGCGGCCGCCGCCGGCTTCCCGCCCAGATCCCGCACGGTCCGCGCCAGCGCGTCGCGGCGGGCCCGGTGCCCGGCGTGCGCGTCGGAAGCCTCGCGCCGCCGCGCCGCGCCGACGCGTCCGCCGACGACTCCGTACCCGTACACAGCGGCGTGCTCCGCCGCGAGTGCGGCCTGCGCGGCGGCCAGCGCACCGGTGCTCACGAGCGGGATCCTTCCGTCAGCAGATAGGCGTGGGCGGCGCTCGCGGCGGCGAGGGAGGCCAGCAGCCGGGCCAGTTCCGGAGGCGCTTCCATCAGCGCGGCGGTGTGCGCGTCGGCGGTACGGCGCTCGGCTGCGGCCAGCGCGCGGAGCGCCTCGGCCGGGTCGTCCGCGACAACCGACGAGCCCCGGGCGGCCGTTCCGGCGGAGGCGGTGGAGACGGCGGGTGACGGCGTCCCCGGCCGGGTCTCCGGGGACAGCGCCGACACATGCCGCGCCACAGCCGCACGCAGCGGCGTGAGCTGTCCGCTCCGGTCCGGATGCCGCTTCAGCACCGCGTCGTACCGGCCCAGTAACTCCCGGCTGGTCCCGGCGGAACGCAGGCGCAGCGCGCTCTCGGCACGGGCCGCGGCGCCCGCCGGGCCTCCGGACGTGTGCCCGTCCGCCGTATCCGTCGAGCAGGCGGTCAGCAGACCGGCCGTCGCGGCACCCGCGGCAATGAGCGCGTGTCTCCGTGTCTTCCCCGTGCGCCCCACGCGTCTCTCCTCGGGACTCGTGATGATCTTCGCAGGCGAGCGTACCTGCGGGTCACTCGCGGGTGGACGGCAACACCCCTTGGGACCGGATACCCTTTGATCTGACACACGACGATCCCACAACAGCACACGCGGCCGAGGAGTCACCCGGATGAGCACCACCCAGAGCGAAAGGCTCCGCGGACTGCTGGAACCGCTCGTCGCCGCGAAGGACCTGGATCTGGAAGAGATCGAGGTGTCCCGGGCGGGCAGGCGCCGTGTGCTGAGAGTCGTGGTGGATTCCGACGACGGCGTGGACCTCGACGAGTGCGCCGAGCTCAGCCGCACCATCTCCGACAAGCTCGACGAGACGGACGCGATGGGCGAGGACGAGTACCAGCTCGAAGTCACCTCTCCCGGAGCCGAGCGCCCGCTGACCGAGCGCCGCCACTATCTGCGTGCCGTCGGCCGGCTGGCCAGGCTCCAACTGCACGAGGGCGGCGAGCTGGTGGCCCGCGTCCTCGGTGTGGACGACGAGGGACTCGACCTCGAAGTGCCGGGCGTGAAGGGGCGCAAGCCCACCGCCCGCCGGATCGCCTTCACGGAGATCGCCAAGGCGCGCGTGGAGATCGAGTTCAACCGCAAGGACAAGAAGGAAGAGGAGGCGTAGCCGTGGACATCGATGTGAAGCTCCTGAAGGGCTTGGCACAAGAGAAGGAGATCCCCTTCGATCTGCTGGTCGAGGCGATCGAATCGGCCCTCCTCATCGCCTACCACCGCACGGACGGCAGCCGCCGGCACGCCCGTGTCGTGCTCAGCCGGGACAACGGTCATGTCACGGTGTGGGCCAAGGAGGACCCGGCCGATCTGGACGAGGGGCAGGAGCCCAAGGAGTTCGACGACACGCCGTCCGACTTCGGCCGGATCGCCGCGACCACGGCGCGCCAGGTCATCCAGCAGCGGCTGCGGGACGCGGAGAACGACGTCACCTTCGGTGAGTACGCCCGCCGCGAGGGCGACGTGGTCGCCGGGCTGGTCCAGCAGGGCAAGGACCCCAGGAACGTCCTCGTCAAGCTGGACGACAAGCTGGAGGCCATCCTTCCGGTGCAGGAACAGGTGCCGGGCGAGGAGTACACGCACGGTCTGCGGCTGCGTACCTACGTGGTCCGGGTGGCCAAGGGTGTGCGCGGTCCTTCGGTGACCCTGTCCCGTACCCACCCCAATCTGGTGAAGAAGCTCTTCGCGCTGGAGGTCCCGGAGATCGCGGACGGTTCCGTCGAGATCGCCGCCATCGCCCGTGAGGCCGGCCACCGCACCAAGATCGCCGTACGGTCGACCCGCTCCGGTCTCAACGCCAAGGGCGCCTGCATCGGCCCGATGGGCGGGCGGGTACGCAATGTCATGGCCGAGCTGCTCGGCGAGAAGATCGACATCGTCGACTGGTCGGACGACCCGGCCGAGATGGTGGCGAACGCGCTGTCGCCGGCCCGGGTCAGCAAGGTCGAGGTCGTCGACCTCGGTGCCCGTTCCGCGCGGGTGACCGTGCCGGACTACCAGCTCTCGCTGGCGATCGGCAAGGAAGGCCAGAACGCCCGCCTCGCCGCGCGGCTCACCGGCTGGCGCATCGACATCCGCCCGGACACGGAGCAGGCGGACGACGAGGGCGACCGCGACCGTGAGCGGAGCGGCGACCGCGCGGGTGACCGGGACCGCGACCGCGGTGCGGCGCGCGGCGGCGACGTCCGTCGCTGACACCGGCCGGACATGACCGGCGGCGGCCGCCGCGGTGGCCCCGCCGGATCCCGGAGCCGATCTTTTTGGCCAGTGAGTGTTCGAATCTTGCCCCGAACGGGTGAGGTCGGCGCGGGGAGGTAGACTTGAACATGTCTGGCCGGACGAGCGACCGAAGCTGCCCTGAGCGAACATGCGTGGGGTGCCGGGAGCAAGCGGCCAAGAGCGAACTGCTGCGCATCGTGGTGGTCGATGGACAATGTGTTCCCGATCAACGCGGTACGCTGCCCGGCCGGGGTGCGTATATGCACCCCGCCTTGGTCTGTTTCGATCTGGCGGTCCGCCGCCGGGCGTTCCCCCGGGCCTTCCGGGTCCAGGGACCGCTCGACAGCGCGGAAGTGCGCCGGGCCGTTCAGGCAATCACAGAGCAAGCCGCACCGTAAGAAGAAGTACGGCACGGGACCCCGTGCGGTTCAGGTACCTCGCGAGTTGGAAGTAGGTCGAGATTGCGATGAGCACTCGATGAGTACGCGATGAGTACGCCCATGAAGTAGCGACGGTCCGGCGGTAACCCGGACCTAAAAGGAGCGAAGTGGCTAAGGTCCGGGTATACGAACTCGCCAAGGAGTTCGGCGTGGAGAGCAAGGTCGTCATGGCCAAGCTCCAAGAACTCGGTGAATTCGTCCGTTCGGCGTCCTCGACGATCGAGGCGCCGGTTGTACGCAAACTGACTGATGCCCTGCAGGGCCCCGGAGGCAATGGCGGCAAGACCGCCGCCAAGCCCGGAGCGCCGCGCAAGGCGACCCCCGCCAGGCCTGCCGCGCCCTCTCCGGCGCAGGCGGCCCGTCCCGCTGCCCCCAAGCCCGGTGTCCCGGCTCCCAAGCCGGCCGTCGCCGAGGCCCCCAAGAGCAGCACCCCCTCGGCCGCGCCGAGCCCCGGACCGCGTCCGGCCCCGGCCGCGCCGAAGCCTCCGGCCGCGGCGAAGCCCGCGCCCGCCGCTCCGGCCGTCCCGGAGTTCACCGCGCCTCCGTCGGCCCCGGCCGCCGGTCCCCGGCCCGGTGCGACCCCCGGCCCGCGTCCGTCCAACCGTCCTACGGGCGGCCAGGGCGATCAGCGTCAAGGTGACCAGCGCCAGGGCGATCAGCGCCAGGGTGACCAGCGTCAGGGTGACCAGCGCCAGGGCGGCCGCTCCGGCGGCGCACGTCCCGGCCAGGCCCCGCGTCCCGGTGGCAGGCCCGCGGGCCCGCGTCCGGGCAACAACCCCTTCACCTCGGGTGGCTCCACCGGTATGGCGCGCCCGCAGGCGCCTCGTCCCGGCGGCGCTCCGCGTCCCGGCGGCCCCGGTGCCCCGGGTGGTTCGCGTCCGCAGGGCGCCGGTCAGGGCGGTCCCCGTCCCGGTGCCGGTGCCGGTGGTCAGGGCGGACGCCCGACCCCCGGTGGCATGCCGCGTCCGCAGGCTCCCCGCTCCGCGGGCGGCCCCGGCGGTGGCCCCGGTGGTAACCGTCCGAACCCGGGCATGATGCCGCAGCGTCCCGCGGCCGGTCCGCGTCCCGGTGGCGGCCCCGGCGGTGGCCGTGGTCCCGCGGGCGCCGGTCGTCCCGGTGGCGGCGGTGGCGGTCGTCCCGGTGGTGGCGGCGGCTTCGCCGGTCGTCCTGGTGGCGGTGGCGGCGGTGGCTTCGCCGGTCGTCCCGGTGGCGGCGGTGGCGGTGGCGCCCCCGGTCGTCCCGGTGGCGGCGGCGGTTTCGGTGGCGGCGGTGGCCGTCCCGGCTTCGGCGGACGTCCGGGTGGTCCCGGTGGCCGCGGTGGCACACAGGGCGCGTTCGGCCGTCCCGGCGGGCCCGCCCGTCGTGGCCGTAAGTCGAAGCGGCAGAGGCGCCAGGAGTACGAGGCCATGCAGGCCCCGTCGGTCGGCGGAGTGATGCTGCCTCGCGGCAACGGACAGTCCGTCCGCCTGTCGCGCGGTGCGTCCCTCACCGACTTCGCGGAGAAGATCAACGCCAACCCGGCGTCGCTCGTCGCCGTGATGATGAACCTCGGCGAGATGGTCACTGCCACGCAGTCCGTCTCCGACGAGACCCTCCACCTGCTCGCCGGCGAGATGAACTACGTCGTCGAGATCGTCAGCCCGGAGGAGGAGGACCGCGAGCTGCTTGAGTCCTTCGACATCGAGTTCGGCGAGGACGAGGGCGGCGAGGAGTTCCTCGTGTCCCGTCCGCCGGTCGTCACCGTCATGGGTCACGTCGACCACGGTAAGACCAGGCTGCTGGACGCGATCCGCAAGACGAACGTCGTCGCGGGCGAGGCCGGCGGTATCACGCAGCACATCGGTGCGTACCAGGTCGCCACGGACGTCAACGGTGAAGAGCGCAGGATCACCTTCATCGACACCCCGGGTCACGAGGCGTTCACCGCCATGCGTGCCCGTGGTGCCAAGTCCACCGACATCGCGATCCTGGTGGTCGCGGCCAACGACGGTGTGATGCCGCAGACGATCGAGGCGCTCAACCACGCCAAGGCCGCGGACGTCCCGATCGTCGTCGCCGTCAACAAGATCGACGTCGAGGGCGCGGACCCGACCAAGGTGCGCGGTCAGCTCACCGAGTTCGGTCTCGTGGCCGAGGAGTACGGCGGCGACACCATGTTCGTCGACATCTCCGCCAAGCAGGGTCTGAACATCGACAGCCTGCTGGAGGCCGTGGTCCTCACCGCCGATGCCTCGCTCGACCTCCGGGCCAACCCGGAACAGGACGCGCAGGGTATCGCCATCGAGGCGCACCTCGACCGTGGTCGCGGCGCCGTCGCCACCGTGCTCGTCCAGCGCGGCACGCTGCGCGTCGGTGACACGATGGTCGCCGGTGACGCGTACGGCCGAGTCCGGGCGATGCTCGACGACAACGGCAACAACGTCGACGTAGCGACTCCGTCGACGCCCGTCCTGGTCCTGGGTCTCACCAACGTCCCCGGCGCCGGCGACAACTTCCTGGTCGTCGACGAGGACCGCACCGCACGGCAGATCGCCGAGAAGCGTGCCGCCCGTGAGCGGAACGCGGCCTTCGCCCGCAGGGGTGTCCGGTTCTCCCTGGAGAATCTGGACGAGGCCCTCAAGGCCGGCCTGGTGCAGGAACTCAACCTCATCATCAAGGGCGACGCGTCCGGTTCGGTGGAGGCTCTTGAGTCCTCGCTGCTCCAGCTCGACGTCGGCGAAGAGGTCGACATCCGGGTCCTGCACCGCGGTGTGGGTGCCGTGACCGAGTCGGACATCGACCTGGCCATGGGCTCCGACGCCATCGTGATCGGCTTCAACGTGCGCGCCGCGGGGCGTGCCGCGCAGATGGCCGAGCGCGAAGGTGTGGACGTCCGGTACTACTCGGTCATCTACCAGGCGATCGAAGAGATCGAGTCGGCCCTCAAGGGCATGCTCAAGCCGGAGTACGAAGAGGTCGAGCTCGGTACGGCGGAGATCCGCGAGGTCTTCCGCTCGTCCAAGCTGGGCAACATCGCGGGTGTTCTCATCCGCTCCGGCGAGGTCAAGCGGAACACCAAGGCCCGGCTCATCCGCGATGGCAAGGTCATCGCGGAGGACCTCAACATCCAGGGTCTGCGCCGCTTCAAGGACGACGTCACCGAGATCCGCGAAGGCTTCGAGGGCGGTATCAACCTCGGAAACTTCAACGACATCAAGATCGACGACGTCATCGCGACCTACGAGATGCGCGAGAAGCCGCGCGGCTGACACGCGTGAACCGGTCCGGGGCCGGTCGACGGGAGGTATTTCCGTCGATCGGCCCCGGCCGCTGCGTGTACGGTTCTTGTGTTCCTGCCAAGCGCTGGCAGGCGTCTGAACCCGTACCGGCGGGACATCCGGACATGCATGTATGTGGGGACGCTGTCCTTCGATCTGCTCCTCGGCGACGTACGGTCGTTGAAGGAGAAACGCTCCGTCGTCCGGCCGATCGTCGCCGAGCTCCAGCGTAAATTCGCGGTGAGCGTGGCGGAGACCGGCGACCAGGACCTCCATCGCAGGACCGAGATCGGCCTGGCGGTGGTCTCCGGGGACTGGACGCATCTCACGGACGTACTCGACCGCTGCGAGCGCATGGTCGCCGGTCATCCCGAGGTGGAGCTGCTGTCCGTACGCCGACGGCTGTACGGCCACGAAGACTGACCTGCCAGACAAGAAACCCAGAAGGAAGAGTGACGGACCGGTGACCGACAACGCGCGGGCCCGCAAGTTGGCCGATCGCATCCAGGTCGTGGTCGCGGAGACCCTGGACCGCCGTATCAAAGACCCGCGACTGGGCTTTGTGACCATCACGGACGCCCGTGTCACCGGCGACCTGCGGGAGGCCACGGTCTTCTACACGGTCTACGGCGACGAGGAGGAGCGCGCGGCGTCCGCCGCGGCCCTGGAGAGCGCCAAGGGCGTCCTCCGCTCCGAGGTGGGCCGCCAGACCGGCGTCCGCTTCACGCCCTCCCTGGCGTTCGTTCCGGACGCCCTGCCCGACAACGCCCGCACCATAGAGGATCTCCTCGACCGGGCGCGCGCCAAGGACGCGGAGGTACGGGAGGTGTCGACCGGCAAGGCGTACGCGGCCGGTGCCGACCCGTACCGCAAGGCCGAGGACGAAGCCGAAGCCGCCGCCGCCGACGACACGGACGGCGCCGCCGCGGAATGACTCAGCAGACCAGGACGCCCGACGGGCTTGTCATCGTGGACAAGCCGTCGGGCTTCACCTCGCACGACGTCGTCGCCAAGATGCGCGGGATCGCCAGGACCCGGCGCGTCGGCCACGCGGGCACACTCGACCCCATGGCGACGGGCGTTCTCGTCCTCGGCGTGGAGCGGGCCACCAAACTCCTCGGACATCTCGCACTGACCGAGAAGGAATACCTCGGCACCATCAGGCTCGGCCAGGACACCGTCACCGACGACGCGGAAGGAGAGATCACCTCCTCCACCGACGCCTCGGCGGTGAAGCGGGAGGCCATCGACGCCGGCATCGCCGCGCTGAGCGGCCCCATCATGCAGGTGCCGTCGAAGGTCAGCGCCATCAAGATCGACGGCAAGCGGTCGTACGCGCGCGTGCGCGGCGGTGAGGAGTTCGAGATCCCGGCCCGGCCGGTGACCGTCTCGTCGTTCCGGCTCTACGACGTCCGCGAGGCCGTCGCGGACGACGGCACGCCGGTCCTCGACCTGGTCGTCTCCGTCGTCTGCTCCTCCGGTACGTACATCCGAGCCCTCGCCCGTGACCTCGGCGCCGGGCTCGGCGTCGGCGGCCATCTCACCGCACTGCGCAGGACCCGGGTCGGCCCGTACGCGCTGGACGCGGCGAGGACGCTCGACCAGCTCCAGGAGGAGCTGACCGTCATGCCCGTCGCGGACGCGGCAGCGGCGGCGTTCGCGCGCTGGGACGTGGACGAGAAGCGGGCCAAGCTGCTGCTCAACGGCGTACGGCTCGACATGCCCGCGTACGACTCCGGGCCGGTCGCGGCGTTCGATCCCGAGGGCCGCTTCCTGGCCCTCGTCGAGGAACAGAACGGGAAGGCCAAGAGCCTCGCCGTCTTCGGCTGAGGCCGGCCCCATCGTGGAGCGGCCCGGCCCGCCGGGCCGCTCCACGATCCCCCTCCCCCTTTACCACACCCCCGGCCCCCCAGACACAAAGAGCACACCGTTTGCCATCTCCTTTTTAAAAA
>NZ_JARBAE010000084.1:0-11336 GCF_033795305.1 Streptomyces sp. AK02-01A
GCGCTCGACAGCCTGTCACTGGATTGCCGGGCCGCACGCGCCGTAAATCATGCAGTCCAGGACACCACCGCGGAACGACACCCGGCGACAACCCGCACCGCACCACTGGCCCACGCCCAGACCGCACCGCACAGCCCCGCAACCCCCGCCGGAGGCGACCCGCACCACCGGGCCCCGCCCAGACCGCACCGCACACCCCGCCGGAGGCGACCCGCACGGGAGCCGGCGGTTAGAGGCGTCGCGGTAGGTCGAACAAGGGGAACCAGCGCTCCGTGTCGAGGAAGTTGTCGATTCCCGCGATCCGGCCGTCCCGGATCTCTATGACCTGGAGCGACCACGCCGTGTAGCCGGTGCCGTCCTCGCTCGGGTGGTAGTGCGCGAAGGCCGGCTGGCCATTGGCGGTCGTGCGGACCAGCTTCGAGCCGCGGCAGACCGCGCCGACGCCGAGCATCCAGCCCACGATGTCGGCATGCCCCTGGAGCCACAGGTCGTACGGCGGCATGGAGAACTTCGCGTCGTCGTGCAGCAGGGCCGTCAGCGCCTCCATGTCGTAGCTCTCGAAGGCCGCGACATAGCGCTCCAGCAGCGCCTTCTGCTCCGCGTCGAGCGGATCCGCCGCGTCGGTCGCGGCCGGGTCGGACTCGGCGAGCGTCGCGCGTGCGCGCTGGAGCGCGCTGTTGACCGACGCGACCGTCGTGCCCAGCAGCTCGGCGACCTCGGCGGCCTTCCAGGCCAGCACCTCGCGCAGGATGAGCACGGCCCGCTGCTTCGGCGGCAGATGCTGGAGCGCGGCGACGAACGCCAGCCGGATCGACTCCCGCTCCACCGCCGTCTCGGCCGGGTCGGCCACCGATGTCAGCACTCGTCCGTCCGGGACGGGCTCCAGCCAGGTGATCTCCGGTCGTGTGGTGAGCCGGGCCTGGGCCACCGGTGTGGCGGCGGTCAGATCCATTGGCCGCGCGCGGCGGTTGCCCGCGCTGAGCATGTCCAGGCATACGTTCGTCGCGATGCGGTACAGCCAGGACCGGAGCGAGGACCGGCCCTCGAACTTCTCGAAGCTGCGCCACGCGCGGACCATCGTGTCCTGTACGGCGTCCTCCGCCTCGAAGGCGGAGCCCAGCATCCGGTAGCAGTAGCCCGTCAGCTCCGTCCGGTATTTCTCCAGCCGGGAATCCAGGTCCTCTTGTGTCGCGAGATCAGTCATCGGCCACCCCAGTCGCCCCCTTGAAACCAGTCCCAGGAAGCTACCGCGGCCCACTGACAATCGCGGGTTACGGCGTCCTGGCCGTGACCGGCCGGCTCGCCGCCTGGGCTCGCGCCACATGGGTTCCGTACAAGGTGATCGAGACGACTCCGAGGACCGCCAGCAGCCCGAGCAGCACCGTCGCGGCCCAGCCGCCGGCGTGGAAGGCGACCGCGCCCAGGGTGCCGCCGGCGCTGCTGCCCAGGTAGTACGCCGACTGGTAGAGGGCCGACGCCTGCGCGCGGCCGGTCTTCGCCGTACGGCTGACCGACGAGGAGGCGACCGCGTGACCGGCGAAGAAGCCCGCCGTGATCAGGACCAGTCCGAGCAGCACGGCCGCCAGGGCGTCGGCGAGCGACAGCAGCAGACCGGCCGCCGTCGTCCCGACCGCGAGATACAGCGCGCCGCGCCGGCCGAGCCGCGCGACCAGCCGTCCGGCCGCCGCGGAGGAGACCGTACCGACCAGATAGACCAGGAAGACCGAACCGACGATGCCCTGCGGGAGGTTGAACGGCGCCTCCACCAGGCGGTAGCCGATCACGGTGTAGACCGCGCCGAACACGGTCATGAAGAGCGCGCCGATCGCGTAGAGCCGTCGCAGCAGCGGGTCGGCGAGGTGCCCGCTCACGGTCCTCGCCAGGCCGCGCGGGCTCAGCGAACGCGGCGTGAAGTTCCGCGCCTTCGGCAGCATGACGCGGAAGACCACCGCGCACACCACCGCGAGCAGGCCGACCGCTGCCAGCGCCGTCCGCCAGCCCCAGAGCTGGGCGACCCAGCCGGTGAGGATCCGGCCGCTCATCCCGCCGACGCTGTTGCCGGCGACGAACAGCCCGATCGCGGCGACCAGCGCCTTCGGCCGTACCTCCTCGGCGAGGAACGCCATCGCCGACGCCGGAAGGCCGGCGAGCGCCGCGCCCTGCACGGCGCGCAGCGCCACCAGCCACTCCAGACTGGGCGCGAACGGCACCAGCAGCCCGACCGCCACCGCGATCACCAGCGACACGGACATCAGCGTGCGCCGGCCGAACCGCTCGGACAGCGCGCTCAGCGGCAGTACGAACAGGGCCAGCGCGCCTGTCGCCGCCGACACGGTCCAGCTCGCGCGGCCCGCCGTCACGTCGAAGCCGGCGGAGATGGCGGGCAGCAGCGCCTGTGTGGAGTAGAGGAGGGCGAAGGTCGCGACTCCGGCGGCGAAGAGCGCGAAGCTCATCCGGCGGAATCCGGGGCGGCCGGGAGAGAGGAGCGTCGGTGACGAGGACGGCGCGGCGGAGGCACCCGCGGTGGCGGGCGCCTCGGTACTGACAGAAGGCATACGGAGAACGTAGGCACCGCGGTCTTCATGCGTCCAATGCGTGGAATGGCGATAATCGTTCCCATGGTGCATGAACCCAGCTCACAGCCGCGTGTGTCATGGAACAGTAACGAAGACGACATGGCGCCGACCGCCGGACTGGACCCGGAGTCCTGGTCCGCGATCCTGGCGCCGCGCCTCGCGTACTTCGCCGGAGTGGCCCGCCACGAACATGTCACGCGCGCCGCGCAGGACATGGGCGTACCGCAGTCCACGCTCTCCCGCGCGATGGTCCGGCTCGAACAGGACCTGGGCGTCGCTCTGTTCGCCCGCAAGGGCCGTACCGTCTCGCTCACGCTCGCGGGCCGTACGTTCCTCTCCTCGGTCGAGCGGGCCCTCGCGGAGGTGGAACGCGCCGCCGAGTCCGTCCGGGCCGACGCCGATCCGGCGTCCGGCAAGGTCGCTTTCGGCTTTCTGCACACCATGGGCTCCGAGACCGTGCCCGGACTGATCCGGGCCTTCCGCGCCGACCATCCGCGGGTGCGTTTCCAGCTTGTCCAGAACTACGGCGAGGCGATGATCGAGCGGCTGCGCGCCGGCGATCTGGACCTCTGTCTCACCTCGCCGATGCCGGACGCTCCGGATCTGGTCGCCCGCAGGCTGGACGAACAGCGGCTTCGGCTGGTCGTCCCCGACGACCACCGGCTGGCCGGGCGCAGGCGGGTCCGTCTCGCCGAGGCCGCCGACGAAACGTTCGTCACTCTCGAACCGGGTTACGGGCTGCGCCGGATCACCGACGACCTGTGCGCCGAGGCCGGCTTCCGGCCGCGTGTCGCCTTCGAGGGCGAGGAGGCCGAGACGCTTCGCGGCCTGGTGGCGGCGGGCCTGGGCGTCGCGCTGCTGCCGCCACCGGCCGTGGCCCGTCCGGGAGTTGTCGAGCTGACGGTCACGGCGCCGCGCGCCGTACGCGAGATCGGCGTCGCCTGGCTGGACGGCCACCGCGACACTCCGCCGGTGGCCGCCTTCAAGCGCTTCCTGCTGTCCCGTCGCGGTCAACTGCTGCCGGAATGAACGGACCTGGTCCCGCGGCGGTCACCAGCGCAGCGACCTGCCGAACCCGGCCGCCAGCGGCATCCGCAGCCCCAGCGGCGGCGGCGCCGCGAGCGCGTCCGCGACCGGACGGGAGTAGGTACGCGAGAGGAGCGCGCCCAGGACGAAGTCCGCGGCCAGCGCGAGGACTTCGCCATGGTGCTGACGGAGCGCGTGACCGTCCGAGTGGACCTCGAAGCGGCAGGTGTCCCGGTTGACCTTCTTCGCGCGTTCGGCCAGCCGGTAGGAGAGCTCCGGATCGCTGCGCGCGTCATTGGTGCCGTGCACTATCAGTACCTGCCGGCCCGCCAACTGCCGTACCGGTTCCGGTTCGACGGCCCGGTCGTCCTCCGGCAGCCAGGGCGACATCGCCAGCACGGAGTTGACGGCCGGGTGTCCCGCGGCGTGCAGCGCGGCCCGGCCGCCCATGCCGTGTCCCGCGAGACACACCGGGACGTCGCCGTAGCGGCGTACCGCCTCATCCGCCGCCCATTCCGCGTCCGCCGCGAGGTGCGCGTCCGCGCCGTTCCAGCCGCGCCTGCGGTAGTGCACCAGGTGCACGACGAGCCCTTCGGCCGCTCCGGACCTCGCCAGCGACCGCGCCAGCGGCAGCACTCCCGCGTACGCGACGGGCGAGGGACGCCGGGCCGAGACCGGCTCGCCAGGCGGCAGCACCAGGATCACACCTCCCACGGCGGAACCCGTGGTCAGCGCGGTGACCACCCTTCCCAGCCGTGCCCGTGGCTCCGCGTGACGCCCGCGCGCCGGGCCGTACCGCTCCGCGGTCGGTTCCCCCGCCCCGGGAACTGCGTGCTGTCCCATAGCAGAACAGTCTCAGAAGGGGAGGTGTACGCCACCCGTCCGCGCGGTCACTGTTACATATCGACCAGCACACTCTACGCGCGTAGGAGTTAGAGTGCGGAGATGACGAGCCAGACCTTCCGTCCGCCCACCGCCGATCAGATCCGCCGCGCTCCCAAGGTCCTTCTCCACGACCATCTGGACGGCGGGCTGCGTCCCGGCACGATCATCGAGATCGCCAGGGAGACCGGCTACGAGGCGCTGCCCGAGCACGAGCCCGACAAGCTCGGCCTCTGGTTCCGCGAAGCCGCCGACTCCGGTTCGCTGGAGCGCTATCTGGAGACCTTCGCGCACACCTGCGCCGTCATGCAGACCCGCGAAGCACTGTTCCGGGTCGCGGCGGAGTGCGCCGAGGATCTCGCCGAGGACGGCGTCGTCTACGCCGAGGTGCGCTACGCGCCCGAGCAGCATCTGGAGCAGGGCCTCAGCCTCGAAGAGGTCGTCGAAGCCGTCAACGAGGGCTTCCGGGAAGGCGAGCGCCGGGCCCGCGAGAACGGCCACCGCATCCGGGTCGGCGCGCTGCTGACGGCCATGCGGCACGCGGCCCGCTCGCTGGAGATCGCCGAACTCGCCAACCGCTACCGGGACTCCGGCGTCGTCGGCTTCGACATCGCGGGCGCCGAGGCCGGCTTCCCGCCCACCCGCCATCTCGACGCTTTCGAGTATCTGAAGCGGGAGAACAACCACTTCACCATCCACGCCGGTGAGGCGTTCGGGCTGCCCTCGATCTGGCAGGCGCTCCAGTGGTGCGGCGCCGACCGGCTGGGCCACGGCGTGCGCATCATCGATGACATCGAGGTCGCCGAGGACGGCTCCGTCACGCTGGGCCGGCTCGCCGCGTACGTACGGGACAAGCGCGTCCCGCTGGAGCTGTGTCCCAGCTCCAACCTTCAGACCGGCGCGGCCACCTCGTACGGCGAGCATCCCATCGGCCTGCTGCGCAGACTGCACTTCCGGGCGACCGTGAACACCGACAACCGACTGATGAGCGGCACGAGCATGAGCCGTGAATTCGAGCTGCTGGTCGACGCGTTCGACTACACGCTCGATGACATCCAGTGGTTCACGGTCAATGCGATGAAATCAGCATTCATTCCTTTCGACGAACGACTCGCCATGATCAATGATGTGATCAAGCCCGGATTCGCCGAGCTGAAATCCGAATGGCTGTTCAAGCAGACGGCTGTGACCAGCTAGTTTCTCTGTCGAGTGCGTCGATCACCGATGTCGGAGAGTGGTCGGGAACACCCATTGCCGACCACTTCCGGGTGTTTGCGGGACATGTGTGTGGCTCGCTAACTTGCAGAGCTGCTCACTTCCCCCCATTCCCCGAGGACGAAATCCCAGATGAAGAAGTCCGCCGTCAAGACTCTCGGTGTCGCCGCCCTCGGCGCCGCCTTCGCCGCCACCGCAGCGGGCACCGCCTCCGCCGCGCCCGCCGTGCCCCACAACGGCGCCGACCTCGTCAGCAAGACCCTGCCGGTGGACGGCACCGCCGGAAAGCTTCCGGCGCCCGCGTCGGACGCGGCGCAGGCCGGCCGGACCGCGCTCGCCACCCTCCAGAAGGCCGCGCCGCAGGTGCTCTCGGCCGTCAAGACCGCCAATCCCTTCACCGCTCTGCTCGGCGGACTGCCGGTCAGCGGCCTGACGAAGGGCGGAGTCCCGGTCAACGGGATCCCGCTCGGCGGCTGAGCGTCTCAGCGACCACAGCGGTGGGGTGCACACCCGTGTCCCGGTGTGCACCCCAGCGTGCGTGTACGGCCGGACTACCAGGCGGCCGTGCGGGTCTTCTCGGCCGGCAGCAGCGCCCACAGCGCCAGATACAGCAGGAACTGAGGGCCCGGCAGCAGACACGAGACCAGGAAGATCACACGCACGGTGGTCGCGGAGGTGCCGAAGCGCCGTGCCAGCGCCGCGCACACTCCGCCGATCACGCGTCCGTCCCGGGGGCGGACCAATGCGGCCATGGTGGGCTCCTTCGCGAGTCCGAGAGGGAGCCTCTCCGTGGGCTCCCGATGTCTCCATGGTGCCGCCGGACACCGGGACAAAGCGTCGCTCTACGGGGCGACACCGACCCTGGGAATCGTCGGGGTCGCTCCCTGAGACGCGTCCTCCCGCAGGACGGCGCCGGGCTCATCCGCGGGGCGCGGTACCCGGCGCGAGCCGTGGGACCGCCGTCGGCGGCGCATCCTGGACCGGCCCGCCGGCACGACCGCGAGATGCGCGAGCGCCACACCGGCGGTGTTGAGCAGCAGCGAGTCCACATCGACCACCTGGCCGGGCACTCCGGTCTGCACCAGCTCGATTCCCAGGGAGATCAGCGCTCCGGCCGCGACCGTACGGGCCAGGGACGCCCAGGGAGAGACGGTGAGCCGGCCGCCGGCCATCGGCAGCAGCACGCCGAGCGGAGCCAGCAGAAGCAGTCCCTCGCCGATCCGGCGCAGGGCCTCCAGCGGGCTCAGCGCCAGATCCGCCCGGATGCCCGCGAGCGGTCTCAGATTGGCCGCGGTCACCCACATGACGTCCAGCGGGCGGAGCGTCAGCCACCCCACCAGCAGAAGATGCATGAGGAGGAGAACGAACCCCGCCGTACGGAAGCGGATGACGGCACTGCCGCCCGGACCTTGACGCACGAAGCCCAAGACGCGGGCGCCGGCGGGATCGGTTCCGCCGGTCGCGGAAGAACGGCCGCATGAGACCGGCATCACGCCCCGGCTGTGACAGGAGAGGCGCGACGCGAGCGACGAGGCCCGTGCGACGTACATCCGCCGTCCTGAGGTCCGGCCGATTCGGCCGCCGTCAGGACGACGACGGATGGATCGGGCTCAGCGTCGGCACGGCGGAATCCGGACGGCTCTTCGCCTCCTGCGTGCACCCGTAGACATGCGGCGCGTAGTCGCCGGGCCCGCCGAGCGTCACCTTCCCGTCCGTGGCCTCGCTCTCCGCGAACGTACAGACGATCTGCGCGAGCGCCGCCGCCGGCAGATCCTCCGGCGGACGGCTGAGCCGCAGCGTGCCGGGCGGATCGCCCTTGCGCGGGCTGGACAGGATCAGCGGTCCGCGCACCGAGGTGCTGAATCCCGCCTGCCGCTCGGCGGCCGACGGCTCCGCCTGGAGCTCGTCGAGCAGCGCCTGCGCGATCTGTATCCGTCCGTCGAGCGCCTTCTCCTCCGGGATCCTGGCCGCGCGCTCCACCGGCGCCAGCCCGGAGGCGCACACCAGATAGATCTGCACCGGAACCCCGGGCCGCGCCTGGGTGATGACATCTTTCCTGGAGACCTCGCACGGCACCCGCGACGGCGCGGCCCCGGCGTCCACCGGCACGGACGTGGTCCTGATCCCGCACGCGGCGGCGCAGACGGCGAGCGTGACCAGCCCCGCTATCCTCGCGAGCCCGACGGCCGCCCGGCCCTTCCGGCTTCTGCCCGTCCTGCTCCTGGGCGTCCGGTTCCCGGGCGTCACGGTGCGTCGCCTTCCTCTCCGGATTCCTCTTCCCGGTCCCGCCCGGCGGCCTCCGAGTCGTCGCGCGGCAGCCGCAGGACGAACATCGCGCCGCCGTCGGGCACATTGGCCGCCGTGATGCCGCCGCCGTGGATATGGGCGTTCTCCATCGCGATCGACAGACCGAGCCCGCTGCCCTCGGAGCGCGGCCGGGACGCGCTCGCCTTGTAGAAGCGGTCGAAGACATGCGGCAGGACGTCCTCCGGGATACCGGGACCGTGGTCCCGTACCTCGATGACCAGCGCGTCGTCCTCCGTCCGCACCGCCACCCGCACCGGCGAACCGCCGTGCTTCAGCGCGTTGCCGATCAGATTCGCCAGGATCACATCGAGCCGGCGCGGGTCCAGCCGCGCCATGATGCCGCGCTCCGCGTCCAGTTCCACCGCGTCCAGCCAGGCGCGCGCGTCGATACAGGCCGTGACCTGGTCGGCGACATCGACATCGTCGAGGACGAGCCGGGCCGTACCCGCGTCGAAGCGGGTGACCTCCATCAGATTCTCCACCAGGACGTTGAGCCGCCGGGTCTCGCTCACCACCAGGGTCACGGCGGGCGCGATCATCGGGTCGAGGTTCTCGGCCTCCTCCTCCAGGACCTCCGTGACGGCGGTGAGCGCGGTCAGCGGGGTGCGCAGCTCGTGCGACATGTCGGCGACGAAGCGGCGGCTGGACTCCTCCCGCGCGCTCATGTCCGCGACCTTCTTCTGGAGCGACTCCGCGGCCCTGTTGAACGTCCGTGACAGATCGGCCAGTTCGTCCGTGCCCGACACCCGCAGCCGGGTGCCGAGCTTTCCCTCACCGAGCTGCCTGGCCGCCTCGCCCAGCCGCCGCACGGGTTTGAGCACGGTCGTCGCCGCGGCCTGAGCGAGCAGCGCGGATCCGACGAGCGCCAGCGCCGTGGCGATGCCCAGCGACCAGGCGAGCGAGTTGAGATCCGCGCGCTCCTGGTCGAGGGACTTGAACAGATAGCCGGTCGGGCCGCCGCCGATGATCCGCGTGCCACCGACCAGATAAGGCGTGCCGTCGCGCTCGGTGCGCTGCCAGAAGAGGTGGTACGGATACGGATTCCCGGAGGTCACCTCAAGCTTGTCGTTCACGGCGTGCTGGAGCGACGCCGGTACGTCGTCGAGCGTGAAGACATCCGGGTCGGAGACTCCGACGATGGGCTTTCCCTTGTCGCGCTCGTCGATCAGCAGCACATCGTAGTTGGGGCCGGCCGCCGCCATCTGTACGGCGGTGCTCTGCAGATCGCTCTGGCGCGGGCGCGGCGGCAGCTCCGCGGCGCGGTTCTGCATCTCCTGCCGGAAGTCGTTCAGCGTGGAGTCCTGTGTGCGGGTCAGCACGGCCTCGCGGTTGAGCCAGTACGCGATCCCGGACGCGGAGACCGCGGCGGTCAGCGCGACCGCTCCGAAGACGACCACCAGCCGCAGCCGCAGGCTGGTCCAGCGGAGCCCGCCGGGGACGGTCTTCCGCGCCGTGCCGCCCTTCGCGTCGCCGCGTCCGGCGGGCCGGTCGTCCACGGCGCCGCTCTTCGTCGCGCCGTCCTCCGGCGGGCCGCTGTCCGGTCCGCCGGACTCGGGTGCGTCGCTCACGAAGGCGCGTCCAGCCGGTAGCCCACGCCACGCACCGTACGGATCAGCGTCGGTGAGGACGGTACGTCCTCCACCTTCGCCCGCAGCCGCTGCACACACGCGTCGACCAGCCGGGAGTCGCCCAGATAGTCGTGTTCCCACACCAGCCGCAGCAACTGCTGGCGCGAGAGCGCCTGTCCGGGACGGCGGCTCAGCTCCAGCAGCAGCCGCAGCTCGGTCGGTGTGAGCTGGAGATCCTCGCCGTTCTTGGTGACGGTCATCGCGGAACGGTCGATCACCAGACTGCCGAACGTCGCGGAGTCCGTCGACTCCCGCTCGCCGCGCCGCAGTACCGCGCGGATCCGGGCGTCCAGCACGCGGCCCTGCACCGGCTTCACCACATAGTCGTCGGCCCCGGACTCCAGACCGACCACCACATCGATGTCGTCACTGCGCGCGGTCAGCAGAATGATCGGCAACTGGTCGGTGCGTCTGATGCGACGGCACACCTCGAAGCCGTCGATCCCGGGCAGCATCACATCCAGCACGATCAGATCCGGCCGCTGTTCCCGGAGCAGTTTCAGGCCGTCCTCTCCCGTCGCCGCGGTGGCCACACGGTGGCCCTGGCGTGACAACGAGAGTTCGAGGGCCGTGCGGATGGCGTCGTCGTCCTCGATCAGCAACAGGAAAGGCACGGAGGTCATTCTGTCCCATGGGGGGACCGAGTTCGACAGGTGGAGCGCTCCCAACCTTCAACCGCTCGGTCCGCAAGCACCGAAGTGCCCTGTGACAGGCCTGTGACAGACGGCGGACAGGGTGATGAAACTGCCCCGGCAAGCTCATTGGCACATGGAAAGCAGCAGACTCCACACGACGGGGGGCGCGGGATGAACGCACCGCACGGTACGACCTCTGGCGCGGTGGTCACGCGTCTCCACGACGTCACATGGGGCAGCGAGAAGTCCGGCGCCGTGAACGGGCGGGGGTGCGTTCGCGGCGCCGGGCGCCACAAGCCGTCGCACATCGCGGCGGTGGACGTGCCGCAGGGAACCGGCGGGGGAGCGGCGTACGGAGAGGTCCTGGGGGAGCGGCCCGCTCGGGCGGAGACGGCGGACGCCGAAGCGGCGTTCACCGCCTACGTCCAGGAGCGCCGCGCCTCTCTGTACGCCACCGCCTATCACCTGACCGGCGACCGGTTCGAGGCCGAGGATCTGCTCCAGAGCGCCCTCTTCTCGACGTACCGGGCGTGGGACAGGATCAGCGACAAGGCCGCGGTCGGCGGTTATCTCCGCCGCACCATGACCAATCTGCACATCAGCGCCTGGCGCAGGCGCAAGCTCAACGAGTATCCGACCGAGGAGCTGCCGGAGACGGCGAGCGACATCGACGCGATGCGCGGCACCGAACTGCGCGCGGTGCTCTGGCAGGCGCTGTCGCGCCTTCCCGAGACGCAGCGCACGATGCTGGTGCTGCGCTACTACGAGGGCCGCACCGACCCGGAGATCGCGGACATCCTCGACATCAGTGTCGGCACGGTGAAGTCGAGCATCTGGCGGTCGCTCCGCCGGCTGCGCGAGGACGAGGTCCTCAGCTTCGGCCGTGACGAGGAGGAGTCCTTCGGCGAACTGGTCGCCTGAGGGCAGCAGGGGGAACGGAGGACCCGCCGGCTCCGGGGGGAGACGGCGGGTCCTCCGTTCCCCCTGCTGCCCTCAGGCGACCAGTTCGCCGAAGGACCTGTCCCTTATCAACATCTACGAGCCACCAATACAAAAGGCAACAACGA
>NZ_JARBAE010000085.1:0-11181 GCF_033795305.1 Streptomyces sp. AK02-01A
GGCTCGGGCGGTGGCGAAGGCGACGGCGTCGGCAGGCAGTCGCCGCTGCCCGCCACCGCCACCGCCCATTCCGAACCGCCCGGGTCGAGCGAGGCATAGGCACAGCTGTCGGCCCGGGCGGGCGCGGCGGCGGCCGACAGAGAGATGAGTGCGGCGGCTGCCAACAGCCGTCCGACAAGCGATCCGTACACGGGCAGGAGCTTGTTCTCCATCTGGCGTTGTCACGCCAGAAATCATTCAAATTCCCTCTGATGGGCGGAATTTGGCGACCGCGGGTTTGATCGCGGAATTTTTTTTCAGCCGCGTTGAACACAATGCCGACCCCGGCCCGTACTTAGGGCCATGAGCAGCGCACCCGGCGCCTCAACCAGCCCATGAACAGCAGGAGTGGACATGAACACCTGGCGGAACGCCTCGCTCGCGGTGACCGCGGTGGCCGTGCTGTCCCTGACGACGGCGTGCGGTCAGGAGCAGGGCACCAATACCAACGGCCAGCCGGTCGGCGCGGCCGCACCGGCCGCTCAGCCGGCCGACGGCGGATACGGCGCTGACAGCGGTTACGGCTCCGGCACGGACGCCGCCGCGGCCGAGCCGGCCGGTCAACTCGCCGTGTGGGACAGCAAGAAGCTCGGCGAGGTCGTCACCGACAGTGAGGGTTTCACGCTCTACCGCTTCGACAAGGACACGGCGAACCCGCCCAAGTCGAACTGCGCCGGTGAGTGCGCGACGGCCTGGCCCATCGTCTCCGCGGACGACGCCGAGGCAGCGCCCGGCACCGACCCCGCGCTGCTCGGCGAGGTCACCCGGAGTGACGGCACCAAGCAGCTCACCATCGCCGGCTGGCCGATGTACCGCTACACCAAGGACACCAGCCCCGGTGACGCCAACGGCCAGGGCGTGGGCGGCACCTGGTTCGCCGCGGCTCCCGACGGAAAGAAGGCGGCCCCGGGCGCCGCGTCCGATGTGACCGCCGGCGATCTGCCGGGGCTGTCCGTCCGCAAGGACCCCAAGCTCGGTGACATTGTGGTGGATTCACGCGGAATGACGGTCTACCGGTTCAAGAAGGACTCCGCCTGGCCGATGAAGTCGGCCTGCACCGGCGCTTGCCTTGAGAAGTGGCCGGTTGTCGCTCCCGTCGAGAAGAATGACACCGAAGGGATCATCAAGAAGGGCTTCGTGACCTTCGACAGGCCCGACGGAATCAAGCAGCAGAGCGTCGACTGCTGGCCCATCTACACCTTCAGCGGCGACACAAAGCCGGGCGACACCAATGGTCAGGGCGTTGGCGGCACCTGGTTCGCGGTTTCTCCGAATGCCAAGTTGGTGGGTGCGCCGAAGTAGTCTTCGCACCGCGCTCGCGGCCCGCCGGCACGCCGTCACGCCGCTCCACGTGACGGTGTGCCAGGCGCACGTGCCGCAGGCGTGTGACCAAGAACGGACCGCTAATTTCCGTTTGGGCTCGCCCTCTTGGCGGTCGATCAGTAGCCTCGGCTCGAACAACCGGCCTGGTACATGGCCGCATCCCGTGGCGACCTGTTGGAGACATCGATGGAGCGACCCGCCTGGGCCCCGCAGGGCATCGACATATCGGTGCCGAGCGTTTCCCGCATTTACGACTACTATCTGGGCGGTTCGCACAATTTCGAGGTGGACAGGGAAGCCGCCCGCCAGGCAATGGAGTTCATGCCGGGGCTTCCCAAGATCATGAAGGCGAACCGCGCGTTCCTGCGACGCGCGGTGGAATTCGCGCTGAGTGAAGGCGTCAGCCAGTTCCTCGACATCGGCTCCGGCATTCCGACCTTCGGAAATGTCCATGAAGTCGCCGAGGCCGCCGTCCCTGGTGCCCGGGTGCTTTATGTGGACCACGATCCGGTCGCCGTCGCGCACAGTCAGGCGGTACTCGCGGGCCACAAGAGCGCCGGTGTCGTGAACGCGGACCTCCGTAAGCCCGAGCAGATCCTGAACAGTCCCGAGACGGCCCGGCTGCTGGACCTGGACCGGCCGGTGGCGCTGCTGCTCGTCGCCGTCCTGCACTTCCTGGAGGACCAGGACGAGCCGTACCGCGCGGTGGCCGAGCTGCGGGACGCGCTCGCACCGGGCAGCCTGGTCATCCTCACGCATGCCTCGTACGACGGCATCCCGCTCTCGAAGGAGCGGGCCGGTGGCGCCGTCGGCGTCTACCGGAACATCCGCAATCCGCTGGTGATGCGAACCCGCGAGCAGACCGCCCGGTTCTTCGACGGCTTCGAGATGGTCGAGCCCGGCCTGGTGACCATGGCGCAGTGGCGGTCCGACTGCCCGGCGGAGCAGGAAGACCCTTACGCCTTCGCGGGCTTCGCCGGAGTGGGACGCAAAGCGTGATGGTGCCGTCGCAGACAACGGACTCCGCGGCGGACCCGGACGGCCTGGAGGACAGACTCAGGCGGTTCGTGACGATCTGGAGCCGGGCGATCTTCCCGGCGACGGCCACGTCCCTGACGCGCCCCGAGTTCGAAACGCATCTGCTGCCGCTGGCACGGGAGCTGAACGAGGCGCTGCACGCGCGCCACTTCGACACCGCGCCCGCGCAACGGGTCGGCGCCGCACTGGTGGCGGCGCACTGCACCGACCCCGAAGCCCTCGGCCGTACGCTCGGCGTGGTCGACTCCTATCTGGTGCTCTACTGCGGCGCGGAGGAGCTGTCCGCGGAGGACGGCAGATCCCGCTGCGCCCGCTTGCAGCACTCGCTCGCCGCCGGCTTCGCGCAGGCGCTGCGCGAGCGCACCCTTGCCGAGCAGGAGGCCATCGCACGCTCCGCGCTCGCGGCGCGCAGCGACGCCGAGGACGCGCTGCACGCCACGGAGGCCCGCTTCAGCGCGGTGTTCGAAGGCGCGGCGATCGGCATCGGGATCGCCGACCTCGACGGCAATGTCCTGGAGGTCAACGACACCCTCACGCAGATGTTCGGCGGGCTCGAACACCATGTCCGCAGCCGGAATGTGAGCGAGTGGGTCCATCCCGAGGACGTGCCTCAGGTCTGGCGGATGTACGGCGAACTGGTGCGCGGCGAACGGGAACACTTCCGTATCGAGAAGCCGTTCTACCGCAACGACGGCACCGTGCTCTGGACCAATCTGACGGTCTCGCTGCTGCGGGACGCCGAGGGCGCCCCGCAGTATCAGCTCGCGCTGATGGAGGACACCACCGAGCGCCGGCTGCTCAATCTGCGGCTGCGGTACGAGGCCACTCATGACGCCCTGACCGGACTCCCCAACAGGACGCTGTTCTTCGAGCGTCTGGAGAAGACCCTCGCCGCGGGCGACGGCGCGCGCTTCGGCCTCTGCTATCTGGACCTCGACGGCTTCAAGGCCATCAACGACAGCCTCGGCCACTCGTCCGGGGACCGGCTGCTGGTCGAGGTCGCGGACCGGCTCCAGAGCTGTGCCACCGCACCGGGCGAGATGGTGGCCCGGCTCGGCGGCGACGAGTTCGTGGCGCTCACCACCGGCCCCGACACCCAGCGCGGTGTGACCGATCTGGCCTCCCGGATCCTCGGCACGCTGGCCACACCCATCCGCCTCGAAGGCCGGGAGTTCACGGTGCGCGGCAGCATCGGCATCGTGGAGGGTCCGGTCGCCGAGCGCGGCGCCGCGGAGGTGCTGCGCAGCGCGGACATCACGATGTACCGGGCCAAGGCGGCGGGCGGCAACCGTTACGAGGTGGCCGACCCGGAGGCCGATGCCCGCGCCATCACCCGGCACGGACTGACCACGGCACTGCCCGCGGCCCTGGAGCGCGGCGAGTTCTTCATCGAGTACCAGCCGCTGGTCCATCTCGAAGACGGCACCGTGCACGGCGCGGAGGCGCTGGTGCGCTGGTCCCATCCGCAGCACGGCATACTCGGCCCCGACCGGTTCATCGCGCTCGCCGAACACACCGGGCTGATCGTGCCGCTCGGCCGCTGGGTGCTGGAACAGTCCGTACGGCAGGCCCGGTTCTGGCAGCAGCAACTGCCCGAGGGATCGGCCGGTCCGCCGCTGCGGATCAATGTGAATCTGTCGCCCGCGCAACTGCACCATCCCGGGCTGGTCGCCGACACGGTGGAGGTGCTCGACAGGGTCGGTCTGCCGCCGGCCGCGCTCTGTCTGGAGGTCACGGAGTCGGCGCTGATCGGCGCCGACGAGGATCTGCTCAAACCGCTGCGCCAGCTCGCCGAGATGGGCGTGGACATCGCGCTGGACGACTTCGGCACCGGTTACTCGAATCTGGCCAATCTCCGCAGGCTGCCGGTGAGCGTGCTCAAACTGGACCGTTCCTTCACCCAGGGCATGCAGCAGCATCCGGCGGACCCGGTCGATCTGAAGATCGTCGAAGGAATCGTCTCGCTCGCGCACAGCCTGGAGCTGGCCGTGACGGTGGAGGGCGTCGAGACCGGAGCGCAGGCGGAGCATCTGCGCAGGCTCGGCTGTGACACCGCGCAGGGCTGGTACTACGCCAGGCCGGGGCCGCCCGAGCGGCTTCACACGCTGTCGCTCGCGGACGCGGTCTGAGCCGCTGACCAGGTCGCCGGCCGGTCCGGCACCGCCGTGCCGGCCGCGGCCCGGGTGGCCAGCAGCACCTTCTGCAGTTCGCGGGCGGCGCGCGGCGGAGCGACATCGCTGCGGTGGGCGAGCGCGATCGTACGGCTCAGTCCCGGCCTGGCCAGGGCCGTGACCCGTAGATCGCGCGCCCGCGCTGCCACCATGCTCGGCACGACCGCCACGCCGAGACCGGCCCGTACGAAACCGAGGACGGCGTCCATCTCGCCGCCCTCCACGGTGAACGACGGCTCGAAACCCTCGGCCCGGCAGGCGGCCACGGTCAGCTCGCGCAGGTCGTAGCCGTGCCGGAACATCACCAGCGGCTGGCCCTGGAGATCGGCGATCCTGACCGGCCGCCGCGGGGCCGCGGCGGCGGCCGAGGAGACCACGACGAGATCCTCGTGCAGCAGCTCGACCGTGGTCAGCGCGGGCGACGGCGCCGGCAGCGGCAGCACCACCAGCGCCAGATCCAGCGCGCCGCGTGCCAGCGCCCGGACGAGATCGTGCGAGCCGCTCTCCTCGATCAGCAGCTCGATGCCCGGATGCAGGTCGTGGAAGGCCCGCAGCACCTCGGGCAGCAGACCCGTGCACAGGCTCGGCGGCGCGCCCAGTCTGACCCGGCCGCGCCGTAGCTGGACCAGCTCCTGCACCTCGTGCCGGGCGGTCTCGGTGTCCGCGAGGATGCGCCGGGCGAGCGGAAGCAGCGCCTCACCGGCGTCGGTGAGGGCGACATTGCCGCGCGCACGACGGAACAGCTCAGCTCCCAACTCCCTCTCCAGCGCTCTGATCTGCTGGGACAGCGAGGGCTGCGAGACATGGACCCGCTCGGCGGCGCGAGTGAAGTGCCTGGTCTCGGCGACGGCCACAAAGTAGCGAAGCTGCTGGAATTGCATACAACCATGATAGGCACAGGCTATGGACATGAGCCGGACCATGTCTTGGACCTCTGTTCCGCACCGACCTAGCGTTCTGTCCATGGCTCTGGCAACGCGGACGGACAGACGGCCGTCGATGACCCGCACCCTCTGGGACTCGACGGTCGGGAAGAAGACCGTCATGGCCGTGAGCGGCCTGATCATGCTCGGCTATCTGGTAGCGCACATGTACGGCAACCTGAAGATCTTCTTCGGGCTCGGCGCCTTCAACGACTACGCGCACTGGCTGCGGACCCTCGGCGAACCGCTCCTGCACTACGAGTGGCTGCTCTGGATCATACGAGTGGTCCTGGTCGCCGCCGTCGTCCTGCACGGCGTCTGCGCCTACCAGCTCAGCCGCCGGGACATCGCCGCCCGCCCGAGCAAGTACGTGCACAAGCGGCCGCGCGCGAGCTATGCCACACGCACCATGCGCTGGGGCGGGATCATCCTCGCCCTGTTCATCGTCTGGCACATCCTCGACCTGACGACCGGCACCGTGCACTCCGGCTTCCAGCCCGGCCATCCGTACCAGAACGTCCTGGAGACCTTCTCCACCTGGTACGGCAACGTGATCTACATCGTCGCGATGCTCGCCCTCGGACTGCACGTCCGCCACGGCTTCTGGAGCGCGGCCCAGACCCTCGGAGTCGGCAGCGCCGCCCGTGACCGGGTCCTCAAGGGCACGGCCGATCTGCTGGCGCTGGTGCTGACCGCGGGCTTCATCGCCGTACCCGTCGCCGTCATGACCGGAGTGGTGAGCTGACATGAACGAACCCAACAACTACAGCGAATACGCCACGGGCGAGCCGATCGCGGACACCAAGGCCCCGGACGGACCTGTCGCCGAACGCTGGAACCGGCGCCGCTTCGAGGCCAAACTCGTCAACCCGGCCAACCGCCGCAAGCACACCGTGATCGTCGTCGGTACCGGTCTGGCGGGTGGCGCCGCCGGCGCCACTCTCGCCGAACAGGGCTACCACGTCGTCCAGTTCTGCTACCAGGACTCACCGCGCCGCGCCCACTCCATCGCCGCCCAGGGCGGAATCAACGCCGCGAAGAACTACCGCAACGACGGCGACTCCGTCCGGCGGCTCTTCTACGACACCGTCAAAGGCGGCGACTTCCGGGCCCGGGAGTCCAATGTCCACCGGCTCGCCGAGGTCTCCGTCGAGATCATCGACCAGTGCGTCGCGCAGGGCGTGCCCTTCGCCCGCGAGTACGGCGGCCTCCTCGACACCCGCTCCTTCGGCGGCGTCCAGGTCTCGCGTACGTTCTACGCGCGTGGCCAGACGGGCCAGCAACTGCTCCTCGGCGCCTACCAGGCACTGTCACGGCAGATCGCGGCCGGGACCGTCGACATGCATCCGCGCACCGAGATGCTGGATCTGATCGTCGTCGACGGACGGGCCCGCGGCATCGTCGCGCGCGATCTGATCAGCGGCGAGGTGTCCTCGTACTTCGCGGACGCGGTGGTCCTCGCCTCCGGCGGCTACGGCAATGTCTTCTATCTCTCCACCAACGCCAAGAACAGCAACGCGACGGCCGTCTGGCGGGCACACCGCCGTGGCGCCTACTTCGCCAATCCGTGCTTCACCCAGATCCATCCCACCTGTATCCCGCGCTCCGGAGAGCACCAGTCCAAGCTGACGCTGATGAGCGAGTCGCTCCGCAACGACGGCCGGATCTGGGTGCCCAAGGCGCACGGGGACCGCCGGCCACCGGCCGAGATCCCCGAGGACGAGCGCGACTACTACCTGGAACGGATCTATCCGTCGTTCGGCAACCTCGTACCGCGTGACATCGCCTCCCGGGCCGCGAAGAACGTCTGCGACGAGGGGCGCGGAGTGGGACCCGGCGGCCAGGGCGTCTATCTCGACTTCGCCGACGCCATCGCCCGTCTCGGCCGCAGGGCCGTCGAGGAGAAGTACGGCAACCTCTTCGAGATGTACGAGCGGATCACCGCCGAGGACCCGTACGAGGTGCCGATGCGCATCTATCCCGCGATCCACTACACGATGGGCGGGCTGTGGGTCGACTACGACCTCCAGACCACACTGCCGGGCCTGTTCGCGATCGGCGAGGCCAACTTCTCCGACCACGGTGCCAACCGCCTCGGCGCGTCCGCACTGATGCAGGGCCTGGCCGACGGCTACTTCGTCCTGCCGTCCACCATCAACGACTATCTCGCCCGCAATCCTCACCACGACGAGATCGACGACTCGCACCCGGCGGTCGCCGAAGCCGTCGCCGAGACCGAGGACCGGCTGCGGCTGCTGCTCGCCGTCGACGGCGACCGTACGCCCGACTCCTTCCACAAGGAGATCGGCGAACTGCTCTGGGACCACTGCGGCATGGCCCGTACCGACGAGGGCCTGCGCAAGGCGCTCGACCGCCTCCCGCAGATCCGCGAGGAGTTCTGGCGCCGGATCAAGGTGCCGGGCACCGGCGAGCAGCTCAACCAGTCGCTGGAGAAGGCCAATCGCATCGTCGACTATCTGGAGCTCGCCGAGCTGATGTGCCTCGACGCACTGCACCGCACCGAATCCTGCGGCGGCCACTTCCGCGAGGAGTCACAGACGGAGGGCGGTGAGGCCGAACGCCGGGACGAGGAGTTCTCGTACGCCGCCGCCTGGGAGTTCACCGACACCGGCACGGCGCCCGTCCTGCACAAGGAAGACCTCGTCTTCGAGAACGTCCACCCCACCCAGCGGAGCTACGCATGAGGCTCACTCTCCGCGTCTGGCGTCAGCCGGACGCCGACGCCACCGGCGCCATGGTCACCTACGGCATCGACGGCATCTCCGAGGACATGTCGTTCCTGGAGATGCTCGACACTCTCAACGAGGACCTCATCCTCAAGGGCGACGAGCCGGTCGCCTTCGACCACGACTGCCGCGAAGGCATCTGCGGCGCCTGCGGTGTCGTCATCAACGGCGACGCCCACGGCCCCGAGCGCACCACCACCTGCCAGCTCCATATGCGGCACTTCAACGACGGCGACACCATCGACGTCGAACCCTGGCGGGCCGGGGCCTTTCCCGTGGTCAAGGACCTGGTGGTGGACCGGTCCGCGTTCGACCGGATCATCGGGGCCGGCGGTTACATCACCGCTCCCACCGGCGCCGCGCCCGAGGCGCACGCCACTCCGGTGCCCAAGCCCGACGCCGACTTCGCCTTCGAACACGCCGAGTGCATCGGCTGCGGCGCCTGCGTCGCGGCCTGCCCCAACGGCTCCGCGATGCTCTTCACCTCGGCCAAGGTCAACCATCTCAACGTACTGCCGCAAGGCGCGCCCGAACGCGAGACCAGGGTCCTCGACATGGTCGCCACCATGGACGAGGAGGGCTTCGGCGGCTGCACCCTCGCCGGCGAGTGTGCCACGGCCTGTCCGAAGGGCATCCCGCTGCCGTCGATCACGGCGATGAACAAGGAATGGCTGCGCGCGGTCCGCAAGGGCTCCCGGTAGAGCGTGTACGGCGCGCGATGCTTCTCTCGACCGCACTTGTGCCAAGCGTTGCCGGTGATCGCCTGCCTGCGATCACTTGCGAAGTCGAGAACGGTACTCGCCCGGGGCCATGCCCCGGGCACGTCGGAAGGCACGGCTGAAAGCGTGCGGAGAGCCGTATCCGACCGCACCGGATATCGACTCGACCGGCTCATCGGTATCGCGGAGCCGGACTGACGCCAGGTCCATGCGCCACTGCTCGACGTACGCGCCCGGCGTCTGTCCGAGGGCGGACCGGAAATGCCTGGACAGCGTCGCCCGGGAGACGCTCGTCGCGGCGGCCAGGGTCTGCGTGGTCCAGGGGTGTTCCGGCTGGGTGTGGACACATGCCAGGGCGTCGCGCACGACCGGATCACGCATCGCGCCCAGCCATGAGCCGGACTGCTCCTCCGGGTGGCGGGCCAGCCAGGCGCGTACGAACTGGACGAGCAGAAGGTCGACGATGCTGTTGACGGCGGCGGTGGCGCCGATCTGCGGCTGTGCGAGCTCCGCCGTGAGAAGTTCGACGGTCCTTCTGAGCTGTGCGTTCTCCCGGGCTGTGACGTGCATCGGCCCGGCGAGGGAGGTGAGCACCGGTGTGCTCACCTCCGGGTCCTGTTCATAGTGCAGAGTGATCACTTCCGTCTGCGCCGGTGCCGAGCCCAGTTGGAGGGCGCTTCCATCGGCAATGGCCCGAACGGCCGCCTTCTGGTCGCAGGTGCCCATCGTCACGCTGGAGCCGCCGGCTATCCCGTGTGCGGTGCCCGGCGACAACAGGACGGCGCCTCCGGCCCGCACCTCCAGGGGTTTCTCGCCGGTGACATGGAGCCACATCGTGCCACGGGACACCACGTGCAGTGCCGCTCCTGGATAGGAGTCCAGCCACTGGCCCCAGGTTCCTCCGGCCTTGAGCACGACCCCGAGCGCCCCACGCGCACCCGAAACACGCAAGACCTCCGCCAGCACGTCCATGCGTCCATCCTCGTCCACCGCCGCGAACCGCGGCCCCGGCGGGCGACGGCGCGTGTGTTCTCGTCCAGGGCTTCAGGCCACGTCAAGAACGATCTTTCCGTGCACCGTCCGGGCGAACAGCGCCCGGACGGCGTCGGCCACGTCCTTCCAGTCGCCTCGCAGTCCGACCGGTATCGCGAGTCTTCCGGCGGCTACGAGGCTCAGCAGATCCGTCAGCTCCTCGCTGGGCGGCGTCAGGTCGCCGTAGGTGGCGATGGTGCGGGGTTCGCCGAAGCCGAACAGGGTTCCTGAGGGGAACGTGGTGTCGTGGCCCGAGGTGCTCCCGACCAGGTGGATGGTGCCGCCCTCGGCGAGGGAACTCCACGCTCGGGCTGACAGCGGCCCGCCGACCGTGTCCAGGACGAGATCGAACCGGTCCTCGGTCTCGGCCAGGTCGGTCAGGACCTTGTCGGCCCCGAGTTCGCGGAGTCCGGCGGCCCGGTCCGGCGAACCGACGAGAGCTGTCACCCGGGCGCCCGCCAGCACCGCGAGCTGGACGGCGAAGCGCCCCACGCCACCGCTGGCGCCGGTGACCAGGACGTTGCGTGCCAGCAGGGAACGCTTGCGCAGCACCCGGAGTGCGGTGACCCCGGCGACACCCAGCGCGGCGGCATCGGCCAGATCCACGCCCTCGGGAACGGTGCCGAGCCAGGCAGGACTGACCGCCACCCGCTCCGCCCACGCGTGGGGAGCCATTCCCAGCGCGACGCGCGTACCTTCAGGCGGCCCTGAGCCGTCGGATGCGGCGCGCACCACCACGCCGGCCGCGTCGTGACCGTGCACAGCGCCGGCCGGCCACTCGTGCGCATACCTCAGCTCGCCAAAATTGAGACCGATGTGCCCTATCTCCACCAGCGCCTCACCAGTGGACGGCGCGGGCTCATCGACATCGGCGAACCGGATGGGTCCGGCCTCGCTGTGATCGACCACAAGGGCGCGCATAAGGTGTATTTCCTTCTCTCCTGGATGTGCCTGAACACTCGGCGCGGCAGCGGATCGAGTGCGCGAACGCCGCACTGCCGGCTTCTTGAAACCCTACGCACGACCAGCACAGCGACCAGCCCCGTGAGAATCAATCAGTTGACCATCTGTGTCAGCGCGACTCGCGGCGCCTAGCTTGATCTTTAACCTGTGCGGCGTGGACGCGGGGTCGTTGACTTCTTCGTGCGTTGCTTCGCGGAGCCTGGTTTGCCAACTGTGTGCACGTCAT
>NZ_JARBAE010000086.1:0-11062 GCF_033795305.1 Streptomyces sp. AK02-01A
TCGGGGGCCCACGGGTGTTACAAAATGGTTTTCTTCGGCAGCTTTAGATGTTGTTAAGGGGAAGGGTCCGACTTGGGGACGTGGCCTTGGGCCGCTCCCGTCGCTGTGCCATAATTTCGCCCAAGGTCATGAGCGACAGCGATTTAGGCCCCGGCTCGCTGTCCGGCAACCCTCCGTCCGTGGCGGGGTGCCCCGGGTGAAGACCAGGCCGTAGGCAGCGAGGTCTGCGGCAAGCGCGGACCCCTGCCACCTTTGGGGTCCTGGTCCTCAAGGGAGCAGTCTCGTGAGCAAGCGAATGCGCTAGGGCTTTCCGGCCCCTTCTTCAGTACGCCTCCGCACGGTCACTCCGTGTGTCGAGGTATTCACCGCGCCTGTGGCCGCTCTGTCGTGCCGCCGCGCGGGTCCTTGAAGCCGCTCCGCCTTGTCCTGGGAGATATCGCCATGTCCGCGTACCCGAATGCCACCGTCACGAAGACCCAGTCCGACGACCCCGCCTGTGCCGCTCCGCTGCCGGTGCTCGGACGCGAGGTCACCGTCCCGCTCGTGACCGGCGGGGAGGTCACGTATGCCGCGCTGGACTACGCCGCCAGCGCTCCGGCGCTTCAGCGGGTGTGGGACGACGTCGCCGCCTACGTCCCGTACTACGGCAGCGTGCACCGGGGCGCCGGCTATCTGTCGCAGCTCTCCACCGATCTCTTCGAGAACAGCCGCCGTACGGTCGCGGAGTTCCTCGGCTGCCGCGCGGACGACCAGGTCGTCTTCACGCGGTCGACCACCGACTCGCTGAATCTGCTGGCGGCCGTCGTGCCCGCCGACTGCGAGGTGTTCGTCTTCGAGACGGAGCACCATGCCTCGCTGCTGCCCTGGCGGGACGCCCGGGTGACGTATCTGGACGCTCCTCGCACCCAGGCCGAGGCCGTCGCCACGCTGGAGGCCGCGCTGGCCGGCCGGGACGGCCGCGGGCCGGCGCTGGTCTGTGTCACCGGTGCCTCCAATGTGACCGGTGAGCTGTGGCCGGTGCGGGAGCTGGCGGCGGCGGCGCACGCCCATGGCGCCCGTATCGTCCTCGACGCCGCGCAGCTCGCTCCGCACCACCCGGTGGACATCACCGAGCTGGACGTCGACTGGGTGGCCTTCTCCGGGCACAAGCTGTACGCGCCGTTCGGCTCCGGTGTGCTCGCGGGCCGTGCCGACTGGCTGCGGGCGGCGGAGCCGTATCTGGCCGGCGGAGGCGCCAGCCGCGCGGTGGCGCGCCGTTCCGACGGCGGTGTGGACGTCGACTGGCACACCACGGTCGCCCGTCATGAGGCCGGTTCGCCCAATGTGATCGGTGTGTACGCGATCGCCGCCGCCTGCAAGGCGCTGACCGAGGCCGGCTTCGGCCCGCTGGCCGCGCGCGAGCAGCGGCTTGTCGGCCTGGTGCGGGCGGGCCTGGCCGAGGTGCCCGGCGTCAAGGTGCTGTCGCTGTTCGGCGACGACGCTCCGCGCGTCGGCGTGCTGTCGTTCGTGGTCGACGGGTGGAACAGCTCGCATTTCGCCGCCGCGCTGTCGGCGGAGTACGGCATCGGCGTCCGGGACGGTCTCTTCTGCGCCCATCCGCTGGTGCGGACCCTGCTGGACAGCGACCCGCAGGAACCGGGAGAGTGCGGCGCTCCGGAGGCCGCGCCGGGTGAGCGCTCGCTCAACGCGATCCGTGTCAGCTTCGGTGCCGGGACGCCGGACGAGCATGTGGAGCGGTTCGTCCGGGCGGTCGGCGAGCTGGTGCGCGAGGGCGCCCGGTGGAACTACCGCACCGAGGACGGCCGCTGCGTCCCGGACCGGGACGGCGCCGCCGCGTAACCGGAGGCCGGGAGAAGCGGCCTTACGCGTCGAGACCGATGGCGAAGGCCGCTTCGAGGTCGTGCTGGGAGTACGTACGGAACGCCACATGGGTGTCGGTGGCCTCGACACCTTCGATCTTGCTGATGCGGCCCGGGATCACATCCGCCAGATCGTCGTGCTTCGGCACCCGGACCATCGCGATCAGGTCGTAGGTGCCGGTGACCGAGAAGACCTCGCTGACGCTGTCCAGGGCGGCGATCGACTCCGCGATCTCGGGGATCCGGGCCACGCTGGTCTTGATGAGCACGATCGCGGTGATCACGGTTGGCGTTCTCCCTCGGTGGCCGCGGATTTGCCTTTCATTCTATCGGTACGCCAGTAGCGCGCCGAGGCGTAGAGCAGGCCGGTCCCGAAGCCCACCACATGCGCGAGATAGGCGACCCCGGGACCGGGTCCCGCGCTCCGCGCCGCCAGCCACTGGAGCACGAACCAGAAGATCAGCACGATCCAGGCGGGAAAGCGCAGCGGCAGAAAGAGGAGGAACGGGAAGAGGCTGGTGACGCGCGCTCTGGGGAAGAGATAGAGGAAGGCGCCGAGCACTCCCGAGATCGCTCCCGAAGCCCCCACCAGGGTGTGGTCGGAGGCGGCGTTCACGGCCGCGTAGGCGACGAGCGCGAGATAGCCGACGACGAGATAGAAGAGTGTGAACTGCACCCGGCCCATGCGTTCCTCGGCCATCGCTCCGAAGACGAACAGATAGAGCATGTTCCCCAGCAGATGCAGCCAGTTGCCATGCACGAACAGCGCGGTCAGAGGGGTGAGAAGAGGGTGCGGGGAGCCCTGTATCAGCTCGCTCGGGATGACGCCCCACCGTTCGAAATAGGCGCTCTGCGCGGCGAGGAGCGCGTCGCCCGTTCCGTATCCCGGATTGAAGCCCGACACCGGACTGACCAGGAAGGCCAGACAGCAGAGGCCGATCAGTCCGTAGGTCACCACCGGCCCGCCGGCCGCCGTCCGCCAATTGATCACGGACAGAGCATGGCGTACCGGGACCGAATGGCACAGAGTGCCTCGCCGCTCCCGGGGCTACCCGCTAGGCCGTAGGGTTACGGGGAGTACATCCGCCAGTTCGACGGCGCACCGCGGGAAACCGCACAGGGGACGACGAGAAGAGGACGGCACGATGACAACGGTTCCTCCGGCGACGGCCACCACCCGGTGGCGCTGCACTTTGTGCGGCAATCTCACGCGCTTCGATGTGACACGGTCGTCGAAGGTCGTCGAGTACGTCCATCTGGACCTGGCCGGGGAGCCTGAGGTCGAAGAGCGCGAGGTGGTCAGTGAGACCATCGAGTCGGTGCGTTGCCGTTGGTGCAATGCGGTGGACCAGATCGAACTGGTGGACAGGCCGGGCGCCGGTTCCTGAGGGAGCCGCCCGAAAGGGTAGTGGGGTGACGGATCGTGGAGCAGCCCGCGAGTGGTGCTGAGCCGGCCGGTGCGGTCGGCGGTGGCGCCGCCGAGGCGCTCGACCGTCCGCTCCCGGACGGGGTGCGGCACCGGGTCATCGCGCTGGTGTCGGATGCCTTCGGCGGTCTGACCGTCACCGAACTCCCCGTGCAGCTCAGGCAGTACGCCCGATTCGCGCCGAACCGGCGCGCGAAGTTCGCGGGCAACGCGATGGCGGCCGCCTTGGAGAGCGATCCGTTGTTCCGGCAGCGGATCGGCGAGCGGATCGGCCAGTCCCAGCCGGAGCTGGCCGCCGCTCTGGAGTCGGGATCGCCGCCCGCGGCCGCGGACCCCGTCGATGTGGCGGCGGCCGCGTATGTGCTGCGTCCCCCCGGATGGGTGAAGTTGGTGGCCGCCGCGGGTGAGGAGGCCCAGCGGGCGGACGCCGAGCGCGCCGACGAGGAGACCCGTCGCGAGCTGGAGCGGCTGCGCGAGGAGCTGGCCGTCGCCAGGGCCCAGACGAAGAGCGAGACCGACCGGCTGCGCGCCGAGCTGGAGGCGGCCCGCAAGGAGACGGAATCGCTGCACCGCAAACTGCGCAGCGCTCAGAGCGACATAAAACGGGGCGAGGCCGCCCTGCGTCGGACGAACGCGGAGACCGAGGCGTTCAGGGCCGACGCCGCCGCGCAGGTGTCGGCCGCCGAGAGCGAGACGCGCCGGGTCAAGGCGCGGCTGGGTGAGGCGGAGTCGGCGGTCGAGGCGAGCCGCAGGGCCGCCCGTGAGGGCCGCTCGGTCGAGGACATGCGGCTGCGGCTGCTGCTGGACACGGTGCTTGAGTCGGCGCAGGGGCTGCGGCGTGAGCTGGCCCTGCCGCCGGCCGCGGCCCGGCCCGCCGACACGGTCGACGCGGTCGAGCCGGGCCGGATGTCTCCGAAGGATGTGGCGGCCCGCGCGCTCTCGGAGACCGATCCCGCACTGCTCGACCAGCTTCTCGCGCTGCCGCAGGCGCATCTGATCGTGGACGGCTACAACGTCACCAAGACCGGCTATCCCACGATGCCGCTGGAGAAGCAGCGGCTGCGGCTGCTGGGCGGGCTCGCCATGCTCGCGGCCCAGACGGGCGCCGAGATGACCTGTGTCTTCGACGGCGCGGAGCTGGCGGCGCCGGTGCTGCTCGCGCCGCCGCGCGGCGTACGGGTGCTGTTCTCCAAGGCGGGAGTGACCGCCGACGAGTTGATTCGTCAGCTCGTCAGGGCGGAGCCGCCGGGCCGGCCGCTGGTGGTGGTCTCCACCGACCGGGAGGTCGCGGACGGAGTGGCGAAGGCCGGAGCGCGGCCGGTCGCGTCCGCTTTGCTGCTGAAGCGGCTTTCGCGCGTCTAGTCAACTCTTGTGCTCAATGACCGAATTGACTGTCCGATGGCGGAGCGCACTGTCGAATGTCCGTCACTGGCCGTGCGATGAACGTAAATTATGTGTCACCTGACAGGGAATTTTCTCAAGAGGATTTGAACTGATCACAAGAAGGTCACTAAGGTCAGGGCTCGAACCTTCGCGCGGTTGATCACCCATCCGGGGTGGCAGCGAAGGAACCGCCGATTTCACGTGGTCCAGCCCAGTTCGCGGGGGAGCTGAACGCGTGGAGCCAGGGCTTCCGTCCCCACTGGCCCGGTAGGCGGCTGAGGAAGAAGGAGCTCGCCTTCGTGGCGTCCCACCGTCGTCCCAAGCAGCCGAGCCGTGCCCGTGTGACCGTGCTCACCGCGACCGCCGCCGCTGCCGTCGCCCTGACGTCCCAGGCCGCTCACGCCGACCCGAAGCCGAGCAAGAGCGATGTCAAGGAGAAGGTCGACAAGCTCTACGAGGACGCGGAGAGGGCCACCGAGAAGTTCAAGGGCGCCGAGGAGGAGCAGGACAAGCTGGAGAAGCAGGTCGACGCTCTCCAGGACAAGGTCGCCCGTGGCCAGGACGAGCTCAACGAGCTGCGTGACGGCCTCGGTTCGATGGCCAGCGCCCAGTACCGCACCGGCGGCATCGACCCCGCCATACAGCTCTTCCTCTCCTCGGACCCGGACAGCTATCTGGCGAAGGCGTCCACGCTCGACCAGGTGAGCGCCAAGCAGGCCGAGACGCTCCAGCAGATCCAGGCGAAGCAGCGGTCTCTCGCGCAGGAGCGCCAGGAGGCCCAGGAGAAGGTCAAGGACCTCGCGGACACCCGCAAGGAACTCGGCAAGAAGAAGGACGAGGTCAAGGCCAAGCTCGCCGCCACGCAGAAGCTGCTCAACACGCTCACCGCGCAGGAGCGTGCCGCGCTCGCCGACGACGAGTCCCGCGCCAGCCGCGCCACGTCCCGGGCGGACCTCGGCAACGCCGTGCCCGCCTCGCAGCGTGCCTCCGCCGCCTTCGCCGCCGCTCAGAGCAAGATCGGCACGCCGTACGTCTACGGCGCCAGCGGTCCCAGCTCCTTCGACTGCTCCGGGCTCACCTCGTGGGCGTACGCCCAGGCCGGTGTCTCCATACCCCGTACCTCCGAGGCCCAGGCCAACGCCGGTACGCGCCTTTCGCAGAGTCAGCTCCAGCAGGGCGACCTGGTCATCTTCTACGGCGACTACCACCACGTCGGCTTCTACGCGGGCAACGGCCAGGTGCTGCACGCGCCCAAGCCCGGTGCCTTCGTGCGCTACGAGGCGATCGGCAACATGCCCTTCCAGTTCGGTGTGCGTATCTGACGCACAGCGAATCACACGCCGCTGACACCGCCCATTCGGGCGAATTACGGCAGCTCTCGCTGACACCGCGCCCCGCCGATGACCTGTGGTCAACGGCGGGGCGTCACTGTGTGTGCGCGAGACGGTCGTTGGCCGCTCCGTGATCATGCGGCTACTGTCTGCTCCGCGCGGCTCCGGCCAACGGTCCGCCCGTCGGGCGGCAGGAGCCGCGCGTGTGTACAGCGAAAGGGAGTGCGGCTTCCAGTGGTGTCCCATCGCCGCTCCTCACAGTCCGGTCCGGGCCTCGGCGCCCGTGGCACCACCGTGGTGGCCGTGTCCGCCGCCGCCACAGCGGCGGCTCTCGGAGCCGCCCCGGCCGGCGCCGATCCGCAGCGGACGCCCGAGACGCCCCGGGCCAAGGTCGACCGGCTCTACGAAGAGGCGGAGAAGGCCACCGAGCTGTACAACAAGGCGGGCGAGCGGGCACGGCGGCTGCGCTCGCTGGTCGGCCGGGCGCAGGAGCGCGCGGCCCGGGGCCAGGAGCAGGTCAACCGGATGCGAGGAGCGCTCGGTTCGGTGGCGGGCGCCCAGTACCGCTCCGGCGGCATCGATCCGGCCTTCGCCCTGCTGCTCTCCTCGGACCCCGACAGCTATCTCGACAAGGCATCCGTCCTGGACCGGATCGGTGAACGCCAGTCCGGAGTCCTGCGTGAACTCCAGCAGGCCCAGCGGAGACTGGGACAGGAACGCATGGAAGCCGCCCGGGACCTCGCCGAGCTGGAACGCAGCCGGGCCGCCGTCGCCCGTCACAAGCGCACCGTCGAACGCAAACTCGCCGCGGCGCGCGAGCTGTTGAACTCCCTGCCCGCCGCCGACCGCGAGTCCTTCGAGCGTGCCTCCCGCTCCGGCCGCGACGCGCCGCTCCCGCTCTTCGGCGGCGCGCCGTCCTCCGCACGGGCCGCCGCGGCGCTGCTCGCGGCCCAGCGGGCCGTCGGCCGGCCGTATGTGTGGGGCGCCAACGGCCCGACGGGCTTCGACTGTTCGGGGCTCACCCAGTGGTCCTACGCCCAGGCCGGAGTGGGGCTGCCGCGCACCTCCCAGGCGCAGCGGTACGCCGGACGGCGCGTCCCGCTCTCCGAGGCGCGCCCCGGCGATCTCGTGGCCTACCGGGACGACGCCAGCCATATCGCGATGTACGCGGGCAACGGACAGGTGATCCACGCGCCGTATCCCGGCGCCTCGGTGCGCTACGACCCGGTCGGCATGATGCCCGTCTCCTCCGTCACCCGCGTCTGACCGCGTCGCCGGGCCCACCCCGTACGATCGGCTGGATGACCGGTCAGGGGCGTACCGCGAGAGGACCGCACGGCGGCGCGCGCCGGTGTGCGGCCGTGCTGTGGCTCGCCGCTCTGCTGCTGGCCTCGGCCTGCTCCGCGCCGTCGAAGACCCCGGACGCCGCCACCGGAGCCGTCCGGGCCGTCCTGGACCGCTGGGCGGCGGCCGTCCTGGACCGGGACGAGCACGCGTATCTGGCCGCTCTCGATCCCGCCGCCACGGCGCTGCGCGCCACCGCGCGCGCGGAGTTCGAGAATCTCGCCGAGGTGCCGCTCGGCTCCTGGGAGTACCGGCTCACCGATGTCGCACGCGCCGGCGGCCGGGCCACCGTGCGGGCGGAGCTGCGTTACCGGCTCGACGGCTACGACAGCGCGCCGGTCTCGACACCGCGCGTGCTGGAGCTGGGCGAGCGGGCCGGCCGCTGGTACGTGACCGGCGACCGGCCGGACAAGGGCGGCACGCGACAGCTCTGGGAGCAGGGCGCGGTACGGGCCGTACGCGGCGCCGGCGGTCTTGTCCTCGGTGTCGGGCAGAGCGATGAGCGGCTGCGCGGGATCGCGGACTCCGCCGGCCTCGCCGTGCCCGCCGTCGACGACGCCTGGCCGGGCTCGTGGTCCCGGCGGGTGGTCGTGTTCGTGCCCGGCTCGCTGGAGGCCATGGGCGGGCTGCTGGGCGCGTCGCCGGCCGGTTACCGGGGCATCGCCGCGGTCACCACCGGAGAGACCGGAGGCGCGGGCGCGTCGCCCGCCGACCGGATCATCGTGAACCCCGACGCGTACGGCGCGCTCGGCGACTTCGGGCGGCGGATCGTCCTCACCCACGAGACCACGCACGTGGCGACCCGCGCGGCCACCTCGGCCGCGACGCCCACCTGGCTGTCGGAAGGCTTCGCGGACTGGGTCGCCTATCGCGGTACGGACCGGCCGGCCGGCCGGATCGCGCCGGAACTCCAGCTCGCCGTCCGCCGCGGCGAACCGCCCGCCGCTCTGCCGTCCGACGAGGACTTCGCCTTCGGCGGCGACGCCGACCGGCTGGCACGGTCGTACGAGAGCGGCTGGCTGGCGTGCGAGCTGATCGCCGGAGACTGGGGCGAGAAGCGGCTGACCGACTTCTACCGGGCCGTGGGCGCGCACGGCGGGCGCGACGGCGCGGTGGAGAAGGCGATGAACGACGTCCTGTCCACGACCCCGGACGACTTCACCGCGCGATGGCGGGCCTATCTGAGAGAGCGGCTGGCCTGACCCGTCCGCCCGCCCGGTACGCGCGGGACGGCTGCTTCGGCGTCCGCGCTCTCCGGCGCCGCGTCCCGCCGCGGCCCGCAGACCGTACCGCGCCACAGCCTTCGGCAGGCGCTCAGCGTGGCGGCGGCCAGCAGGCCGTTGCGGACGAACAGCAGCAGCACGCCCAGCGGATCGCCGTTCACGACATGCGCGAAGAGAAGCGGGAATTCGAGCAGTGTGACCGCCGTCGCGGCCAGGACCAGCACGGCCGGCAGGCCCATACGGCTGGTCCTCGGCAGCAGGCAGACGGCGGCCAGGCCGACCAGCCAGAGCAGATACTGCGGACTGATCACCCGGCTCGTGGTGGTGAACAGCAGCACCGCGGCGAACGCCGCGTCGGGCAGCGTGCTCGCGGTGAACTCGCGCGCCCTGAGCCGCCACCCGACCAGCCAGCCGAAGGCGAGCACGGACAGCCCGAGCGCGGCCGTGCTGACCACGGCGACATACGGCCCGACGAACTCCACCGAGCCGTAGTTCAGCGCCGCCCCGCCCCGCCAGCCGAAGTGCCGCGCCACATGCAGGACCAGAGCGCCCAGTGATTCGATCTCGGTGCCCCGGTCGCGCTGGAAGGTGAGAAACGACAACGCGCCCGGCATCGTGGCGCAGGCCGTCCCGGTCAGGACCACCGCCGTACCGGCCGCGGCGGCCCACGCCCGGCGAGTGGCCCGGCCGGGCGTGGTTCCCACCAGCAACAGCAGCGGCCACACCTTCAGCAGTGCGCCGAACCCGGCCAGCACGCCCAGCAGCCGTGGCCGGCGGGCCCCGGCGAGCAGCGCGGCCACGGCCACCGCCGTCACCATCAGGTCGTATCGCGCGTACGAGGTCGGACCGAGCAGCGGCACACCGGCGACCCACACCCACGCTCCCCGGGCGCGGCCCGCGCGCAGCAGCAGTCCGAGGACCACCGCGTCGCAGAGGAACGTCAGCACGAAGAAGGCGGAGGTGTAGCCGAGGAACGGCAGGACCGCCGGTGAGGCGACGGCGAGCGCCGCCGCCGGCGGATACTGCCAGGTCACGTCGGACAGCGGATACGTACCGGTCCTCAGCACCTCGTACCAGCCCTGATAGATCACCGAGACATCGGCGGTGACGTCGGGCCCCGGCAGCGTGAAGACCTTGAAGACACAGAGCAGCAGCGCCGTCCTGGTGAGGACCCACACCGCGACCGGAAACCGTGTGCCGTGCGCGCCCGCCATGACCACCCCGTCCGATTCCTACGTGATTGCGCACATCATGATGGCGTGCGGGCCCGCGCGGGAGCGATGAGGCAGGGCCGTTGGGTACTGTCTGCGGCGATGCACAAGACATTGATCGTGACCAATGACTTTCCGCCCAGGCCGGGCGGCATCCAGGCGTTTCTGCACAACATGGCGCTCCGCCTGGACCCGGAACAGCTCGTCGTCTACGCCTCCACCTGGAAGCACGGGCGCGAGGGCACCGAGGCGACCGCGGCCTTCGACGCGGAGCAGCCCTTCACCGTCGTACGCGACCGTACGACGATGCTGCTGCCGACGCCGCGGGTCACCCGGAGGGCGGCCGGGCTGCTCCGTGAGCACGGCTGCGAGTCGGTCTGGTTCGGCGCGGCGGCACCACTCGGTCTGATGGCCCCCGCGCTGCGCGGGGCCGGCGCACGGCGCCTTGTCGCCACCACACACGGCCACGAGGCCGGCTGGGCGCAGCTACCCGCCGCCCGGCGGCTCCTGCGCCGCATCGGTGAGTCCACGGACACGATCACCTACCTCGGCGAGTACACCCGCTCGCGCGTCGCCGCCGCGCTCACCCCGGCCGCCGCCGCCCGCATGGTGCGGCTGGCGCCCGGCGTCGACGAGAAGACCTTCCACCCGGGCTCGGGCGGATCCGCGGTCAGGGAGCGGCTCGGCCTGGCGGGACGGCCCGTCGTCGTCTGTGTGTCCCGGCTGGTGCCGCGCAAGGGCCAGGACACGCTGATCCTCGCCCTGCCCGCGATCCTGGCCCGGGTCCCGGACGCCGTGCTGCTGATCGTGGGCGGCGGACCGTACGAGCAGGAGCTGCGGAAGCTGGCGCGGCAGACCGGAGTGGCCGACTCCGTACGCTTCACCGGCGCCGTGCCGTGGGCCGAACTGCCCGCCCACTACGGCGCGGGCGACGTCTTCGCGATGCCCTGCCGCACCCGCCGCGGCGGCCTGGACGTGGAGGGCCTCGGCATCGTCTATCTGGAGGCGTCCGCGACAGGTCTGCCGGTGGTCGCCGGCGACTCGGGAGGCGCGCCCGACGCCGTACTCGACGGTGAGACCGGCTGGGTGGTCCACGGCGGCCCTCCGCAGACCGCCGCGGCGGAGTCGGCGGAGCGGATCGTCGCGCTGCTCCAGGATCCCGAGCTGCGGCGGCGGATGGGTGAGCGGGGCCGGGAGTGGGTCGAGGAGAAGTGGCGCTGGGACCTGCTCGCGGAAAACCTCAGAGCACTGCTCTGAGGTCTGTCGTGGCGGCGGGGGTTGGTGG
>NZ_JARBAE010000087.1:0-11053 GCF_033795305.1 Streptomyces sp. AK02-01A
GGTACTGCAGGGGGGACCCTGTGGGAGAGTAGGACGCTGCCGAACAATTGTTGTGGGAATGCCCTGTGCCTTTAGGTACAGGGCATTCCTGCGTTCAGGGCCAATGCGATGGGCCCAGTGCAATGAGGAATGTGCATTCGGCGGTCGGAATGCCTGCGAAACGCGGAGCAGGTGGTCATGGGCGGCCGAAACCGCCTTGCGGCCGAAGGCCCGGCGCGTACAGGATCGGTGCATGAACCATGTGATACGCCCCGTACGAGCCGACGAGTGGGCCAAGGTCAGAGAGATCCGGCTGGTCTCGCTCCAGGATCCAGCGGCGCCGGTGGCGTTCCTGGAGACGTATGAGCAGGGCCTTCAGCACCCTGACTCGTACTGGCGGCAGCGGGCTGCCGGCGCCTCACCGAAGCATGGGAGCAGATCCGTGCAGTTCATCGCAGAGGCGCCGGACGGGACCTGGTCCGGGTCGGTGGCCCTGTTGATCGAGGTGGCCGGCAGCATCGACTTCCTGGGCACCACGATCGAGCGGGCTCAGGGGCATCTCGTCGGTGTCTATGTACGTCCCGAACAGCGCGGCACCGGTCTGATCGGAGAGTTGATCGCCGCTGCCCTGGAGTGGGCGTGGTCGTTGGAGGAGCCGCGGCTCGCTCGGGTACGGCTCTATGTCCACGAGAGGAATCCGAGGGCGCAGGCCGCCTATCGCAAGATCGGCTTCGTACCGTCAGGACAGGTCGTCCCGTTCGAACACGACCCGTCCGCACGAGAGTTGGAGCTGGCGGTCGACCGGCCGGCGGAAGGTGCCGTCAGCAGGGCCTAGACGTCGGCCTAGACGTCGTGAGCCGACAGCTCGTGATGCGGCCAGCGGTCCCGGCCCTGCTCGCGCGAGCGGAGGAGGACCAGCGTGGGCAGTCCCTGGTCCTGACCGGTGGCCAGCAGCTCCGGCAGCAGCGGGAGCGGAGCCACGGCGGCGACGTCGTCGAGGACGAGCGTCATTGGTGGGTCGAGCCGACCGTCAGATGACCGTGCGGCCATGCGGCGGCCGTGCTCGACCACGCTTGAGGTGAGTGCGGTCAGCAGCGGAACCGCACCCGGGCGGGAGCGAGGATCTTCGATCGGCTCACCCACCACATAGAGCGTGCCCCCCTCGCCGACAAAAGAATCCAGAGTGAGCGAATCCGTTCGGTTCGGTGTGCAGGCCTCCCGGATATGGACCGAGGAGAGAGACGACAGCGCACGGGCCGTCAACTGCTGTGCGACCTCTCGCCGTTCAGGATGCGCGGTGAGCGCCGACTCCAGCAGTCCGGCGAGGCCGGAGGCCGCCTTCGGGTGGGTACGGAGGATCCGTACGGCCTCATGGGCGCTCCCGCCCTGGGCCCAGCGGTGCACCTGCTTGAACGGCCGTGCGTCGACCGCCGCGGCATGCAGCCAGCAGCGCAGGAGCGTTTCAGCGGTGTCGGCCATGGCCGCGTCGAGCAGCGCGTGTGGGCGTACGGGCGCGAGCAGTGCGACCGCGCGGGCGGTGGCGGTGGCGGTGTCCTCGCATCCGGTTGTCGGGGACCAGTGGAGGCGGGCCGGAGTGTCGCAGAGATGCCCCGGGTCGTACACGAGAACGGGCCCGAGCTTGGCCCGCGCGTCCTTGGTCTCCGACCAGACGGCGGAGTCGGAGGTGACGACGAGCGCGGCGCCTTCGGAGTCCAGGATCGCCTGGACGGCCGCCGGGCGGCGGGCGAGGGGATCGCCGTACCGCACGCGTGGCGCGGTGCGTGGAGAGGGGACAACAGGGCCGGTGCCGGTCGCGGGGACGGGAGGGAGGAGGGCCGTTGGGTTCGCGGCCGGGTTCGCGGAGCGTGCGGCTGCGGGGACGGCCATCGGCGCGATGTCGGTCCGGGCGTGCTTGGTTGGCATGTCCTGAGCGGCCGGGCCGTCCGCCGTCGGCGTCGCTGCCGGATTCCGTACGGCATCGGTCACGGACCGCTGGTGCCGCTCGTGGTGAAGCTGCTCCCGCCGCCGTGTCCGTACCGCCCGATAGCGGGCCGTGACACCCAGCACGAACACCGTGAACACCGTCAGCACCATGAGCTGACTGATCAGCAGACCCCAGAAGAGTCCGTATCCGGACAGCTCCGCGGGCGGGGTGTCGGGCCAGGCGGCCGCCAGGTCGTGCGGCTTCGACGCGAGTTGCCGTATCGCCATGGGCGTACGGCCGAAGGTCACCGCGTGCGGCCAGCCGCCGTGTGCGAACAGTCCGGCCAGCCCGGTGGCCGTCCAGACCAGCAGCGACAGTCCGAGCAGGAAGGCCAGGAGGCCCACCAGCAGCCCGTCGGGGATGCCCCGCGACTCCTGTCCCTCGTGGCGGCCCGGCATGTCACGCCACCGTCGACTCGGAGGACTCGTTGAACTGCCGTTGCCGTTCCAGCAGAAGAGCCCGCTGCTCCGCCTCCCACTCCGCGGCCCGCATGTCGTCCGGAAGCCCGGCTTCCAGAGCGTCGGCGGCGTCCGATGCCTCGGAGTTCTCCGTCATGGCCCGGTCCGTGAAGACCAGTGGCCGTTCGGCGTCCGTCACCAGATGCTTGACGACCTGGACATTGCCGTTGACGTCCCAGACCGCGATACCGGGCGTGAGCGTCGGGATGATCTCCACCGCCCATCGGGGCAGCCCGAGCACCCGGCCGGTCGCTCTCGCCTCGTCGGCCTTCTGTGCGTAGATCGTCCGGGTCGAGGCCATCTTGAGGATGGCCGCGGCTTCCCGGGCCGCGGCTCCGTCGACCACGTCCGACAGGTGGTGGACCACCGCCACGAACGACAGACCGAGCCGCCGGCCGAACTTCAGCAGCCGCTGGAAGAGCTGGGCGACGAAAGGCGAGTTGATGATGTGCCAGGCCTCCTCTACCAGGAAGATGCGCTTCCTGCGGTCGGGGCGGATCCAGGTGTGCTCCAGCCAGACACCCACGATCGCCATCAGGATCGGCATCGCGATCGAGTTGCGGTCGATGTGCGAGAGGTCGAAGACGATGAGCGGTGCGTCCAGATCGATCCCGACGGTCGTCGGGCCGTCGAACATGCCGCGCAGATCGCCGTCGACCAGCCGGTCGAGGACCAGCGCGACATCCAGGCCCCAGGCCCGGACATCGTCCAGATCGACGTTCATGGCCTCGGCCGACTCGGGCTCCGGATGCCGGAGTTGCTCGACGATGTCCATCAGTACGGGCTGGCGTTCGAGGATCGTCTCGTTGACATAGGCGTGCGCGACCTTGAGCGCGAAGCCGGAGCGCTCGTCGAGGCCGTGTCCCATCGCCACTTCGATGATGGTGCGGAGCAGCGCGAGCTGACCGGTCGTGGTGATCGCGGGGTCGAGCGGGTTGAGGCGGATGCCGCCGTCGAGCGCGGCCATGGGGTCGAGCCGGATGGGGGTTATACCCAGCTCCTGCGCGATCAGGTTCCACTCGCCGTGGCCGTCCTCGCCCTGGGCGTCGAGGACGACCACCTGCCGGTCCCGGAAGCGGAGTTGGCGCAGGACATAGGTCTTCTCCAGCGCCGACTTGCCGTTGCCGGACTCGCCGAGGACCAGCCAGTGCGGAGCCGGGAGCTGCTGACCGTACAACTGGAACGGGTCGTAGATATAGCCCTTGCCGCTGTAGACCTCGCGGCCGATGATCACGCCGGAGTCGCCGAGTCCGGGCGCCGCGGTGGGCAGATAGACGGCTTGGGCCTGGCCCGTCGAGGTACGGACAGGCAGCCGGGTCGTCTCCACCTTCCCGAAGAGGAAGCTGGTGAAGGCATCCGTGAGAACGGACAGCGGATCTCGCATCACTGGCCCCTTTCGGCTCGGCGGCTATCAGCCGTTACAGCGGACTGTCGGTGATCATCAGGATTATCGGCGGATACCGGTCGCGAACGGCAGGGTGTTCACAAAAGCGCGATGGTGCTCGCGGTCGCACCATTCCAGCTTCAGATACGACTTGCCGGCGGAGGCCCTGATCGTCCGTTTGTCCCTGGCCAGAGCCTCGGGCGACCTGGACGACACTGTGATGTACCCGACGAGATTGACTCCCGCCGCTCCGCTGGCGAGATCTTCACCCCGCTGGTCCAGCCGGCCGTGGGCGGCGATGTCACGAGGGTCGACGGTGCGGTTCATCTTGGCGGCGCGGCTCGCCTCCGCCTCGTCGTTCGTCTTCTCCGTGAGCATCCGCTCGATGGCGATCTCGGTGGGTTCGAGATCCATGGTGACCGAGACCGTACGGATCACATCGGGTGTGTGGACGAGCAGCGGGGCCAGGAAGTTGACGCCGACCGGGGTCATCGGCCACTCCTTGACCCAGGCGGTGGAGTGGCACCAGGGCGCGCGGGTCGACGACTCCCGGGTCTTGGCCTGGAGATAGGTCGGCTCCATCGCGTCCAGCTCGGCGGGCCAGGCGTTTCGTTTCGTCATCGCCTGGATGTGGTCGATGGGATGGTCCGGGTCGTACATGGAGTGCACGAGGGAGGCCAGCCGGCTCTGCCCGAGCGGCTGCCGTACACGGATGTCCGCCTCGGCGAGCCGTGCGCAGATGTCGGTGAGCTCGCGGGCCATGACGACGGCGAGGCCCGCGTCACGGTCGAGCTTCTTCGCACCGGCGGCCTGACGCGCGGCGCGGGCCATGGCCTGGGCCTCGGCGGCCAGTTCACGGGTGAAGTGCATGCAGGCGACGAGATACGCGCGGTGCTGCTCGCTGGAGGTGGAGACCATCGACTGGAGATGGTCGTACGAATCCTGGAGCCAGCCGGGAGACGAGGCGTCGCCGCGCTGTGCGACATCCTTGGCGTGCGCGTCGGGATCGGCGGGCAGCGTACGGGCGAGCATCTGGAGCCGGGTGACAAAGCCGTCGCCGTTGGCCACATGCTTGAGGAGCGTGCCGAAGCGGTCGACGAGGGCCTCCTGGTCCTCGCTGTCGCGCAGGCCGACGCCGGGACCCTCGATCTCGATGGCGGCGGTGACGGTGCGGCGGTCCGCGTGGAGCAGGACGGCGATCTCGTCCGGTCCGAAGGGCGCGGCCAGCCAGTTGATACGGCCGATGCCGGGAGGCGGGCCGACCTCGACCTCACGGCCGTCGATGCTGGTGCCGGCCTCCATGGCGGCGGAGCGGTAGACGGTGCCGCTGCGCAGGGTGCGCTTGAAGCTGCGGTTGATCTCGTACCACTTGTAGAACGTGCGGTGCTTGTACGGCACGTACACCGCGGCCAGTGCGATCAGCGGGAAGCCGGTGAGCGTCACGATCCTCAGCGACAGGACGGGCACGAGCAGGCCGCACATCATGCCGAGGAAGGCGCCGGCGATGATCAGTGCGATTTCGCCGGTCTCGCGGTTCTTGCCGACGATCGCGTTCGGCCGGGCGCGGCCGATGAGATACGTACGGCGGGGCGCCATCGGTTGGACCTGGGTCGTCAACGCCCTCCACCTCCAGTGCTGTTGTTGCCGGTGCCGGTATTGCGTGAACTGTGCGGGGTGCCGCCGGTCGGACCGCCGTTACGGGGCGGAGGCGCGGCGGAGGGACCATGTCCACCGCCGGCACCGCCTCCGGAGCCGCGGGAGCTGTGTGCGGCGATGCCTCCGGAGACCGGATTGGCGGGCCGGCCGCCACCGCCTCCGCCGCCGTCACCCTGCTGGTGGTTGCGGCTGCTGTGGGTCTTGATGCCCTGGGAGACGAGGGCGGCGGGAGAGCTGATGACCGCGGCGGCCTGGGAGCCGTCGGTGGCCTGCTTGCGGTTGGTACGGGAGGAGGCGATCTCGTCGCCGAAGCCCGGTACGAAGCGGTAGATCATCGCGGAGGCGAAGATCGCGAGCAGGATGATGGCGAGGCCCGACACCACGGCGGAGAACGCGTCGGGTCCGTCGTCGGCGGAGAGCGCGCCGGCCAGGCCGAGGACGATGACGATCACGGGTTTGACCATGATGACCGCGATCATGATGCCGGCCCAGCGGCGGACGTGCCCCCACATGTTCTTGTCGACGAGCCCGGCGTAGACGGCTGTGCCGAGCAGGGCTCCGACGTAGAGGAGCGCGGCTCTGATCACCAGCTCCAGCCAGAGCACTCCGGCGGCCAGGATCGACACGAGGGAGACGACGATCAGCATGATCGGCCCGCCGCCGATGTTGTCGCCCTTCTTGAGGGCTTCGGCGAAGCCGCCGAAGAAGACGTCGGTCTGCCCGCCGGTGGAGGTGGAGATGACCTCGGTGACGCCGTCGGTCGCGGAGACGACCGTGTAGAGGATGAGCGGTGTGAAGGCCGAGGCGAGGACGGTCAGCCAGAGGAAGCCGATGGCCTCGGAGAGCGCGGTGGCGAGCGGCACGCCGCGGATGGCGCGCTTGGAGACGGCGAGGAGCCACAGGACGAGGGTGAGGACGGTGGAGGCGGCGAAGACGACGGCGTACTGCCGGAGGAAGGCGGCGTTGGTGAAGTCGACGTTGGCGGTGTCCTTCACGGCGTCGCTGAGCTTGCCGACGATCCAGGCGGCGGCGTCGGCGCAGCCGCGCGCCAGGGAGGAGAGAGGGTCGAGGGCATCGGCGGGGTCGGAGGGAGGGCCGATGCGGCGGGCGCCGCTGTCGCCCTCTTCGCAGAGATCCCTGGCCTCGCCGAAGATGAGGTCGCAGACGTTGTCGCTGGCCTTGGGCGTAGGAGTTGGAGACGGGCTCGGCGCGGCGGACGCGCGCGCGGCCAGAGTGATCACCAGCGCGGACGCACCCGTCAGCGAGACGGCGAGCGACGACGCGCTGAGACGGCGGCGGCTACCGGGCATAAGTGAAGCCTCCATATCCCTGAACGGCCTCGGCGATCTCGTCGGCGGTGGAGGCCCTGTCGCCTCCGCTGACGGGCGTGGGACCTTCGGTCTGGCTGGAAGAGGTGATCTTCCAGTCGCCGCCGGTCCACTTGAGCTTCTCCGTCATGGTGAACCAGGTTTCGGTCACCGGCTTGGTGGAGCCCTCGCCGGCCAGGCCCACGAGGCCGGTGGACCAGACCTCGACGGTCGCCGCGTCAGGACTCAGCGCGGTGACCTTCGTACCAATGGGCAGGGTCCTGGACACGAACGTGAGACCCGTGGCCGCGGAGCCGTCGTCGTTCAGTCCGACGTTCTTGAGGAAGTCCGGTGAGTAGGCCCTGTCCAGATCGCTCAACAGACCGTCCGCGACGGCGGGATCGTGCGTGGCGCGGATGATGTCTCGCCGGGATTCGGCGCTGAACATGCCGTCAGATCCGAGCGCCACCGTGTAGTTCGCCGCCGCGCTCGCCGCGCCCTGTTCGTTCCGCGCGAAGCCGGACGGGATCGCGCCGTTCTTTCCCGTCACCGGCTTCACGCCCGTTGCCGCCGTCGGGGCCGCTCCCGGTCCCGATCCCGTGGCCGCGCCTTTGCCGCCGCCGCCGGAGGCGTCGTCGTTGCCTCCGCCGCGGTTCGCGAAGGCGATGGCCGCGATGAGCAGGATCACCACGCCCACCATGGTGATGAGGGAGCGCGAGCCGCGCGCCGGGCGGCGCGGGCCGCCGTACGCGTCGCCGCTTCTGGCGTCGGGCAGCCGCGTACGGGTCTGGCCCGTGCCGCCGAAGCCCTCGTCCGTACGGCCTTGGTCGCCGCCGTAGCCGTGCTCGTCACCGAAGCTCATGCCGCGTATGCCCCCTCAGCCGTTTGCGGTTCCGCGTGGTCCGTGTCGTAGTACGACGGTAGCCGTGCTGGTTGCCGCGCGGGCGCGGTGTGGTGACTCGACATCAGGGTGACGCAACCTCAGCCGGTGGGCGCGACGGACGGGTGGTGTTGAAGTGGTCCGGGCACGCCCGGTGCGGACTGACGGGACGGCGGGGTCAGACGGCCATTCCGTACACGATGGTGAAGAGCGTTCCGAGTGAGCCGATGATGAAGACTCCGGTCAGTCCGGCGACGATCAGGCCCTTGCCCTGCTCGGCGCTGAACGTGTCCCTGAGCGCGGTCGCTCCGATCCGCTGTTTGGCCGCACCCCAGATCGCGATACCGAGGCAGAGCAGGATGGCCACGGCCATCACGACCTCGATCATCACCCGAGCCTCGTTCCCCAATGTCCCGAAAGGCCCCCAGTTTGGGGCGATGCCACCGATGATGGTGGTGATGTCGCCCTTTTCGGCCGCCAGGTACATGTAACTCACCGCCCCTGTTGGGTCGTTCACGCCCGGGCCTCATGACACGGGTCACTCTCTATCTTCGCTGATGGAACCGGCGTCGTATGCCGCTTGGCGGCTCTCTTTACCCGATCCCCGCACATATGACCGACGCCGGCTCCCTGACCTGGCGCGGACCGGGCAGGCGAGTACGCGTATGGTTACTCTGTGTATCACGGAGCGTGACTCCGGGCAATGACTGTCGTTGTTACACCTTTGCGGAAGACCGCGCTCCACAAGAGATATGACGGGCCGTCGGGCCGCTCACCAGGGGTCCGACGCGGTTGCCGGGCGGAGGCGCCGGCGCCTCTCGTGTGAGTCGGCCGGGAATCGACCGGTGTGGGACGGGATCGGCTGTCTCGACGCCGATCCGCGTGATGTCGTACGGCATCACGCGTCGTCTGGTGGAGGCGCCGGCCGCGTATCTGTGCCGGGCCAGCCGTATGAGTGAACTCGCGGCCTCGCGTGCTGTCCGGCGGACCCTCGGACGGCCATGGCGGGAGGCGTCCTTCGCGAGGAGCGGCGGCCGGCGGCCACGACGACTTTTGGCCATCCGGCGGCCCTCTTCCGACGTCCTCGCCGTCCGCCCCCTGAGCAGGGCCCGCCGCGCCTACACTGGCGCACGACAGTGGCCCTGACGCGAAGGGTGTGTGACGGTGCGTAAGGCATGGCTGGTCGCGGCCGCTGTCGGTGGGCTGTGTGTGAGCTTCGTCGCTCTGCTTGTCGTGGGCACCTATTCCGCCGCCGCCGGGCTCGGAACCGGCGGGCGGGCCGTGGGACTGGCCAAGGGCGCCGTGCCCGCTCTCTATCAGCAACTCGTCGAGAAGTGGGGCAACTACTGCCCTGCCATCAATCCGGCCCTGCTCGCCGCGCAGTTGTACCAGGAGAGCGGCTGGAACCCCTCCGCCCAGAGTCCGGCTGACGCCAGAGGCATCGGGCAGTTCATCCCCGGGACATGGGCGGCGCACGGGATCGACGGGGACAAGGACGGCGACCGGGACATCTGGGACCCGGCCGACGCGATTCCGTCGGCGGCTTCGTACGACTGTGAATTGGCTGGATACGTCAAGGACGTGCCCGGCGACCAGACCAGCAACATGCTTGCGGCGTACAACGCGGGCGCGTACGCCGTCATCAAATACGGAGGCGTTCCGCCGTACCGGGAGACGCAGAACTACGTCAAGGTCATCCGCACCCTGGAGAAGAGTTTCGCCAAGCCCGTCGGGCGGGTCGCGCCGTCGCGGCAGGCCGCCGGGGCCATCTACTTCGCGCAGCGGAAGCTCGGTACGAAGTATCTGTGGGGCGGCAACGGAACGCCGGAGCAGGGCGGGCGCTTCGACTGTTCCGGACTGACGCAGGCCGCTTACCGGACCGTGGGGATCGAGCTGCCGCGAGTCGCCAATGACCAGTACAACGCGGGTGAGCATCCCGCACGGGACGAGTTGCTCCCTGGTGACCTGGTCTTCTTCTCGGACGATCTGACGAATTCGCGGGCGATCCACCATGTGGGGTTGTATGTGGGCGGCGGGTACATGATCAACGCTCCGTACACCGGTGCCGTGATCCGGTTCGACAAGATCGACACCGCCGACTACTTCGGTGCGACCCGGGTCACCGAGGACGGTGCGGCGTCCTTGCCGACCGATCTGCCGGCGAGCCGGACCGGCGCCTGACCCGGCTGCCGCGTCGCGGCGGCCGGTGGGCTTCGCCGGGCTTCGGAGGACGTCGGACAGCCGTGGACGGTGCCGGTCGACCAGAGGCGGAGGACGGCGGTGGCTGACGGCGGGTGGCCGGAACTCTCCGTCAGACAGAGGCCCTGAGCTGCGACGATGTGTCACTCTTCGATAACGTCATGGTGATCGTTCGGTGGAGAGTGGAACCCGCGCGGCGAGTAGGCCGTTCCCTGGACGAGAGCTGCGGTATTGATCTCGCAGCATGTTCCGTACCGACCAACGGGGTTGGCGGAAGCTGCGCACACGGTCGCGTGGCGCGGCAGGCGACGAGGCAAGGGGCCGCAGCAGATGGCTGGACTCGCACTGGATGGGTCGAACCCCGACGTCAGCCTGCTCTATGACATCAATGGGCTGGCCAAGGACGCACCGGCGTCGTTCGACCGCGTCATGGAGTTCGTCGGCGAGTACGGGATCCTGGTCGCGCTGGTGCTCGTGGTCGTCTGCTGCTGGTGGAGCGTGCGTCGGCACGGCTCGCTGGAGGACTCGGTCACGGCCGTGGCCGGACTTGTCTGGGCGCCGCTCGCCGCTGGAGTCGCGGTCCTGGTGAACGTCCCGATCCGTGGGTTCGTCGAACGGCCGAGACCGTTCCTGGACCACAAGGGCCTTGAGGTCCTGGTGGCCGGGAAGACGGACTACTCGTTCGTCAGCGACCACGCCACGATGGCGATGGCCATCGGCGTCGGTGTCTTCGTCGCCCAGCGGAAGTTCGGTCTCGCCGCGCTCGCGCTCGCGGTGATCGAGGGATTCTGCCGGGTCTACATGGGTGTCCACTACCCGACGGACGTGGTCGGTGGCTTCGCGCTCGGTACGGCGGTGGCCCTGCTCCTGACTCCGCTCGCGCTCGCGCTGCTGACCCCGCTGCTGTCCGCCGTCTCCCGTTCGGCGCGGCTGGGCTGGTTCGTACGGTCGCGGGCCGCGCGTGAGGCGGACCTGACAGCGGACTCCGGCGCCGGGACACGGCCGCTCGGCATCCCGGAGCCGCGCCCCGACGACAACAATCTCGCCGCGTGACGGTCGGCGGCGGCCATCCGCGCGAGTGATCACCGGCGACCGTGGCCGGGACAGGGCCTGGGCCCTGTCTGACACATCCCGCCTGGCCTGCGACGCCTGGCACGCACGCTCACCGCGTTGTCGGAGTCATCCGAGTACGTCCAGTACACGGAT
>NZ_JARBAE010000088.1:0-10059 GCF_033795305.1 Streptomyces sp. AK02-01A
GGCTGGAGATCGTCTCCCCCGCACTCGACCTCCTCGCCTGGATGCCGATGCTCGCCCTGACCGGCAAGACCCGCCGCTGGGAACCCAAGAGGCTCCGCTCCCACCTGTTCTCCGCCGCCGCACAGCTCGTGAACACCGGACGCCGCCACTGGCTCCGCCCGCCCGATGGCCCTGGACCGACGTCATCACCGACGCGATCAACAGGCTCCAGGCATTGCCGACCCCCGGCTGACCAGCCACTTCGACCGTCCCAACAACCTGCACCACCGCACCGGTGAAGTGGAACCCGACGCCCACCCGACGCGAGAGCCGGGCCCTCAGCCTGCCCCGGCCCAGAAAAAACCGCACCACACGAACACAGAGTCCCCGTCAGCAAACCGACAGAGACTCACGAACGATCGAGGCTAAAGGTCCTATGGGCTGTCATCGCCGTCTCCCTGACACTGGGCGACGTGCCTCAGCAACCTCGTCCGAGGCAATCAAGCTGCCCACGCAAGTCGTTTCAGAAAGCAGCTTCGACGCACGAACGTCCGCCCCGGGATGGTCCAGTCGTTCGTGCGTCCAGATCACCCGAGCGGCACTTGAACGTATGGCGTCCACTCATACATGCGGTTGTCCCGGTGCAGGACAATCAACTCGGCCGATTTCACGCGTGCCGTCGCCGGCGGAATGTCGACTGCGGCCAGGGCCTCGGAAAGGGGCGACAACTGATTGTTGTTGTTGCTGTATGCGACAGAGACGTGCGGCATGAATCCGGCCGATGCTTCCGGCACCTCTGGAAGGACATCGCGGATTGCTGAGCGGATCGCGTGACGAACGGCTCGTACTGCCCCGTCCGGCTGTACGGGCACGAGCACGGCCTCGGGGTCGATTCTCGGCGTGGAGAGAGTTAGATCGAAGCCCGGCACTGCGGCGAGCCGCACGCGGGCGGCTTCGACGATCGCGTCGACAGCCACTCGGTCGACCTCGTCGACGAAGCCGACGCCCTGCATGGTCAGATGCAGCCACTGATCGGGAATCGGATCGAGACCGTCGATGTGGGATAGGGCTTTTCGGTACTGCTCGGCAAACCGGTGGACGTCATGTTGCTCTCCGAAGGTCAGGTGCCAGGTGTAGAAGCGGCGGCCGACGGACCACCCCGGCCGCCACCACCAGTGATTACGCATGTGCTCGGGTTGAGAGGTCATGACTGGAGATCCAATCAGGTGGGACCGTCCCCTGACGAGAGGGCCAGATGCTGGCGGGCCGAATCGAGGCACCACTCCTCGATCGTTCGACGTACGGAAGCTATTACTCCGGCATCGGCTGATGGGCTGCGGGTCATCGCAGCGCCGAGCTCCCTCATGCGCTGTGTCACCGGGCCCATGCGGCGCTCGCCCGGCATTGCAAGTACGGGACCGAGGGCCTCCATCACACCTTCGGGTTGGCCACCGCTATGAAGCGCGGCGGCTTGGCTGATGCGGATCTGCGCCTCGGTTCCATAGGGCCGGACCGGCTGCGTGGCGAGGAGCGTGAGCGCCGATTCGGCCTCACGTAGGGCCTTCGCAGGTTTGCCGATTCGGAGGTGGACGGCGGCTGCGTAGTTTTCCTGACGGGCATCCGGACATGAGAAGAGACCGCCGATCTCGTCTGGCCCTGTGCTGTCACGGGCTTGGAGTGCTCTCGTGAGTGCTGCCTCCGCTTCGGTGGCAGCACCGAGCATCGACCAGGCGTCAGCCTCTTGGCAGGCGAGTAACGCGCCCACGCTGCCGCGGGCGTTGACGTGAGCGCCGCGCCGGGCATGGTTCACTGCGTCGCGTAGGCGCCCTTCCCACAGTGCGACCTTGGATCTTGTGGAACAGACCCAAGCTCGCAGATCGTCATGACCCGCGTTCTCGGCGCACAGCCACGCCGTGCGACCGTGGGTGTCGGCGGCGCGGAGGTTCCCGAGGTCGGAGGACATCCAGGCGAGGAGGCCACAGAGGTATCCCGCTGACACGTACAGTTCGGTGGCTTGGCGTGGCGGTTGGTGACCTTCCAGGAGGGCGAACACTCGATCTCGCAAGAGCCGAGTGCGTTGGAAGACTTGGACGGCGTCACCGGCGAGATACTCGTGGGCCAGTGTCTGAACGTCCACTGAGAGCTGTTCCAACGCGATGTCGCCCACGTTGGTTGTCTCGGCCCACTGCGCCCAGGCAGCAGACTCGGCGGCTGCGGCAAGGACGCTGTCGGGCTCAGGCTGCGGCGGAGCCGTGGGTTGCTCTGGTGCCGAAGTTCGTTCCTGTGGTTTGGACGCCTGACGTTGAAGGACTTGCAGGTCGGCCGTGGGTAGGGCACGGCGGTCTTCGATGTCTAGAATGTCGTCAATTTTGCAGCCGTAGACTGCGGCTAGGGCGATGAGCACTTGGAGCGTAGGCCGCCGACTACTCGGCCCTGGCCATTTCTCCCACTTGCCGACGAGTGAAGCGTCGGCGGCGATGGGATGTCCTGCTTGCGCGGAGATTCGGTCCGCTGTTTCCTGGAGTGTCCAGCCGCAGGCGTGCCGCCACGCTTCCCGGATGCGTAGGCGTAGGCGCACGCGCATTTCTATAGCGATCTGCGCGGTGGTACATCCGGCAGCTGTCATTTCGTGACGCAGGGCATCGCGGTCTGCCTTCGACCCCGGCGCTGGTGATGGCGACATTGTCCCTCCCTGAGTGCGGGCTGCCACTCACGTTAGCCACTATCAAACGGAACAGGGAGAGGAGCGAGCCTTTCCAGCGTGCCCAACTCGTCCATCTCTACGTCTAAGGACGATTATCCCCGCTGGTCAACGAGTCGCAGGAGTGCCAAGAAACTTGGACACCTGCGCCCGCGACAGGCGAGCTCCGAGTTGAAACGCTGAGGCAACGTAATACCTGGACTACGAGGGGTCGCTATGCACGTCCCGCCTCAGACCGAGACAGGGAAATCCGGGTGGCTGATGTCGCCGCGTCTGTTTCTGGCACCCGCCGGCCCGAACTGGCTGAACGGCCAGCAGGCCGCGCTGAGGACGGGGACGGTTCCACATGCAGTGCTTTTTAAGCACCATGCCCCGATACGGCTTAGCGCTCCCGCTGGCCTGCGCCCGGATGCTGCCGTCGGCGACCCGCGCCCCTGGGGAACAGTGAACGTCATGTCACCGCAGGGTCTGGCCTACGAGGTCGTGATCCAGGAAGCCGTTACCGCTCGGTGCACGTTGACCGAGGTGGTCTGATGCCGGAGTTGCCGGTGCTCGCCAACGCTTATGCGCGGTGTGGCCTTTGTGAGCGTGTAGTGCGCGCAACTACGTTGCGCCGGCGCGATTTTCTTCCCGTTGGGGGCGCTAAGTGGTGGGTCCAGGCGGTGTGCATGGACGAGTCTGCGTGCTTTGCCCGCTGCCGTAACTGGTCCCGCTGGCACGCGGTGGGAGCTGCGGTGCCCTCTTCGCCGCCGGCTGAGGATGCGCGACTGGCGGTCTGCCTGTTGTGCGACGTCGCTGCCTCGCCCAATGAACTCGTATTCGAGGTCGTGGAGAGCGACGGCTCGTCCGGACCGTTCATCGATTCTTTCTGCGCTGACCGGCGGGGGTGCGACGCGCGTCAGCCCAAACGTCGCCTGCGGCCCGGCGGTGACGCTGCCCCGCCTTGACCTGTCACGTCGTTTCCCCAGAGCACTGCTTTACCCCGCTGCCTCGCCTTGCCGTATGGCCCGACTTGAGAGAGAGCTATGTCCGCCCCTGCACAAATGTCCGCTGCGTCGGAGCTGTCGCCGACGGATGATCTCTGGCGGCTGCGTCCGTCTCTGGACCCTCGCGCACCGTTGCTCGGCGAAGGCAGGAGCTGGGACACGGCGACTTTCAGCGCGCGGCTCGGGCTGAGGGTCCTGCGCACGCTGCGGTCCGGCGGAGCGCGGATGGGCCCCGCTCTGCATTGCGGTGAGCACGGCGTGATCCACGTGCCCATCACGCCATGGCCGTCGCTGCCGCAGGCGAACCTGCTGATGGTCCGGCGGGCGAATCTTTTCTGCCCCGGAGGGGGGCCGCGCATCTGCGTGGGGTCGATATGGCTGCTGCCGCCCGCCGGAACGGCTGTGCTGACAGACGCGCACGCTGTGTTCGACGCGCTGCACCTGGTGCTGAACTCAGCGCGGTCCGCACCGCGGCCGTTGGCCGGCCAGCCGGTGGACGGTGCTTTCTCCCGGGAGAGCGCTGATGCCTGATCTTTTCGTCGCGCCCTCCGCGCGCGCCCACCGCCACGGTCGCAGGCGTGCGAAGGCGGGTGACCTGGGCACCGAGGGTGGTCTGCGTGTGCGGCTGCGCAGGCTGACTGTGGTGCCTGTTCTCTTCGCCACGGCGAACGTCGGGGCGGTGTGCGTGGTCTGCGCCGCCGGTTCGGGCGGCCGTGGGATAGCAGCTGCCGCGGCGGGGGTGGTGGGGTGGGTGGCGACTCTGGTCGTCGCGTGCCGGCAGTCAACCGCGACCGCGGCCGCGCTGCACCGGCGGCAACAGGACCTCGAAGACCGCATGCGGGTACGGATCACGGACCTTGAGGCCGTGGTGACCGCCGGGCTGGCCGACGTCAGGCTGATGACGGAGCGAGTGGCCCAGGGGGAGCGGCCACAACCGCCCCAGCTGGGCCTGAGTCCTCAGGTGCACGTCTCGGGTGATGTGTTCCTGACGGTGGAGCGGTCCCTTCACCGTGCCTTCGCCGAGGCGGTGCACGCGGTGGCCCAGGCGGGGCTGTACCAGCCGCCCGACCAGGTGAAGGCGTTTGTTTCGATCGCCCGGCGGCTGCACGCCCTGGTGGACCGGGCTCTGCGGAAGCTCGACGTGGTCGAGAAGCAGGTCGAGGACCCTGATCTGCTCCACGGCCTGTTTCAGATCGATCATCTGGCGACCCGGATGCGGCGGCACGCAGAGAGCCTGGCGGTGCTGGGCGGTGCGATGGGCCGCAAGATCAATGATCCGGTTCCGCTGGGTAAGTCTCTTCGGCAGGCGATTTCCGAGATTGAGCACTTCTCCCGTGCGCATGTCGTCGGCACGGTTCCCGCGGATGTCGCCATCGTGGGGTATTCGGCGGCCGACGTCATCCACGCACTGGCCGAGCTTGTCGAGAACGGGACCCGGTTCTCTCCCGGGCGGGTGGAGGTGCGGGCCGGCCGGGTCGGCGCGGGGGTGGCCGTCGAGATCGATGACCGTGGCGGGCTGGCCATGACGTCTGCGGACACGGAGAGGTGGAACCGTCTGCTGTCGTCCGCCGAGGTGGATGTGCGCAAGCACTTGCAGGAGGGGAGGATCGGCCTGCCGGTCACCGCTTTGATAGCGCAGCGGCACGGGATCCGGATCACCCTCAGCACCAATCACCTGGGTGGCACCCGGGCCACGGTGGTGCTTCCCCCGGCTCTGCTCACGGCGCCGAAACCGGTTGTCCTGCCGACGGTGACCACTTCCGCGCCTGCTGTGGGGGCCGGTCCGCAGCCCTACGCGGTGCCGTTGGAGCGGCCTGCCGTGCGTGGCCTGCCCCGGCGGGGCGCCGGCGCCGCCGACAAACCGGCGGCACGGCCCTCGCCGGTGCCGGATGCGGAGGGCAGGCCGCCTCTGCCCCGGCGCAGTGATGCCCCCGTCGACAGCGGTGAGCGCTCTGTGGCAAGTCCGCCCACCGGGACGACTGGCCCCGCCAGCTCCGCTCTCATGGCGAGGTTTACCAGTGGTGTCAAAAGGGCGGAGGCGGGCGGCGAGAGCGCGCCGTCTGCCCGTCCGCTCGACTGACCGTATTCGACTATCCCCCACCGCATACCGGTGTCCGGCCGGACCGGGCACCGCAGTTATGGAGTTCACGTGCCGGTTCAAACGATTTCCGATTCCGAGCAGTACGCGAGCCTTCAGTGGCTGATGAAGGACTTTGTCGAGCGGGTGCCAGGCGCGCACAGTGCCACACTCTCGTCGGCCGAAGGGATGCGGAAGGCGAGCGCCGGCATCCTGGACGAAGCCGGTGCGGACAGGATGTGCGCCGTGATGTCGGGCCTGTACTCGCTGGCCAAAGGAGCGAGCCGGCTTCAGCAGCAGCCATCGAAGGCCGGTCCGAAGCAGGTTGTGGCTGAGCTGGACGGCGGGTTCCTTTTCGTGATGAGCGGCGGTGAGGGCTCGCTGCTGGCGGTCCAGGCCAGCGCCGACGCGGACCCGGGCGTCATCGGCAACGAGCTGTCGTTGCTGGTGGCCAGTGTGAAGCCGCACCTGGTCACCCCGGTGCGGGAGCGCGAAGAGCCCGTCGGCGTGGGCCAGTGAGATGGGTTCCTTCACCGGCCCGACCTGGTCCGTGGAGCCGACCGCCCGGCTGCGCCTGTATGCGGTGACCGGTGGGAGGACCGAGCCCTCCCACCGGATGCGGCTGGCGACACTCGTCAAGGCAACGCCCTCGGCGGTGGTGGTGGCCGAGGTACTGAGCCAGGAGGCGGAGCAGGCCCTCGCCTTGTGCCGGCGGCGACCGTGCTCGGTCGCCGAAGTGGCCGGGATGCTCGGGCTGTCTGCACATGTCACCAAGATCATCCTCTCTGAGCTGATCGAGTCCGGCGCCCTGACGCTGGCCCTGTCGCCCACCGAGGCGAGCCACATAGAAATGACGGAGGTGCTCCTTGCCCGGCTCAAAAAGAAGTTCGCGATGTGAGGCCCTGCCGCCCGCGCTGGACCCGTACGCGGTGAAGATCGTCGTGGCGGGCGGGTTCGGAGTCGGCAAGACCACGCTGGTGGGCAGCGTCAGTGAGATCGAGCCGCTGACGACGGAAGAGGTACTGACCACGGCCAGTGCCGGTGCGGACAGCCTGGACGGTGTGGAAGCGAAGACCACCACCACGGTGTCCATGGACTTCGGACGGATCACGCTGCCGGGCGGCGATGAGCCGGACATGATCCTCATGCTCTTCGGCACCCCAGGCCAGCCGCGTTTTCAGTTCACCTGGGAGGACGTGACCGCCGGCGCGGTCGGTGCGGTCGTCCTCGCCGACACCCGTCGTCTGGCTGGGTCCTTCAGCTCCGTGGCCTTCTTCGAAGACCGGGACATCCCTTTCGTCGTGGCGGTCAACCAGTTCGAAGGCAGTTACCGCTACCGGCCCGAGGAGGTCCGGGCCGCGCTCGAACTTGAGCCCAGTGTTCCGATCCTCCTCTGCGACGCCCGCGATGAATCCTCCGTGGCCACCGTGCTGATCACCCTGGTCGCCTACGCCGTGACTGCCGCCAAATCCGCACAGCTTTCCACCTCTCAGGGAGTACTGACGTGACCTACGATGCCGATTCCGGGCTGCATCTGCGGCAGCCGGATCCTGACCTCGACCTCAAAACGCAGCGCTTGCGCGAGCTGGGCCTGGGCCTGTTCCCCGTGGCCGAGTTCGACGTGCTCGCCGCCCGGCTCGCCGAAGCGGCGGACGTCCCGTATGCCATGGTCAACATCGCCCTGGACAAGCAGAACTTCGTCGGGCTCTGCAGCCCTTCAGGCCGGGGCGAGGATCCCGCGGTCGACCGGACGATGGCCCTCGACCACGGCTACTGCCCCGACGTGATGTCCCGCGGCCGGGCCCTGGTCCTGCCCGACGTCTGCGCCTATCCGCGGTTCGCCAGCAACGACGTCGTCGACCGGATCGGCATCCGCACCTACGCCGGCACACCCCTGCTGGACGTACGCACCGGACTCGTGCTGGGCACCGTGTGCTTCGTCGGCCGAGAAGCACGCCCCCGATCATTCGGAAAGCACGCCCTCGCCCTCGTCAAGGCCAGCCAGGACGACGTCATGGAAACCGTCTACCGGCGCGCCCCCAGCTCAGCCCGCTGACGCAGCCCGGGTGCACCACACAACACGGACGACAGAAGCCGACCAAAAAGGGGAGGGACGATCATGGGTGACTGGATGTACACGGAGGCGGAGGAGCGGCTGCGCGCGGCCCGCACCGAGGCCGAGCAGGCGCTGCGGAAGGAGGTGCGCGCGTTCGCGGAACGCGAGGTGACGCCCCTTGTTGACGCCATGGAGGCCGCACGGTCGGTCGAGCACAACCTCGCCCGGCTCATCGCCCAGCAGGGATGGCTCGGGGCGACCATAGACCCTGCCTACGGCGGGATGGGTGTCGGCCACATGGGCAAGACGATCATCATCGAAGAGATCTCCCGCACCAGCCCGGCGATGGGCGCCATGGTGCAAGCCTCCCAGCTCGGCGCCTCCATGCTCATCCATTTCGGGAGCACCCGGCAGAAGAAGCGGTGGCTGCCGAAGATCGCGGCCGGCACGGTGCTGCCCACCATCGCCGTGACCGAGCCGGCCTCCGGCAGCCACGTCCTCGGCATGGAAACCACCGCCCGACGCGACGGAAAGCACTACATCCTCAACGGCCACAAAACATACGTCGGCAACAGTCACATCGCCGATCTGCACGGCGTCGTGGCCCGGACCGGGCCCGGCTCGAACGGCCTGTCCGCTTTCCTCGTGGAGAACAACAGACCGGGCCTGACGCTGGCCCCTCACCGGGAAGCGCTCGGCCTCCACGGCTTCTCCTTCGGTGACCTCATCTTCGACAACTGCCGCATACCAGCGGGGAACCGCCTGGGCAAAAAAGGGCAGGGCCTCGACGTCGCCTACTCCTCCAGCATCCTCTACGGCCGCCCGAACTTGACAGCGGTTGCGCTCGGCATCCACCAGGCCATCAGGGACGAAACGATCACGTACGCGCAGGAGCGTCACCTCTACGGCAAACCCCTCGCCCGCCTCGACACCGTCAAGCAGCGGCTCGGTCAGATCGAGTCCAACCTCATGAGCGCCCGGCTCGCAGCCTACGACGCGGTCGCCCGGCTCGACCGTCGCCAGCCCTGCGACACCTACCTGATCAACGCCAAATACGAGGGCATCGAGGCACTCACCGAGACGGCCGCACTCGCCGGCAAGATCCACGGCGCGGCGGCACTCTTCACCGACCGCCCCTTCCAGCGCTACAAGCGCGACGCGGAGCACCTGTGGGCTCCGGCCGGCACCGGCGACATACAGCTCCTGCGTCTGTCCGAAGCAGCCGGCGACACGCCCCACCCGCAGTGGTCTCAACTACTCCGCCAAGGCTGACACACTCATGAATGAGATCGTAGGGACGCTTCCACGTCAGTTCTACTGGAAGGGCCTGCACGTTCCCTTCATCGCCCCATGGAGCCGCGAGCGTTCGCCCGCGTCGACCATCATCCGGGTAGGACAGGGGATCGGCTACGCCGGCGAGGTCAGCGCCGCTGACCGCCGGCACGGCAATCTGTGGATCCGGCAGGCCGCCGTGCGTGGCGCGGGGGACCCCGATCTGGCCGGAGTGCACCCGCTGCGCCAGCGACAGGCCATGTCGCACATGCTGTGCCAGGTCTGCGGGAAATCCACATTCGACTCCGACTTCGTACGGTGGGGTGAGCGGCACCTGTTCCTCGTGCGTGCTGTGGAGGGGCGGCCGATCGGCGAAGGCGAGCGGACCACTACGCCCCCGGTCTGCCGGCCGTGCGCGATCGAATCCGTGGGCGTCTGCCCGCATCTGCGCAAGGGGTATACAGCGGCTCTGGTGAAGTGCGCCCAGCCCTGGGGCATCGCCGGCATCGTCTACGACCCGCGGACGCTCAAGCCGATCCTCCCAGACACCAAAGACCGCCTCACAGAGGCGAGTTTCAACAGCCGGCTCATCCGGTGGACCTTGGCGGCCCGCGACGTAACGACCCTGCATGGCTGTACCACGATCGATCTGGAACAGCTTGCGGCTCAGGGAGTCACGGCCTAGACCACCGTCCGGCGGATCGACTGCCTCGGGCCCGACCCGTCGGACGGTTCCAAACCCCGGACTTCCCCGGGGATTCCAGGTGGCTCGCCGCACCCCGCGACACCAGCACTCAATCCCTCGGCGTGCCGGGGGTCGGCACGGGGGGCCGGGCACGGGGGCGGTGCGGGCGGCGGTGCAGGGGGAGGGATTGAGTGCTGGTGTCGCGGGTGGCGGCGCGCGACCGTGAATAACCGGGGACGTCCGGGATTCGGTAACGACCGACGGGTCGGGCACGAAGGAGTAGCTGCGGCTGACGGGGGATGA
>NZ_JARBAE010000089.1:0-9547 GCF_033795305.1 Streptomyces sp. AK02-01A
ACGACGGCGTCCGCCTTGACGGACTGCGAGTCGATCACCCCGGCTGTCGGCTCCACGCCGCGGCCCAGCTTCTCGCGGACCCTGGCGCGCAGCCGGTCGTGGAACTCCTTGACCAGCAGGTGGTCGCGCCAGCTGCGGAAGAACGCGTAGACGCGATCCCACGGCGGGAAGTCGGCGGGCATCGCCCGCCACTTGATGCCATTGTCGACGAGGTAGCGGATCGCATCGAGTATCGCCCGGTGGCAGTACGCCTCCGGCTGCCCTCCCCGGCCCCGCAGCCAGGCCGGCACCGGCAGCAGCGGCCGGACCACGGCCCACTCCGCGTCCGTCATGTCCGAGGGATACCGCCGAACACGTTCCGGGTGATCGGCCGCATTCCCGAACCGGTGGGCGACACAATCACACGACGGAGAAGCCGAGTTGAACTCCACCGGCGCGAGCACGTACAACTGCGGCAACAGGGTCTCCTGGATCTCGGTTGGCTTCGCAACCCCGAGCTACCAAGAGGCCCTGCCTTCATGCCCGCGGCCGACGGCAACCACCCGATCGAGACTCCCGTTCGACGCACACCCCTCAAGATCGGAACGACAACAGCTACTTAGCGGGCCGCGGTCTGGTGGAGGTCTTGATCGTCGGGTGTGAGGCGGGCGGGAAGAGTGTCCCAAACGTCGGGTCGGTGGGCAGCGGCAGCAAGGAGCCTGCTGACACGGTGGGCGAAGTCGGTTCCCGGCAGGGGGAGTTCCATGTCGGGTTGGCGGAGGTAGCCGGCGGTCACGGCGGTGGGGATGTAGTCCATGAGGCGGGTGACGGTCGTGGTGCGAGGACGGACGGTGTTCTTGGCCAGGAGGCGCAGGAGGCGCAGGATCGTAGTGGTGGAGGTGCTGGCGACAGAGTAGAAGGCCGGAGCCCACACGCCAGCGCGGCACTTCAGCGGTGATCAACACAGACATGGCGCCAGCCTGTGCTGCGTTTCTGCCTCTACCACCTGCCCGCCCGCCTCGCGAAGAACGTCCGCCGCCGCCGCTTCATGCGCATCGAGCGGACCTGGCCCTGGGCATCGGAGTTCACCACCAGTTGGAGGCGGCTTATCCGGCTTCCGGCCGCAACCTGACGACCGGGCCCCGCCCGACGAGGACCGGAAAGGAGGAGAACCCGCAGTCCCCGGGCCTGTGGAACCCGGCGCAGCCGGGGCATCACGCAATGGCCCGCCCTCAACCGAGGGGGGACATCACGGGTGAACCGTGGAACTGAGTGCGTTGTGGCAAAGGGAGTTCCTGTTCGATGAGCAGGGGCTTCTTCGTGTGCGGGGCGTGATCGTTGTGGGGTAGGGGCAGGCAGCGGACGGCTTGTTGTTGATCGAGGAGGTCGCGATGCTGTCGGTGCTGGGGTTGATGGAACTGCGTGAGGCGCGGGCGAGGCAGGAGCTGGAGTCCTGGACGGAGGTCCTGGAGCAGGCTCTGGCGGAGGTGGTTGCCGCTGCGGGATCGAGCGGCTCCGGCGCGGGCCGTAGCGAGCGGCCGCCGGTGTGGCGGTCGGGCATGGGTGCGGAGGTGCTCAGCGGTGTGTACCGGGAGGTGTTCGCCGCGGTGGTGGCCGCGTCGGGGCCGGTGAACGGGGTGGAGCTGACGCGGGCGGTGGGCCGGGATGCGGAGATCAAGAACGAGGTGGAGAAGATCCGTCACCGTGCCTACGTGCTGGAGAAGCGGGGCTGGCTGGTGCGGGCGAAGGACGGACGGTTCATGCCCGCACCCGGGGCCGTCGCCCTGGACGCTTCTCCGGCCAGCGCGGGGCATCGCCGGCCAGGCACCGCGACAGCTTGATCGTGGCTGCCCACCACACCATCTGCTGGTGGTGGTCGGGGCGGCGTTCGTGGTCGCGGTTGAGGCGGCGTGAGCGGGAAAGCCAGCTCAGCGTGCGCTCCACCACCCACCTGCGGGCCAGTACGACGAATCCGCGTTGCCCGTCACAGCGGCGCACGACCTCGATGCGGACACCGTGTCGGGCGAAAGCCTTCGCCAGCGCAGGACCCTGGTAGGCGCTGTCGACCCACACCAGTTTCAGCAGCCGGCCCGGCTGTTCCATGAATGCCTCCAGCAGCGCCGGGGCGGCCTTGGAATCGTGCACATCGGCCGTGGTCACGGTGACCTCGAGGAGCAGGCCCTCGGTATCGGTCAGGATGTGGTGCTTGCGTCCGTCGCGTGACTTGCCGCCGTCGTATCCGCGGCTGTCCTCGCCGACGGTCTCGGAGGCGTCCACCGGCTGACTGTCGATGATTCCCGCACTGGGCTCGGCGTTGCGCCCTGCGCGTTCCCGCATCGTGCGGCGCAGGCGTTCGTAGAGTTCACGCGCGTAGTCGCAGGACCGCCAGCGGCGGAAGAAATCGTAGACCGCCCGCCAGTACGGGAAGTCGACCGGCAGGCCGTCCACTTCACGCCGTTGGCGACGAGGTAACGCACCGCGTCGAGCACCTCGCGATGGCAGAACGCCTCCGGGCGTCCGCCCCGCTTCAGGAGCCAGGTCGCACCGGCATCGCGGCGCGGACCTCGGCCCACTCCGCGTCCGTCATGTCACTGGGATAGCACCGCACCCGCTGTCCCGGAGCGATCGAACCGAACCTGTGCACGTAGCAGTCACACCCAGGGGTGACCGTGGTGGACGCAGGCACAGTGATGCTGTTCAACTAATCGGGCAACGGGCTTCCTTGGTCGTGCTGGTGTCGTAACCGCGTCACTACCAAGGAGCCCGTTCTTTCATGCCCGCGACCGCACCCGAACCTCCGTCCAGACGATCACCCGCTGCCGCACACCTCGAACGAGATCCGGTTTGCCACAACGCACTGATCAGCGACCGAAACCCACTGGCGAATCGGGGCCAGATCTGGATGGAATCCCGCGAGATCGCCCTCGATCTCCCCTCATGGATGCCCAAACTCGGCCTACGGAAGCGATGTTGGCCGATTCCACTCCACCTTCTGTGGTCACGCGACAGTACGGTTCAGCTACCAGGCTGTTGACCATGAAGTCTCCATGGTTCTGGCTTGGTGCTAGCCATACCCTCGAACCGTAACAGGGAAGGAAGTCATAGTGAGTTGGCGAAGACTGGGTGCTGCGCTGGCGGCAATAACCCTCGCCCTCATCTTGCTCCCCAATCAGGCGCTGGCAAGCACGAAGAATGCAGAGCCTGAGCGCACGCACGGCCGGCTACTTGGGACGCTGCAAAATCGGCCCGAGCAGCATGGCGCCGCATCATCGAATAGTCAGCAGGCAACCTCTGCCCCGGAGACCTGCTCGCCAACCGCTCCAGGATCCGCAGAGCGGCGCTCCGGCGCTACACGTGTGTGCACTTCGCTAGCACCGGCCCTCGCGCCATCTATTCGCACAGCTACCACAAGCCGTGCGGCTTTGGCCGCATCCGCTCAGGTTTGTGCGATCGCAGATCCTGGCACCTGGCGTTTTGAGCGCCTGAGCGCCTGCCTTCGTGAGCTGAAGGTGACGTTCACACTGCGAGGTGCGCAGCAAGAGGTCCTCGGTACGGCGATCCTCTACGTCAGTTCCAGCGCCACGCTCAACCCGCGCTCAGGTGCATGGAACGAGGATTTCGTAGTCGAGGCCGTTGACTTCACCGGCCAACTGGCGAGCCTGAGTGTCGCTGTCGAAGCGTCGTGCACCTCGCAGTGCACCGCAACGAACAAGAACCCTTGGGTGGGGAACAAGGCGTTGACAGAGCTGGGCGTGGCCACGGGAAGGGTGTCCTACTCCAACGTTCCAGCGGTCGGTGTGGCTGACGCGGCCACGGTCAACTATCGCATGACCATGTTCCAGACCGGCACCGCACCTGTTCCCCTGCCTGCAGTGAACTGGTCCAATCCTCGCACCATCCGATGCGACTCCGCTCTGACGGAGTCGGGCAATACAAGCACAGGCTGTGCACTGCCTAGTGTGTCTCCTGAACTGGAACTGCCGCTAGCTACCTACGGCGCAGCTGGCGCCACCTACGACTGGGCCCAGTACAATCTTCCTGGCAAGTGGGGTCGGTATTCAGGACAGCCTATGACCCGAGCCTTGGACGGTGAGACGAGACGGCTCAAGACATGCGGCACCCAGAGCTCGATCGCCTTCGTAAGGAAAGTCGATATCGTCCCGGACGACTCCTGCGACGAGTTCCCGTTCGCCTCAACCTGGCAGGGAGGAACCGACGGGGGCCTGTGCGCCGAGATCGTCCCACTCCTTGAGGATGGCGAGTGGAACATCTACGAGGCGGATCCCGCCAGACCTGTCACGTTCACTGAACCGTGCGTCCGCGGGCATGTTCCCCTGGGGGTAAACCAACTGGCTGGCACGGCCTACAGCAACCTGATACAGAATCAGCGAATTATCAACAAGGAACCCTTCTACCTGAGTGTACCGTTCTAAGGCAGCGCTAGAGCCGTGTGCCCACAGCGGGTGCCGTGGGCGCACGGCCAGGTGACGGTAGAATTGGCAGTTTGACTCTCTGGTGGCGGAGGCCGTAATGACGGAAGAATCCTGGAGTTTGGGCCAATCGGGACAATTCTGCCTCGCGTTGTCGGCGGGAAGCACCGTTGAAGACGTACTCGAAGCATATGGCGCCGACGTCTCCAAGGCCCGATGGATTACGTCCGAAGAGTGGTTCAAAAGCTACGAGCCAACTGCAACGAGTACCGCACTGCGCGCGGGAAGCCTCGGGGGCTGGTCCTTTTGTATCGAGTTCGACAACTGCATCGGCTTCACGCCCGGCATTCGACATAAACTCTCAAAGGAGACAGAAGTATTTGTCCTGAGTCGAACTGGGCAGGTGCTTACCACGCTGTACTACATGGTTGATGGCAAAGTCGTGGAGTCATTCGAGCCCGGGAACAGCACTTCCTACGTGCCGAGCAGTTGCGACTTCACAGGGAGGGTCAAGCGACTGGCTGACTCTTCGGACGGCATTACGGCATGTCTTGAAGTCCTTGCTGAATATACGGGGCACTACCTGACAACGGCGCTCCTCCACGGGCCTTTGCTGTCCGTGGCCGTCCGGGCTCCAGACCGAGAGGGCCTCATGAGGACAGATCTGAGCCGCCCTGGAGGAGCCGCCCCATCTGGAACCTCAAGCAGCCTGGGTAGACGTCTAGGGACGATTGGGCAACGCTCAGATTAGGACACACGTCTAGCCTCGATCTTTCATAGTGGGCTGCCGACGGAGTCGGTGGCCCATTTCGTTGCCGATGACCGTAGTTGGGCAGGCTGTGGGCCCGAGTGTCGTGTCGGGTGAACGCCGGGTTCCACTGCTCCGGGATGGAGCGTTCTCTCGCAGGGACGGGTGGATCTGCTGGTCAGCCGGGGTTCGGGAGAGCCTCGAGTCGCTCGATCGCGCCGGTGATGACGTCGGTCCATGGCCAGTGGCGCGGGAATCTCAGGTGTCGGCGGCGGGCGGTCGTGACGAGCTAGGCGGCGGCGGAGAAGAGGCGGAGTCTCAGACGGCGGGGCTCCCACCTGCGGACTTCACCGGACAAGGCAAGCATGGGCATCCAGGCCAGCAGGTCGAGAGCGATCTGCACGATCTCCAGCCAGATCTGGTTCTGCGCCGTTTTGTGCAGGGGAAGGTTTCGCAGGCCGGTGGCGCGGGCGGCGCGGATGCGGTCTTCGGCGCGTGCGCGTTGGCGGTGTCGCAGTTCGAGTGCGGCGATCGGAGAACTGGTGGTGTTGGTGGCGAACGCGGTGAGCCGCAGGCCGTCGGCATCAGTGAAGCGCAACTGTGCTCCGGGATGGGTACGTTCCTTGCGGACGATCAGCCGCATCCCCTTCGGCCAGCCTTTGAGGACGTCTCCGTCGAGTTCGGCGACCCAGGCGCCGTCGCGGATCTCACCGCCCGGTTCGATGGCTGCCGTCCATGCGGCGGGCGGGACTTTGAGGACGGCCTGGTGGATGGTGTCGGTGATGGGCATGCCAACCGAGTACGACAGCCACCTGCCACGCTTCGCGAGCCATGCTGTGTACTCGTGGGTGCCGCCGGCGGAGTCGGTGCGGATCAGCGTGGATCGGCCTCGCCGATACTTCTTCGGGAGCTGGGCCAGGGCGAGTTGGGTGGTGGTGATGTGGTCGGCGGCGGTGTTGCTGCCCGCGTTTCCGGGCCGCGGTAAACCTGCGACCGGTTCCCCGCTGCCGCCGCTTCCGTGATCGACGAAGGCCACCAGTGGATGGTGTCCGAAGGTCTTCTGCCGGGTTGCGGTGGCGTCCTGTTTCTCGGAGTGGGCCAGCACGAGCACCCCGTCCAGGTCCACGGTCACCTGCCCTGCGACGTCTGGGGCCGCGTTCCTGGCCAGCTTCCAGACTCGTTCGCGGGCTTCGGCCCGCGCGGCCCTTATCGCGGTAAGGGCCTTCGGCCCAGCGGTGGCGAGGGTGTTCGATGAGGCGGGAGACCGTCGGGTCCGAGGCCACCGGCCCGAACACGGCCGGCTCGGCCCGCAGCATGGCGACGTCCGCGAGGCAGTCCCCGCCCAGCGCGACCGCGAGGGCAACGTCCAGCAGGATCTTGCCCGGATCATGCACCGCCCGAGCCTTCCGCCACGGCGCAAGCGCCGTCGATATCGTCTGGTCCAGCCCGGCTTTGCGGGCGGTCTGGACCAGCAGCACGGCCCCGGCCTGGGACGCCACCGCCCGACCGCCGCCCTCGATGCGGACGCGTGGATAGGACCCGATACGCTTCTTCACCTGAGAAGTGCCTCCGACGGTGGCAGGAACAAGGACCTCGACAATCCTCATTCTTGCTGGTCAGAGGCACTTTTCGCTTACCTGACCACCCATCGGACAACCCGCTTCCTGAAAGCGCGAGGCTAGATTGGGATGCTGGCAGCCGAGTCCACGGTCAGCGGTATGTGTACAACGGGAGCGCTTATGGACGCAGGAGACCGCCTCGCCCAGCAGATCGAGACCATGAGCCGGATGCTTGCCGAGGCCGAGCCTGCCTCCCTGCGGACCAGCTATCTGGCCGACCCGTCGGCAGGCAACCCGGTGCTGCAGGGATCGACCGCGACGGCTCTCATCCCGCGCTGGAACGAACGCCCCAGTGGGTTGTGGGTCCCGGCCTCGTCCCAGGAGCCAGCGCCGATCGATCTGACCGCGGTCTTCCTCACCCCGGAAGAGATCTTCGGATTCCAGCTGTCTTCCGGCTACACCGAAAGCCAGCTGCAGCGCCTTCCCGTGGAAGGCGTTCTACGTTTTTGTGCCATGGTCCTCAACGCCCTGGCCGTTCCTGGTGCATCCGTCGCCTCAGTCGACCATGGGTTTGCCGACCGGCTGTTCAAGGAACCGATCCGCAGTCGTGTTCTTAACCTGCTCAAAGACAAGACCCGCCGACTCCTCGTGCCCCAAGCCTTCATGCTTTTGGCCCGCATGGCCATGGAGACTTCGCCGGACACCCTGCCCCCCGAAGGCATGGAAGAGGGCGACGTCGTGGGCGCCTTGTTCGCCCTCACCCAGACGATGGGGGTGTTCCCCGACTCCGGCTCGACCATCATCGGGGACCGGCCGGGCACGCTGGGCCGGGAGATCATCGCCAACCAGCACTTCAACCACAACTGGTCCGTCGCAGGATTCCTGGCCCGCTATGCGCGCCGTTGGCTGCAATTGCCGGCCGAGCACCAGGGCGAGCCGGGCATCGTCGACCTCAGCCGGGCCTACCGGGACAGCACGGGCATCCAGTTCGAGTCCCTGGGTGCCGTCGCCGGCTACCTGTGGATGGTCACCACCTCCGGTCGTTTCGTCATCGAACGGGGTGAACTGGCCGGCCTGGACATACCCACCGAGCAGGTCGAGGCGGTGCTAGCGCTGATCAGCACCGACCTGCCGGGAATGCGGGAGGCGGTGCGCAGCCAACTGCCCGCACATCGCACCGAATGGTCTTTCGACCCCTTCCAGGAGTGGCCGGTCCTCCGCCTGCCCGAGGACCGGCTGCTTATCCTCCACCCCCGCCACCTGCTCAACCGCGCCTTCGGATGGCTGCCGATCTGGGACATCAAGTCCCCGCCGCCAGGGCACACCAAGCCCCCGGGCCACCGCAAGCTTGCGGCCCGGGCCGAGTCGACCCTGCGCCACCTCAGCGAGGTCTACGTAAGTGAAGTCCTGCACAGGATCACGGGTGACGAAGGCACCACCCGTCGGGTCTACGACGACGCCGAGCTCAAGGCGGCCTACACCGCCCAGGGGCAGCGCATCGCCGACGCCGCGATCGACTACCCCGGCACCTGGATCGTCATCGAGGTCACGACCTCCCAGCTGCGCCGTGAAGCCGCCACCGCCGTTCCCGGCGAATCACAGATCGAGGACATCGACAAGCTCATCGAGGAACTCGACCAGATCGACGCGACCATCGCCGCACTGCGACGCGACGAGGCCGCGCTCACCGGCACGTCGGCTATCGCCGACCGTCGGTACCTGCCGCTGCTTGTGCTGCCCGAGGGCTTCCCCGTCAACCCGGTCACCCTCACCGTGATCCGTGAACGCGCCCGCGCCCGCGGACTGTTGCAGGAACCAGACACCGATCCGGTGGAGATCGTGGACATCGAAGAGCTAGAAATGATCGAAGCCATCCAGGAGGAGTCCGGCCCCAGCATGCTGGACATCCTGCGCGGCAAACAGTCCGGCAGCCTGCGCAACGCCGCCGTACGCGACCACGTCTTCCATGTCATGCGGTTGCATCCCAGTCGACCCGCCCGGCAGTCCGACCTGCTGGAAGCGGCGCTGAAGCCGCTCGCCGACGCTCTGTCGCGCCGGCCGCAGGACCAGTCTCGCTGGGAGAAAGGCTGAAGCCAGCGGCAGGTATGGTCCGGTGCCTCGACGGCCGGGATTCAGCTGTTGTCGATGTGCGTTATGGCTATCCGGACGGCCTCCGTGACTGTGGTGCCGAACGGCGTTGGTCTCATCCTGCGTCCGCGGTCAGCTCGCTCGATCAAGTCTCGGGGTGTTGGCCGGGCCGGGGTTGGGTTGTTATCGGGTCATGCCGGCTGTGGTGGCGCGGGTGGCCGGAGTTCGGGTTGTACGCGGTGCGGCCGGTGGGCTGGGCGGGATGTTGATGCGCTGGTGGCGGGCTCGTATGGCGTGGAGGTCGGCGAGGGCGCGGCGGCTGCCGGTGATGAGCTGGTGGGGCGTGTTGGTGAGGTCCTCGGCGTAGGTGTGGATGCGCCGGGCTGTGGCGTGTGCCTGGGCGAGCAGTGCGCGGTGGAGGATGCGTTCTCCCCAGTACTCGGGCGAGTTTGCCGGCGCAGACAGCAGGGCTACCAGGTCGTTCGCGGTGATGTCCGCGGTGAGTAGTCCTCGGTGCTGGGCCTCCCCGAGCATGGTGACCGGGTCGACGGGATCACCGCGGTGAGCGAGAGCGCTCACGCAGTGGAACAGGGCCCCATGGAGGGGCAGGGCGAAGTCGTCGGGGTGGAGCCAGCGCATCTGCTGCAGGTCAGCCGGGTACGCGGTCGCGGCGGCGAGGAGGAGCCGCTCCTCCTCCAGGATGTCCTCGCCCGTATCGCGGGGCGGGGCTGGGGGCGGTGGTG
>NZ_JARBAE010000008.1:0-218682 GCF_033795305.1 Streptomyces sp. AK02-01A
ATGGTACTGCAGGGGGGACCCTGTGGGAGAGTAGGACGCTGCCGAACAATTGTTGTGGGAATGCCCTGTGCCTTTAGGTACAGGGCATTCCTGCGTTCAGGACCGGTTTAGGGTCGAGGTATGCGCTACGAGCTGATCATTTTCGACAATGACGGTGTCCTCGTCGACAGCGAGCCCCTCTCCAACACCATTCTGGCCGCCTATCTCACCGAGCTCGGCCATCCCACGTCCTACGAGGACTCCCTGCGGGACTACATGGGAGCCGCCGTCCATCGCGTGCATGACTTCGTGGAGGAGCGGACTGGGCAGCGGCTGCCCGCGGACTTCGACGACACTCTGCACGCCAGAGTCTTCGCCGCTTTCGAAAGAGAGTTGGAGCCGGTCGCCGGCGCGGTCGAGGTGCTGGAGAAGCTGGCCGCCGACGGAGTGCCGTACTGCGTCGCCTCGTCCGGCAGCCATGAGCGGATCCGGGTCGGGCACCGTAAAACCGGCCTGGACCGTTGGTTCGGAGACGACATTGTCTTCAGCGCGCAGGACGTCGGACGAGGTAAGCCGGCCCCGGATCTCTTTCTCCATGCGGCCGAGCGGATGGGAGTGGCTCCGGAGCGCTGCGCGGTCGTGGAGGACAGCCCGCTCGGGGTCGCGGCCGCCAGGGCCGCGGGCATGGATGTGTACGCGTTCACCGCGATGACACCCGCCGAGAAGCTGACCGGGGCGACCGGATACTTCTCCAGGATGGCGCGACTGCCGGAACTGCTTGGCCGATCCGTTGCCTGATCCGTCTACCCACGGGTAGCGAGGCGCCCTACGCTGTCCGGCCATGACGGATGCGCGTTTACGGCACGGCCGGGTCTCCCTTGCGCTGAGTTTCCTCGTCCAGGGGGTGACCTTCGCTCTTCTCGTGACTCGTATCCCAGCCGTCCAGGACCGGTACGGCATATCCGACGGGCTCCTTCCGGCGTTTCTCGCCGCGGTGCCGGTCCTCGCCGGGTTCGGCAGTGTTGTCACCGAAAGGCTTGTGGCGCGGGTGCGGCCGGGAGTGCTGCTGCGATGGGCGCAGCCTGTCGTACTGCTGGCTCTTCTCGGCGTCGGAGCGGGAGACCGGCTGTGGCACATCGCGGTGGCCCTGGGAGCGTTCGGGCTCGCGGTCGGCGCGCTGGACGCGTCGATGAATATGCTCGGAGTGAGCCTTCAGCGGGCGTACGGGCGCAGCATCATGCTGGGCTTCCATGCGGCGTACAGCCTTGGCGGGATCACCGGGGCCTCGCTGGCCTGGGCGGGAGCGCACTGGGACTGGTCGCTGCTGATGTCCTATCTGCCCGCGGTGGCGGTGCTGTTGTCGGCCGTGCTCGTGGGGAGCCGCTGGTACGTGGATGCTGAGCGCGAGCGGGCGGGCGGTGCCGTGGACAGCGTGGAGAAGAGTCACGGCGGCAAGCCGGTCGTGTTCAGGCTTCTGCTGCCGCTCTGCCTTGTCATGGCCTTCGCGTACATCGGTGATTCGACGGTGTCGAACTGGAGCGCGAAGTACCTCCAGGATGTGCTGGGCGGCTCGGAGGAGCTGGCGACCGTTCCGTACAACGCCTATATGGTCACCACGCTGCTGGGGCGTGCGGCCGGAGATCTCGGCGTGCGGCGGTTCGGAGCGGTGGCCGTTGTACGGGGCGGGGCGCTGCTGGCGGCGGCCGGGTTCGCGGTGGTGGCGCTGGCGCCTGGGGCCTGGGTGGGGATCGTCGGATTCACGACGCTGGGGCTCGGGCTGTGTGTGATCGTGCCGCAGACCTTCGCAGCGGCCGGGCGGCTGTTTCCCGCTGCCAGCGATGCCGCGGTGGCCCGGCTCAATATCTTCAACTATGTGGGTTTTCTGATCGGGGCCCCGCTGGTGGGGGCGCTCGGCGACGCGTGGAGCTATCGGGGCGCGATGCTGGTGCCGATGGTGATGATCCTGGTGACCCTGGTGTACGCCCGCTCGTTCGGAGCGGGTCCGGCCCGATACGGTGGCGGGCATGAGCGGCCGCGCACTGTTGATGTGGGATGACGCAGTAACGGGTTATGACTTCGGGTCCAGCCATCCGATGGATCCGGTCCGGTTGGCGCTGACCATGGGGTTGGTGCGGGCGTACGGGCTGGACAGAGCGGTCGACGTGGTGTCCGCGCCGGCCGCCGGCGATTCGACGCTCCGGCTCGTGCACCATCAGGACTATGTGGACGCGGTACGACGGGTCTCGCTGGATCCGCGGTCCGCCGACGGTTCGTACGGTCTCGGCACCATGGACGACCCGGCCTTCGCCGGGATGCATGAGGCGTCGGCGCTGATCGCCGGTGAATCGGTCGGTGCCGCCGAGGCGGTGTGGCACGGCGAGGCCGCTCATGCTGTCAACTTCGCGGGCGGACTGCATCATGCGATGCCGGGCTCCGCCTCCGGGTTCTGCGTCTACAACGACGCCGCACTGGCCGTGGCACGGCTGCTTGAGCTGGGTGCGGAGCGGGTCGCCTACATCGATGTGGATGTGCATCACGGAGACGGTGTGCAGGCTGTGTTCTGGGAGGATCCGCGCGTCCTGACGGTCTCGTTGCACGAGCATCCGCGGACGCTTTTTCCTGGCACCGGCTGGCCGGAGGAGACCGGCGCCGGAGCGGGCGAGGGCAGCGCGGTGAATGTGGCGCTGCCGGCCGGGACGGGTGACGAGGGCTGGCTGCGGGCGTTCCATTCGGTGGTGCCCGAGCTGCTGGCGGACTTCCGGCCGCAGGTGCTGGTGACCCAGCACGGCGCGGATACGCACTTCGAGGACCCGCTGGCGCATCTGGCCGTGTCGCTGGACGCGCAGCGTGCGGTGCAGGAGGCCTGCCACGACCTGGCGCACGAGCACGCCGACGGCGGGAGGTGGGTCGCGCTCGGCGGCGGCGGTTACGCGGTGGTGGATGTGGTGCCGCGGTCCTGGACGCATCTGGTGGGCATCGCGGCGCATGAGCCGGTCGATCCGGAGTCGGTGATACCGGCGTCGTGGCGGGACGAGGTGTACGCACGGACACGCCAGTTGGGACCTGGGCGGATGACGGACGGACGGACACCGGGCTGGCGGTCGTGGGAGAGCGGTTACGATCCGGCGGACCGGCTGGACCAGGCGATCCTGGCTACGCGGAAGGCCGTGTTCCCGCTGCGAGGGCTGCTGGCCTGAGGGCTGTTCCCGTAATCCTCCGTGAGCGAAGGCCCGCCGGGGAGGCGGAGAGTCTTCCGGAACGGGTCCGTCTGCCGCCGGCTGTTACGCCAACTGTGCGGAGAATCCAGGGTTCCGCCCCGGAGAGGCGCCGGAACCGGGACCATCGGCAGGGTGTTGAGCACCGGAGCGCTGCGGGCGCATCTACTGGCGGCCAGGCTGGCCGGTCCCGTGGCCACGTCGCGGGAGGAGAGCCTGCGCAGCTACCGTCTCTTCGCTGCTCGCGATCCGCGTGTGACGCTCGGACTTGATCCCGAATGGGCGTGGGCCGAACGGGACTTGCTCCAGCTCATGGCCGAGAAGTGTGGGGTTTCGAGCGATCCCGATCATGTGTCAGGTCCGGATGTGATCGATCCGGAGCGGACGCTCAGCGCGCTGGACGCGTTCGCCGAGCGGCTGCGCCAAGCCGCGGCGCACCGGGTCCCGGTGCTGTTCGGGACGGGACATCCGCACCGATTGCTTGGATTCTACGCAGGTCTCGCAGACGCTTTGTCGGCGGCGGGATGTCTCGTCCTCACCCCGGCGCAGGGGAGATGTATCGACATAACGACCCGGTTCGGCGTACGCACGTACAACCTCGGCTACGTAGGGGGTGTGGCGTTGGTGCGGGAACCAGGAGCCGGGTGCGCCGGGAGTGAGCCCGGCGCGCACACCCATTCACCGCTGCCGGTTCGGGTGGCGCTGGACGGGCTGGCGGAGGCCGGCGGGCCGCTTCCCGAGCTGGTCGTCGGGGACCATGGCTGGGTCTGCGGCGCAGGTCAGCTCGGGATTGAGGCCATTGGCCTGGCCGATACGGACGATCCCGCGCTGTTCGTCGGAGAGGCGGAGGGACGAGTGTCCGTGGCTGTTCCGCTTGATGATGCGGTGCGATCGGCTTACTACCGGCCGCTTACTCGCTATGTACTCAATCGAGCGTGTCTGTCACAGTAGGCGGCCGAAGGCTACTCCTCTTCCCCACTCGTATCACCCGCCCCTAGTCTGGGGTGTGAGCGCACAGCGACGAAGAGTTACCGGAGGGGAAGCCGGTGGCCGTCGTGTGCGGAAGGTACAGGTGGGTCATGGCTGCTGGCAGCGAGAGGCCTCTCAACGAGGTCAAGTTCCTTACCGTGGCGGAGGTCGCCTCGGTGATGCGTGTGTCGAAGATGACCGTGTACCGGTTGGTGCACAGTGGTCATCTGCCGGCGATCCGGGTGGGCAGGTCTTTCCGGGTGCCGGAGCAAGCGGTTCACGAGTACCTCCGCGAGTCCTTTGTGGGGGTTGAGTCGGCCTAGGGCGTGTCTGACACCTAGCGCCGTCCGCCCGGAGGGCGGGGCCCGCGACGTCTGGTGCGTGCGATCCCAAGGCGGAGGATCATCCGTGTACTGGACGTACTCGGATGACTCCGACAACGCGGTGAGCGTGCGTGCCAGGCGTCGCAGGCCAGGCGGGATGTGTCAGACAGGGCCTAGGGCGTGCCCTCGGATTACGTCCCTCACTCGGCGACGGGTAGGCTAGGCCGACGTAGGTCGTGTGGGCCCAGACGCCCCGCACCGAGTGAAGAGAAGTGAGCGAGGGTAGTCGTGGGCTCTGTTATCAAGAAGCGGCGTAAGCGGATGGCCAAGAAGAAGCACCGCAAGCTGCTCAAGCGCACCCGCGTTCAGCGTCGCAACAAGAAGTAAGCGGCGGCTGTTCGTGCAATTCGCGGCCCCTCCACCGTTCTGGTGGAGGGGCCGCGGTCTTTGTTCGGCCAAATAAGCCGTCAAGCGTGTCGCGTGGTCATCCCCGTGCAATGCCGACCGGCTACGGTGACGCTTAGGCGCTGTCCGGTCGGTCTTCGCGGGCCGGCGACGCCTGGTACGGCACCTCGCTGCGTTGCCGGAGTCGTCCACGTACGTCCGTCCATCGACGACGCCGATCCTCCGCCTGGCGATGCGCCGCACCAGACGCCCCGGGCTGATCCACGACGATCGACCGGACAGGACGTGGAAGACCTAGGGGAAGGCGCTGATCTTGGGCAAGGTCGTGCTCGTGACCGGAGCGGCCCGGCAGCTCGGAGGCCGTTTCGTACGACGCGTGCAACGCGATTCCGACGTGGATCGGGTGATCGCTGTGGACGCGGTCCCTCCTGAGCACCATCTCGGTGCCGCGGAATTCATTCAGGCCGATATCCGCCAGCCCGCCATAGCGAGAGTCCTGGCCCAGCATCATGTCGACACCGTCGTCCATATGGATGTGACGGGTACTCCGCTGGGAACCGGCAGTCGTGCCACGGTCAAGGAGACCAATGTCATCGGCACGATGCAGCTCCTCGGCGCCTGCCAGAAGTCGCCGACCGTGAAGCGTCTGGTGGTCAAGTCCAGTACGAGCGTGTACGGCTCGGCGCCTCGCGACCCGGCGGTTTTCACCGAGACCACACCGCCCAAATCGCTGCCGAGCGGCGGTTTCGCCAAGGACGCCGTGGAGGTCGAGGGATATGTACGCGGCTTCGCGCGGCGCAGGCCGGATGTGGCCGTCTGTGTCCTGAGGTTCGCGAACATCCTTGGGCCCGCCGCGGATTCTCCGTTCGCCGAATATCTCTCGCTGCCGGTTCTGCCGACGGTCTTCGGATTTGACCCGCGATTGCAGTTCGTCCATGAGGACGACGTCATCGATGTGCTGCTGATCGCCTCGGACGAGCCGCGGCGCGGGACGCTGAACAGCGGGACGTTCAATATCGCCGGTGACGGTGTGCTGCTGCTTTCGCAGTGTTCACGGCGGCTGGGGCGGCCCACGGTGCCCGTCCCGCTGCCCGCCGTGACCTGGGTCGGCTCGGCGCTGCGCACGATCGGGATGACGGACTTCTCGCCGGAGCAGATCCGGCTGCTGACTCACGGCAGAGTTGTGAGTACGGACCAGATGCGCGAGACACTGGGTTTTGTGCCCACGTATACGACGGCGGAGGCTTTCGCGGACTTCGCGCGCGGCCGGGGCGCCGGGCTGCTGCCGCCCGAGGCTGTGGCTCGTACGGTCGACCGGCTCTCCACTCTCGTCAGCAAGGAGCGCTCCTGATATGGCCGATGCCAAGGTCATTCCCTTCGGCGACGAACCGCGGTCGAGGCGTGCCTCCGCCGGCGGCCGGCCCAAGCAGGCCAAGGACGGTGCCGCGAAGCGCTCGCTGGGACAGGGGCAGGGCCGCAAACAGGGTCCGCTGACGCCTGTGCCGGAGCCGTCGGCGAAGGAGCGGCCACCGGAACAGGCGACGGAGGACCGTGCGGCCGATGAGCGAGTGCCGGAGGATGCCGAGGCCGGGGCTTTCGGCGGCCCGGACGCGGCCGGTGAGGCCGGGTCGCGGGACACGGGGAGTAGCTGGGAGCGGCGGATCGCCGGCGGGCTGGCGTTTCTGCGCCGACGGGTCACCGGTGATTACGAGGTCGACGAGTTCGGTTACGACAAGGAACTCACCGACCAGGTCCTGATGTCGTTGATCCGGCCGCTCTACGAGAACTACTTCCGGGTCGAGGTGAAGGGCATCGAGAACATCCCGTCGGACGGCGGGGCGCTGGTGGTGGCCAATCACTCCGGGACGCTGCCGCTGGACGGGCTGATGATGCAGGTCGCCGTCCATGACAACCATCCGGCGGACCGGCATCTGCGGCTGCTGGCCGCGGACCTGGTCTTCCTGCTGCCGGTGGTCAACGAATTGGCGCGGAAGGCCGGTCACACCCTGGCGTGCGCGGAGGACGCGGAAAGGCTTCTGCAGCGCGGCGAGGTCGTCGGGGTGATGCCGGAGGGCTTCAAGGGCATCGGGAAACCGTTCGGCGAGCGCTACAAGCTGCAGCGCTTCGGCCGTGGCGGGTTCGTCTCGACGGCTCTGCGTGCGGGAGTGCCGATCGTGCCCTGCTCGATCGTGGGGGCCGAGGAGATCTATCCGATGATCGGCAACGCGAGGACGCTGGCGCGGTTGCTGGGTATTCCGTACTTCCCGATCACGCCGACGTTTCCCTGGCTGGGTCCTCTGGGAGTGCTTCCGCTGCCGACGAAGTGGACGATCCAGTTCGGCGAGCCGATTCCCACGGACAATTATCCGCCGGAGGCGGCGGAGGACCCGATGCTCATGTTCAATCTGACGGATCAGGTACGGGAGCAGATCCAGCACACGTTGTACAAGCTGCTGGTGCAGCGGCGGTCCGTCTTCTTCTGACGTCCGGCCGCTGACATCAGGCGTGAGAAATGGCCGAGGCGCGGTACTCCCCCGAGGAGTACCGCGCCTCACCCCTGTACCGCCTGCTCATACGCCCCTGGGACATGACGACGCTATGTCTCAAACGCGTCCTAGTCGTCGTAGCCGTCCTAGTTGTCGTAGTCGTTCTAGTCGGCTAGTCGTCCTAGCCGTCGTCTTCGGCGTCGAAGCCCAGGCCGGGCAGCAGGTCGGGCAGTAGCGGCGGGATGGTGACGTCGGGACCGGGCTGGACGGGGCTGTTCTCGGACGGTGACGGGGTGACGCTGTTCAACGGCGGGTCGAGCAGGCCGCCGTCGAAGAAACCGTCTCCGGCCGAGCTGTCGGAGCCTGTCCCCGACGGGTTCGGTCTGTCGCTGGAACGCGAGCGGCCGTCGTTCCCGCTCGGTGAGGAGGGCGAGGGATGGTTCGTACGGTCGGCGCCGGAGGAGTCCTGGGTGGAGCCGGGCCGGGTGGCGCCCCGGGTCTCGCGGGCGGGTGGCAGCAGTGACTGCAGCGGAGCGACCTCTTCGTCTATGGCGTCGAACACCGAGTTGACCTCGTTGCCCACATCCGTCAACTGGACCGGCAGCCGGTCGCGGAGCCCGTTCCACGCCTGGCGGTGCGAGGCGGAGAACGACGAGAGGGTGGCGATCGGGCCGAGCGAGCCGTCCCGTTCGTATGCCTGGTGAAGCAGGCGATGGCCCTCGGTGGCGTCGTGTTTCATACCGCTCAGAGTGCGTCGGATCTCGCCCAGGGATTCGTGGTCCAACTGGCCGGAACGGCCGCGCTCCATCAGCCGGCGAGCTTCGCTGAGCCGGGTCGAGGCATGGTCGAGATACAGCTCGCCGCGGTCGGATTCGTCGTCCGCCAAATTGAGCTTGAAGTCCTCCATGCCACGCTTCAGCCCGTACAGCGAGTCACCCGGCAAAGCGTCGGAGCTGGCGGCTGCCACTCCGCCGAACGCGCCGGCCGCCACACCGACCGTGAGTCCGCCGGCCGCGAGGCTCTTGGACCAGCGCGTTCGTGGGCGCAATTTCCGGAGCGGGGAGGCCCGGTGGGCGCCCCGGCCCGGTTTCCGTTGCTCGGGCACGGCAGGGCCCGACGACGCACCTCCGGCCGCTGTGCCCTCCAGCAGCATGGCCTCCATGGCTGCCACGAGCTGTGCCCGTTGCACCACTTTGACCTCGGGGTCCAGCGTGGGTTTCGGCAGGTCGCCGAGACCACTCGCCAGGGCCAACAGCCGCCCCTGTTCGGCCGGTTCGGCCGACTCGGCGGGCTGTTCGGCCGCCGCGCCCTGGACCGTCTGGTCTTCCAGGGCCTGGGCGAAGGCGTTCGCCCGCCGGTGTGCCGAAATGTTCGCGATCACTGGCGGCACCTCCTCTCGTCATGACGATCGACTCCCCTGGGGGTCCGGAAGGTTGCACGCCTTGAGCACATCCACACGATTGAGTGAGTGGCTGCGGGCATGGCGTGACCGCAGGGAGCCTGCATCCCGCACAACGAGCGGCGCGGCACTTGGGTTACGCGCGACGGATGATCGGACCAGCGCGTCATCGAGGCGTCACCGACTGTGAGTTGAGTCCGTGGTGGAGGTGGACGGAGATACACGGAGGCGGACGGAGCGGGGCGGCGGTACGGGCGGTGAGTGGCGGTCAGCGTGCGTCTTCCGGGAGCAGCCGGGCCAGCGTGCGGACAGCCCGGTACTGCAAGGTTTTGATCGCTCCTTCGTTCTTCCCCATGACCCGGGCCGTTTCGGCGACCGAGAGTCCCTGCAGAAAGCGCAGCGTGACGCACTCCTGCTGCTGGGGGTTGAGTTTCCGTACGGCTTCCAGCAGCGCCGCGTTCGAAAGGGACTCCAGCACGGAGTCCTCGGGGCTGCGCTCGACCTCGTTGGCGTCGAGCATTTCGCCTGTGGTCACTTCCAGTCGGAAACGGCTCGACTTGAAGTGGTCGGCGACCAGATTCCTTGCGATGGTGACCAGCCAGGCGCCGAAGTCGCGCCCTTGCCAGGTGAAGGTGGAGATCCGGCGCAGCGCGCGCAGGAACGTCTCGCTGGTGAGATCCTCCGCGGTCGCCTTCCCGCCCACGCGGTAGTAGATGTAGCGGTAGACGGTGTCGCTGTACTGGTCGTACAGCCGGCCGAAGGCCTCGGCCTCACCGGCCTGGGCCCGCTCGACGAGTTCCATCATGCGGGCGCTGTCGCTGTCGGCGGTGGGCCGGCGAGCGGTGGTCGAGGCGGCGGCGCTGCTTCGGCTTCCCCGTCTGCCGACCGCCGCACCGCCGTTCGCCAGGGCATAGCAAGATCCGATAGGGCCGCTCACGGCAGGGGCCGGTGCGGCGAAGGCGGGTACGGCGTACGCGGTGGGGACGAAGCCGCGCAAGTGGTCGAGGACCGTTGCGCGCAGCGTAGCCAGGCCCGAGGCGTCAACCCCGACGTGTGGGTACACGGGACTCCCAGAGGCAGAGCTTCCATCACGTGCAGTGCGGGACCATTCACTCGTCGTGGCGACGTGTGGGGTCCGGTATGCGTCTGAGGAGAATAACGCTTCGTACAGGCAGCGCTACACCCAGTTGCTCAAATCATCGATTACGTCGCTTCCGTGCCGCCTAGGCGACGCATCAAGTCGCACATGGTGACCGTTTATTAGTCAGATTGCGTCAAGATCTGTTTGGTCGCGTGATGGGTTGTGCCTGAGTGAGTGCGCCGGGAGTGTCGCGCGGGTCGTACGGGTAGAACGTCCGGACGGTGCGCGCGCACACGTGCGTACGGCCCCGGAGCCAAAGCCGGGGCCGTGCGGAGTGAGTGCGGGATCGCCGGTGGCGCTACCTGCGGCGGCGGTGCAGGGCCACGGCGGCGACGGTGCCGCCGGCGAGCGCGCCCACTCCGGCCGCTGCCGGGATGCCGACCTTGGCGGCCTTGCGGCCGGTCCGGTAGTCGCGCAGCCGCCATTCCAGCCGCCGCGCGTGCTTGCGGAGCTTGGCGTCCGGGTTGATGGCGTAGGGATGTCCGACCAGCGAGAGCATCGGGATGTCGTTGTGCGAGTCGCTGTACGCGGCGCAGCGGTCCAGGTCGAAGTCCTCGGCCGCGGCCAGTGCCCGGACGGCCTCGGCCTTCGCCGGGCCGTGCAGCGGTTCGCCGACGAGCTTGCCGGTGTAGACGCCGTCGACCGATTCGGCGACGGTGCCGAGGGCGCCGGTCAGGCCGAGGCGGCGGGCGATGATCGTCGCGGTCTCCACCGGCGCTGCCGTCACCAGCCAGACCTGCTGGCCCGCGTCGAGGTGGGCCTGGGCGAGGGCGCGGGTGCCGGGCCAGATGCGGTCGGCCATGTATTCGTCATAGATCTCCTCGCCGATGGACATCAGCTCGGAGACGCGATGACCTTTGACGATGGACAGGGCGCTGTCGCGGGCGTCCTGCATGTGCTCGGGGTCCTCGACGCCGGCCAGTCTGAACCAGGCCTGCTGCCAGGCGAACCGGGCGAGCTCGCGGCGCTGGAAGAACTTCCTCTTGTACAGGCCGCGGCCGAAGTGGAAGATCGCCGCGCCCTGCATCACGGTGTTGTCGAGATCGAAGAAGGCGGCGGCGCGGGCGTCCCCGAAAACGGGAAAGTCCGGCACCACGGCGGCCATGGCGGCGGCAGCGGTGTCGGTCTCGTGCGGCTCCTGTGTCGACTTGAGCCCTGCTTCGGCTGCGGCCTCGCCCGCGAGCACGCTCCTGGCTGTGGCGGAGCGCTTGCGGGGGGTGAGCCATCCCAGTGCGGCCATATCGTGAGCATAGCCAGTCTGTTCGGGACTTCCTGACGGGCGGGGACGCGGTGGGGTGAACTCTCCGCGACCGATGCGTTAATCGGGCTATCAGGACCGGGCTGTGGACGACCGGCGACTCGGGTCCGCGCGGAGGCGGAGAATGGCTGTATGAGTCCTCTGTTGCGGCGTACGACGAAGAAGACCGAGAGAACGGCTGCCGAGCGGCTGGTGACACTCGTCTCGAAGCCCGGGTGTCATCTCTGTGACGATGCCCGAGCGGTGGTCGAGGCGGTGTGCGCGGAGACGGGCGCGTCCTGGGAGGAGAAGGACATCACCCAGGACGAGGCGCTGCACCGCGCGTACTGGGAGCAGATCCCGGTGGTGCTGGTGGACGGGGAGCAGCACACGTTCTGGCGGGTGGACGCCGGCCGGCTCCGTCGTGAACTGGGGGCCTGACCGAAAAGACGGTTACCATCGTGGGCGCTTCGCCGGGTCTCTCCGGGAGGTCGCGGTCCGGATCCCGACACGGTCCGGCAGTCGCCGCCGGAGATTCCGGGGCCGGTCCCGGAAGGACGCGGAGAGCGGTCGCGGGGGCGTATTCGTGAGGAGTGTGTACGGCATTGCCCCCTTCGTATGTGCAACGGGATGATCCGGTCGCCGGTTCCGGGATCGCGAGATCCGGACGCGTGACGCCGGTCACTTTGCACGGACAAAACGGACACAATCTTTGTGCACGCGTTCACAAAGACATAGCCTGCATTCGACGGGGCGGTCCTGGGACATACGGCCGCCTGCAGCCCCGCTCATCCCGCAGGAGCACCGTGGCAACTGGCCGAACTCACCGACCGGCGACCCGTAGCCGAGGAATCCCCGAGGCCACCGTCGCCAGGCTTCCGCTGTATCTGCGGGCGCTGACCGCTCTTTCGGAGCGATCCGTCCCCACTGTCTCGTCCGAGGAACTCGCGACCGCGGCCGGGGTCAATTCCGCGAAGCTGCGGAAGGACTTCTCGTACCTCGGTTCCTATGGGACCCGGGGCGTGGGCTACGACGTCGAGTATCTCGTCTACCAGATCTCCCGCGAGCTGGGGCTGACCCAGGACTGGCCGGTTGTGATCGTCGGTATCGGTAATCTCGGCGCCGCGCTGGCCAACTACGGCGGTTTCGCGTCCCGCGGTTTCCGGGTGGCCGCGCTGATAGACGCCGATCCCGCGATGGCCGGCAAGCCGGTCGCCGGAATGCCGGTCCAGCACACGGACGAGCTGGAGAGGATCATCAGCGACAACGGCGTCTCGATCGGGGTCATCGCCACCCCGGCGGGCGCTGCCCAGCAGGTCTGTGAGCGGTTGGTCGCCGCCGGTGTGACGTCGATCCTCAACTTCGCGCCGACCGTGCTCTCCGTGCCGGACGGTGTGGACGTGCGGAAGGTCGACCTCTCCATCGAGCTGCAGATCCTCGCCTTCCACGAGCAGCGCAAGGCCGGCGAGGAAGCCGCGGCGGAGGTGGTCCCGCCGCCCGTCGAGCGGGACAGTGCCGTGGAGAGCGCGACGGACGGCGTCGCGACGACCCGGAAGGGACCCGACGGGGATGTTCCCGCGGTGATGCCGGCATGAGTCTTCTGGTCGTCGGACTGAGCCATCGCACCGCGCCGGTGAGCGTGCTGGAGCGTGCGTCGCTGCCCACCGACACGCAGGTCAAGCTGTTGCAGGACTCGCTCGCGGCGGAGCCCGCGACGGAGGCCGCCGTGCTCGCCACCTGCAACCGCATCGAGCTGTACGCCGACGTCGACAAGTTCCACGCCGGAGTGGCCGAGCTGTCCACGCTGCTCGCGCAGCACAGTGGCGTCGGCCTGGAAGAGCTCACTCCCTATCTCTATGTGCACTACGAGGACCGGGCCGTCCACCATCTGTTCTCGGTGGCCTGCGGGCTGGACTCGATGGTCGTCGGCGAGGGGCAGATCCTCGCGCAGATCAAGGACGCGCTGGCGCAGGGCCAGGACCTGCACACCGCCGGCCGGCTGCTCAACGATCTGTTCCAGCAGTCGCTGCGGGTCGGAAAGCGGGCCCACAGCGAGACCGGCATCGACCGGGCCGGGCAGTCGCTCGTCACCTTCGGCCTGGAGCAGCTCGCCGCCGGTGCGGCCGTGGAAGCCTGGGCCAAGCGCAAGCGGGCACTGGTGATCGGCGCGGGCTCGATGTCCTCGCTGGCCGCCGCGACACTCGCACGGGCCGGCGTGGACGAGATCGTCATCGCCAACCGCACGGCCGCGCGCGCCGACCGGCTCGTACGGATCCTCACGGAGCCCGGCGGCACGGGCGTGACCGCGCGCGCCGTGGAGATGGGCGCTGTCGGTGACGAGCTGGCACAGGCCGATCTGGTGGTGTCCTGTACGGGCGCGACCGGCCTGGTACTGACCGCCGCCGACATCGAGGCGGCGCTGTACGGGCGCGAGGCGCCGCTGGCGCTGCTCGATCTGGCCATGCCCCGGGACATAGACGCCGCTGTGCACCGCCTCGGCGGGGTCAGGCTCGTGGACATCGAGTCGCTGGCGGAGGCCTCGGCCGACGCGCCCATGGCCGCCGATGTCGACCAGGTCCGCACGATCGTCTCCGACGAGGTGGCCGCCTTCGGCGCCGCCCAGCGCGCCGCGCACATCACGCCGACCGTGGTCGCGCTGCGCGCCATGGCCGCCGATGTGGTGAGCAGTGAGGTCGCGCGTCTCGAAGGCCGGCTCCCCGATCTGGACGAGAAGCAGCGGGCCGAGGTCACCAGGACCGTGCGCCGCGTCGTCGACAAACTCCTGCACGCGCCCACCGTGCGGGTCAAGCAGCTCGCCAGCGAGCCCGGCGGCGCCGGATACGCGGACGCGCTGCGAGAACTCTTCGACCTCGACCCGCAGACGGTCGCCGCCGTCAGCCGGGCCGACCTGAATGACACCGACGGTGTAGGCAGAGGGCGAGTATGACCGAGAAGTCACTGAGGCCCGAGAAGCCATGGAGACTGGGAACCAGACGCAGCAAGCTCGCCATGGCCCAGTCCGGGCTTGTGGCGGAGGCGGTGCGTGAGCTGACCGGCCGGCCGGTGGAGCTGGTGGAGATCACCACGTACGGCGACACCTCCCGCGAGGATCTCGCGCAGATCGGCGGTACAGGCGTCTTCGTCACCGCTCTGCGCGAGGCGCTGCTGCGTGGCGAGGTGGACTTCGCCGTGCACTCCCTCAAGGACCTGCCGACGGCCCATCCCGACGAGCTGACGCTGGCCGCCGTGCCGCGCCGGGAGGACCCGCGGGATGTCCTGATCGCGCGGGACGGGCTGTCGCTGGACAGGCTGCCCCGGGGCGCCCGGGTGGGTACGGGGTCGCCGCGCCGGACGGCGCAGCTCAACGCGTACGCCCGCAACCACGGCCTCGCCATCGAGACCGTCCCGATCCGGGGAAACATAGACACCCGGATCGGACATGTCCGCAGCGGGGAGTTCGACGCCGTCGTGCTCGCCGCGGCGGGGCTTCACCGGATCGGCAGGATCGGTGAGGTGACCGACTTCCTGCCGGTCGACACCGTCCTGCCCGCCCCCGGCCAGGGGGCTCTCGCAGTGGAGTGCGCCGCGGTCAACGCAGACCTCGCCGCCGTGCTCGCCGAGCTCGACGACCCGTACACCCGGGCCGCCGTGACCGCCGAGCGTTCCCTGCTCGCCGCCCTGGAGGCCGGCTGCAGCGCACCTGTGGGTGCGCTGGCCGACCTGCTGGCCGACGGACAGGTTGTCAACGAAATGCGCCTGCGCGGCGTCGTCGGCACCACCGACGGCTCGACGCTGGTGCAGCTGTCCACCACCGGTCCCGTACCCACGTCGCTCGGCGACGCCGTCGCGCTCGGTCGCGAACTCGCGTCCGAGATGCTCGCCAAGGGTGCGGCCGGTCTTATGGGGGAGCGAGCACATTGAGCCCCACCACCTCTGACCTTTCGGCCTACTCCGCATCGGGGCACGTCACCTTCCTCGGTGCCGGACCCGGAGATCCGGGCCTGCTGACACTCCGCGCCGTCGAGGCGCTCGCGGGGGCGGATGTACTGATCGCCGAGCCGGATGTGCTCGACGTCGTACGCAGCCATGCCAGGGCGGGTGTGAGCACGCCAGCACTGACAGTTGTTGACGATGCGTCAAAAACCGCCGGGATCCCCGCGATCCGGGATGCGGTCAATCTTGTCATGGAGGCCGCGAGGGGCGGCAAGCGGGTGGTCCGTGCGGTCACCGGGGACCCGGGGCTGGACGGCGACGCGGGCTCGGAGATGCTCGCCTGCGCCACCGCGGGCATTGCCTTCGAGGTCGTCCCCGGCATCGCGGCCGCGGTCGGTGTGCCCGCGTACGCCGGGGTGCCGCTGCGTGACGCGCAGGGCACGGACGTGCGTCTCGTGGACGCCAGGACCGCCAGCGACCGCTGCTGGGCCGAGGTCGGCGCCAGCGACGGCACGGTCGTCGTCTCCGCCACCCTGGAGTCGGTGGCCGGCGCCGCCGGTGAGCTGGTCGCGGCGGGCCGCAAGCCGGACACCCCGATGACCGTCACCGTCGCGGGTACGACGACGCGCCAGCGCACCTGGACCGCCACGCTCGGCACCGTCGCGCAGACGCTCAAGCAGGCCAAGGTGCTGCCGTCGCCGGACGGACACCAGCCCGTCATAGCCGTGGTCGGTGAGCGCAGTGCCGCCGCCCAGCGCGACCAGCTCGCGTGGTTCGAGTCCAAGCCGCTGTTCGGCTGGAACATCCTCGTCCCGCGGACCAAGGAACAGGCCGCTTCGCTCTCCGATCAGCTCAGGTCGTACGGAGCGGTCCCGCACGAGGTCCCGACGATCGCGGTCGAGCCGCCGCGCACGCCGCAGCAGATGGAGCGCGCGGTCAAGGGTCTGGTCACCGGCCGTTACGAGTGGATCGCCTTCACCTCGGTGAACGCGGTGAAGGCGGTACGGGAGAAGTTCGAGGAGTACGGGCTCGACGCCCGCGCCTTCGCCGGGATCAAGGTCGCCGCGGTGGGCGAGCAGACCGCCGCCTCCCTGGTCGACTTCGGTGTGAAGCCCGACCTGGTGCCGTCGGGTGAGCAGTCCGCCGCCGGTCTGCTGGAGGACTGGCCGCCGTACGACCCGGTGTTCGACCCGATCGACCGGGTGTTCCTGCCGCGCGCCGACATCGCCACCGAGACCCTGGTGGCGGGCCTGATCGAGCTGGGCTGGGAGGTCGACGACGTCACGGCGTACCGGACGGTGCGCGCTTCGCCGCCGCCGGCGGAAACCCGTGAAGCCATCAAGGGCGGCGGCTTCGACGCCGTCATGTTCACCTCGTCGTCGACCGTGCGGAATCTGGTCGGGATCGCGGGCAAGCCGCACAACGTGACGGTGATCGCGTGTATCGGCCCCGCGACGGCGAAGACCGCCGAGGAGCACGGTCTGCGCGTCGACGTCCTCTCGCCCGAGCCGTCGGTGCACAAACTGGCCGAGGCGCTCGCCGCGTTCGGTGCGGCGCGCCGGGCCGCGGCGGTCGAGGCGGGTGAACACGTCACCAGGCCGAGCGAGCGCCGGCCCGGATCGCGCAGGAGGCGCACGTGACTTCGCACAGTTCTTTTCCCGGTTCGCGGCCCCGGCGGCTGCGGGTCAATCCGGTGATGCGGCGGATGGTCGCCGAGACGCGGCTGCACGCGGCGGATCTGATCCTTCCCGCGTTCGTACGGGAGGGGATCGCCGAGCCCATTCCCATCTCCACGATGCCCGGAGTGGTCCAGCACACGCTGGACACCCTGCGCAAGGCGGCGGTGGAGGCGGCCACCGCCGGAGTCTCCGGGATCATGCTCTTCGGCGTCCCGGAGGAGGCCAAGAAGGACGCGGTGGGGACGGCGGGCACGGACCCGGACGGCATCCTCCAGGCCGGTATCCGCGCGGTGAAGGCGGAGGTCGGCGACGAGCTGGTCATCATGTCCGACCTGTGCCTGGACGAGTTCACGGACCACGGCCACTGCGGTGTGCTGGACGACCAGGGGCGCGTCGACAACGACGCGACGCTGGAGCGCTACGCCGAGATGGCGCAGGTCCAGGCCGACGCGGGTGTCCATGTGGTGGGCCCGAGCGGGATGATGGACGGCCAGGTCGGCGTGGTCCGCGACGCGCTGGACACGATCGGCAAGGAGGACGTGTCGGTCCTGGCCTACACGGTGAAGTACGCGTCGGCGTTCTACGGTCCCTTCCGGGAGGCCGTGGGCTCCTCGCTGAAGGGTGATCGCAGGACCTATCAGCAGGACCCGGCCAATGCGCGCGAGTCCCTGCGGGAGCTGGCGCTCGACCTGGCGGAGGGCGCCGACATGGTGATGGTCAAGCCGGCGCTGCCGTATCTGGACGTGCTGGCGCGGATCGCGGCCGAGGTGGATGTGCCGGTCGCGGCGTACCAGATCTCCGGCGAGTACGCGATGGTCGAGGCGGCGGCGGAGAAGGGCTGGATCAACCGCGACGCGGCGATCCTGGAGACGCTGACCGGCGTCAAGCGGGCGGGCGCGGGCATGATCCTGACCTACTGGGCGACGGAGGTCGCGCAGAAACTGCGGAAGCTCTGAGCAAGACTCCGCGAGGATCTCACCAGGGCAGGCGGCCGGCTTCCGTGCGGAAGCCGGCCGCCTGCGTACGGCCGGAGCCGGCCCGGCCGTACGGTCCGGCTCAGACCAGGTCGGCGTACTGGTTCCAGCCGCCCGTCCCGATCTTCACGCGCTCCTTGAAGGGCGTGGCCGCCAGGCCGGTGCCCGCGTAGAAGTACAGCTCGCCCGCCGAGTTCGAGGCCAGCAGATCGGCGATGCCGTCGCCGTTGAGGTCACCGGGCGCGGCGAGATTGGTGTACTGGCTCCAGCCGGTGCCGCCGACCTGTGCCTTGGCGCCGAAGGGCGAGGCGGCGTTGCCGGTGCCGGCGTAGAGGAAGAGGCCGCTGGTGCTGCGGGCCACGAGGTCCGCGCGGCCGTCGCCGGTGAGGTCACCGGCGCCGACGATCTGGTTGAATTGCATCCAGCCGCTGCCGCCGATCTCGACACGGCCCTGTACCGACAGGCCGTTGCCGTTGCCCGCGTAGAAGTACAGGTCGGTGGAGCTGCGGGCCAGCAGATCGCCCTTGCCGTCGCCGTTGAGGTCGCCGGGGCCGAGGACGAGGTTGTACAGCTTCGAGCCGCCCGCGATCTCCGGGTCGGACGCCGCGTAGAGGCCGTCGTTGTACAGATGGCCGTCGTACGTGCTGTGCTCCAGCAGGTCCGAGATGCCGTTCGCGCGCAGCGACACCGCGTGGATGAGCCGCGACAGCGAGCGGTCCCAGCCCTCGCCGATCAGGTACTTCGCGGAGAGCCGGCCGGTGCCGGTCGCCTCGTAGTAGTAGACAGTGCCGTCGGCGGTGCGGGCGAAGACGCCGCTCTTGCCGAAGTTCGGCTGGTTGCCGGAGCCCGCGAACTGCGTCACCGTGCCCCAGTCCGTGCCCATCTCCTGCCGGGCGGCGAGAGTGCCGTCGCCGTTGCCCTCGTAGAAGTAGAGCGTGCCGTCGTACGAGCGGGCCACCAGGTCCGCGGTGCCGTTGGCGTCGTAGTCCGCGCCACCGAGAAGCTGGTTGTACTGGAGCCAGCCGGTGCCGCCGATCTGGGTCCGCTCCTGGAACGGGTAGCCGGTGCCGCTGCCGTTGCCCGGGTAGACGTACAGCCCGGTGGAGTTGCGCGCGACGATGTCGGCCAGGCCGTCGCCAGTGAGGTCGTCGACGCCGACGAGCTGGTCGAACTGGCTCCAGCCGGCGCCGCCGACCTGGATCCCGGCGGTGAATCCGGTGCCCGTGCCCGGGAAGAGGAACAGTCCCGCGGTGCTGCGGGCCAGCAGGTCCGGTGCGCCGTCACCGGTCAGATCGCCGGGTACGAACAGTTTGTTGTACGCCTGCCAGCCGGTGCTGAGCGTGGTGTACGAGGTCAGCCCGCCGTCGCTGGTGGCGTTCGCTCCGCTGTGCAGCCGCAGCGCGCCGGTGGATGTCACGGTGAGAAGGTCGGGCCTGCCGTCGCCGGTCAGATCGCCCGGCAGCATCAGGTCCTTGACCTCGGAGTCGTCGGCGCCGATCGCCACCGCGCCGCCGTAGCCCCAGTCGGTGAACACCTCGCCGTAGTTGAGGCGGTACACCAGGTCGCCGGAGCCGTCGCCGTTCAGGTCGGCGCGCTGGGCCGCGCTGTCCGCCGCGGCCCGCCCGGCGGAGAGGCGTCCGGATGCGGGAACGTCGGCGGTGGCGCGGCCCGGGACGGTGAAGGTGGGCCGGTCGGCGGCTGACGGTGCGGGAAGAGTGACGGTGCCCTGCGGCCCCGCGCCCGGCTCGTCCGCCGTGGCCGTGACCGCCAGTGAGCCGCTCACCAGCAGCCCGGCGCAGCTCAGCGCGGCCGTGAGAGCGATCCGACGGGACCACGGGGCCCCGGGTCTTGCCTGGGTAGGCATGCTGCCTCCTGAGAGAACGTGAAGGAACCCGGGATCAGGAGCGGCTCATGCCGAGCACGGCGGTGCGCGTGGTCGCGTCGTTGGAATGCCGCCGGCTCAGGGCACGGCGGGAACTGCCCCCCACAGCGATGGCGTCCCTCCCCAGGTCGTGGAGGTAGGTGTATCCGGCTGAGGCTTCTGAGGGCAAGTCAATTGTGAACCACCGGTGGATTTTTCGTTAACAGAGAGGGACGAATCGGTGGATGGCCGGAGCAATTCGAGGCTGTCGCGTACGACTGTCCGCCGTGCGGCGAGGCGGAGAAGCGGACCGGCGGCGCGACACGGACGCCGACCGCGAGGCCCCGCCGGTCACGGACCGGCGGGGCCTCGCAGTCGTGGAGATCTCAGAGGCGCTCGGGAGCCCGGATGCCGAGCAGCGCCAGGCCCTGCCGGAGGGTGCGGGCCGTGATGTCGCACAGGAAGAGGCGGTTCTCGACCAGCTCCGCCGGGTTGTTCTCGTCCAGCACCTTGCACTGGTCGTAGAACGTCGTGAAGAGCGAGGAGAGCTGATAGAGGTACGCGGCCAGCTTGTGCGGCTCGTATCCGGACGAGACCTCGGCGAGCACCTCGCCGAACTGGTCCACATGCAGGCCCAGCGCCCGCTCGGCCGTGGCCAGTGCCAGCTCCGGATGCGCGACCGGCACCGCGTCGCCCGCCTTGCGGAGGATGGACTGGATGCGGGCGTGCGCGTACTGGATGTAGACGGAGGTGTCGCCGTGCAGCGAGACCATCTGGTCCAGGTCGAACTTGTAGTCGCGGGCCGCCGACGTGGACAGGTCCGCGTACTTGACCGCGCCGATGCCCACCTGCGTACCGCGCTCGGCGATCTCTTCCTCGCTGAGGTCCTTCGCCTTTTCCCGGACGACCGCCGTCGCCCGCTCGACCGCCTCGTCGAGCAGGTCCTCCAGCCGGACGGTCTCGCCCTCACGGGTCTTGAACGGCTTGCCGTCCTTGCCGAGCACCGTGCCGAACGCGAGCTGGACGGCCTGGACGCCGTCGTTCAGCCAGCCGGCCCGGCGCGCGGTCTCGAAGACCATCTTGAAGTGCAGCGACTGGCGCGCGTCGACCACGTACAGCAGGGTCGTCGCGTCGAGGCCGCCCACCCGGTCGCGGATCGCGGAGAGGTCGGTGGCCGCGTAGCCGTAGCCGCCGTTGGACTTCTTGACGATCAGCGGCACCCGGTTGCCGTCCGGACCCAGGACATCGTCGAAGAAGACACAGAGCGCGCCCTCGGAGCGGACCGCGACGCCGGATTCCTCCAGCAGACGGCAGGTCTCCTCCAGCATGTCGTTGTAGCCGGACTCGCCGACGATGTCGGGGTCGTGGATCTCCATGTCCAGCTTGTCGAAGACCGAGTAGAAGTAGATCTTCGACTCGTCGACGAACCGCTGCCAGAGAGCGAGGGTCTCCTTGTCGCCCGCCTGGAGAGCGACGACCCGCTGCCGGGCGCGGACCTTGAATTCCTCGTCGGAGTCGAAGATCGCGCGCGAGGCCTTGTAGAGGCGGTTGAGATTCGACATCGCGGTCTCGCCTTCGAGGTCCGCGCCGTCCTGGTGGTCCAGCTCGTGCGGGTGCTCGATCAGATACTGGATGAGCATGCCGAACTGGGTGCCCCAGTCGCCGATGTGATGGCGCCGCACCACCTTCTCGCCCGTGAACTCCAGGATCTCGACCATCGCGGCGCCGATCACGGCGGACCGCAGATGTCCGACGTGCATCTCCTTGGCGACGTTCGGCTGCGCGTAGTCGATGACGGTCGTGCCCGGCCGCTCCGCGTACGGAACTCCGAGCCGGCTGTCCGCCGCGCGGGCCGCGAGGGTCTCGATGATCGCCCGGTCCGAGACGGTGATGTTGAGGAAGCCGGGTCCGGAGACCTCGACATCCTTGATCACGTCATTGGCCGGGAGCGCGGAGACGACCCGTGTCGCCAGCTCGCGCGGATTGCCCTTGAGCTTCTTGGCGAGCGCCAGGATGCCGTTGGCCTGGAAATCGGCCCGGTCGCTGCGTCGCAGCAGCGGGTCCGCGGTACCGGCCTCCGGCAGAGCTGCCGAGAGGGCGTCCGCGATGCGCTGATCGACGGTCGAAGCGAGGGAGGTGACCGAGGCCATGGGCTGGTGCCGTTCCTGTCGGGTGCGGGGAGTCGTGCCCAGTATCCCACGGGGTTCTTAACCGTTTTCGCTCTGTCGGAGGGACCTGGGAGAATGGCTGTCGTCAGACGTCGCCGGATGTGTCGGGCGTACGAAAAGCCCTTGGGCGTACGAGAAAGAAGGACGTGCCGATCGTGGCTCAGAGCACCGAGACCGACTGGGTCTCCCGTTTCGCGGACGATGTCATCGCCGAGTCGGAGCGACGTGCGCCTGGCAAACCGGTCGTCGTCGCCTCCGGTCTGTCTCCTTCCGGCCCGATCCACCTGGGCAATCTGCGCGAGGTCATGACCCCGCACCTGGTCGCCGACGAGATCCGCAGGCGGGGCCACGAGGTCCGGCATCTGATCTCCTGGGACGACTACGACCGGTATCGCAAGGTGCCGGCGGGTGTCGCCGGTACGGACGAGTCATGGGCCGCGCACATCGGCAAGCCGCTCACCTCGGTGCCCGCGCCCGCCGGATCGGCGTATCCGAACTGGGCCGAGCACTTCAAGGCCGCGATGACCGAGTCGCTGGCCGAGCTGGGTGTCGAGTACGACGGGATCAGCCAGACGGCGCAGTACACGTCAGGGGTCTACCGCGAGCAGATCCTGCACGCGATGAGGCATCGCGCGGACATCGACGCGATCCTCGACCGCTATCGGACGAAGGACAAGCCCGCCCAGGCCAAGGGTGGCAAGGCACAGGGCCAGAAGAAGGCCGAGGAGGCCGAGCTGGAGGCCGCCGAGGGCTCCGGCGCGGCCGGGGAGGACGACGGCGGCGGCGGTTCCGCGGGCTACTTCCCGTACAAGCCGTACTGCGGTGACTGCGGCACGGACCTGACCACCGTCACCTCGTACGACGACGAGACGACGGAGCTGACCTACACCTGCGCGGCCTGCGGCTTCTCCGAGACGGTGCTGCTGAGCGAGTTCAACCGCGGCAAGCTGGTCTGGAAGGTCGACTGGCCGATGCGCTGGGCGTACGAGGGCGTGATCTTCGAGCCGTCCGGTGTCGACCACTCCTCGCCCGGTTCCTCGTTCGTCGTCGGCGGACAGATCGTGCGCGAGATCTTCGACGGTGTCCAGCCGATCGGCCCGATGTACGCCTTCGTGGGCATCTCCGGGATGGCGAAGATGTCGTCGAGCAAGGGCGGCGTGCCGACCCCGGCCGACGCGCTGAAGATCATGGAGGCGCCGCTGCTGCGCTGGCTGTACGCGCGGCGCAGGCCCAACCAGTCGTTCAAGATCGCCTTCGACCAGGAGATCCAGCGGCTGTACGACGAGTGGGACGCGCTGGAGCGGAAGGTCAGCGACGGCTCGGTCCTGCCGGCCGACGCCGCCGCGTACGCGCGCGCCACCGGCACGGCGGCCGGTGAGCTGCCGCGCACGCCGCGCCCGCTGCCGTACCGCACGCTGGCCTCGGTCGTGGACATCACCGCCGGCGCCGAGGAGCAGACGCTGCGGATCCTGAGCGAGCTGGATCCGGAGCGTCCGCTGTCCTCGCTGGACGAGGTGCGTCCACGGCTCGACCGGGCCGAGAACTGGATCACCAGCCAGGTGCCCGCGGAGGCGCGGACGATCGTGCGCGCGGAGCCGGACCAGGAGCTGCTCGGCTCGCTGGACGAGCGGGCGGTTGAGTCGCTGCGGCTGCTGCTGAAGGGGCTGGACAGCCACTGGTCGCTGGACGGGCTGACGACCCTGGTCTACGGCGTGCCGAAGATGATGGAAGGGCTGGCGCCGGATGCCAGGCCGACGGCGGAGCTGAAGGTCGCGCAGCGGACCTTCTTCGCTCTCCTGTACCGGCTGCTGGTGGGCCGGGACACGGGGCCGCGGCTGCCCACACTGCTGCTGGCGGTGGGTGCGGAGCGGGTGCGCAGGCTGCTCGGCGCCTGACCGCGCGGTTCGTTCCGCTCCATGGGCCCTCATCCGCTGAGCCGGGTGAGGGCCCGTCGTCGTCCGGCCGGTCAGGCGATGTGTTCGGCGTCCAGCTCCGACTGGTAGCGGTAGCGGAAGTCGCGCAGATAGGTCCGGAGCGAACTCTCGCTCAGCGGGCCGCCGGTGCGGCCGGTGATGCCGTACAGGTCCATCAAGTACAGGCCGAACTGGCGGGCGTTGGGAAAGTCGCCGTGCTCGCTGACGTACTTCCGGAAGGCGTTGAAGTACGCCTCCTCGCGGGAGAGGTCGTCGGGCAGGCCGGGGACGGGCAGGTCCTCGGGCTGGTCCTGGCCGAGGGCGTCACCGGCGACGGCCATATCGGCGAGGTCCGCGATGTCGCTGCCGGGCCCGGTCCGGCCCTCGGGCCCCTGGCCGCTCTCGGCGTACGGAGGTGCCTGCTGCGGTCCCTGTCCGACGCCGCCGAGCGGGCGGCTGCGGCCGGGGCCCGAAGGGATCATCACCGGCGTGGGCTCCAGGCCCTCGACATAGGTCGGGTTGTACGCGCCCTCGTACGCGCCCTCCGGCACCTGCGGCGCCGCGAACCAGGGGCTCACCGCGGCGGCCGGCTGGTCCGTCTGCTGCGGTCCGGTGGTCTGGACCGGCTCGGTGGCCTGGGTCTGCTCACCGGTGCGCTGGGCCGGTATCTGAGGCTGGGCCGGTATCTGTGCCTGCGGCTGCGGCTGCGGCTGCGCCTCGGGCCGGGCCGGAGCCTGGGCCGGTGTCCGCTGCTCGGCGGGATCCGGCGTCGCGTCCTGTCCGGCGGGCAGTTCGGCCAGGACGGGCGCGGCCGCCAGCGGCGCCGGGTCGATACCGGCGGCGGCCAGACCAGCGGGCGCGGTGTCGGCGAGCGGTACGCCGTACTTGGCGAGCCGCAGCGGCATCAGCGCCTCGACGGGCGCTCTGCGGCGCCAGTTGCGGCCGAACCGGGCCTGGAGGCGCGACTGGTAGATCAGCCGGTCCTGTTCGAGCTTGATGACCTGCTCGTACGAACGCAGCTCCCACAGCTTCATCCGGCGCCACAGCTTGAACGTGGGCACCGGCGAGAGCAGCCAGCGGGTGAGGCGTACGCCCTCCATGTGCTTGTCGGCGGTGATGTCCGCGATCCGGCCGACCGCGTGGCGCGCGGCCTCGACGGAGACGATGAAGAGCAGCGGGATCACCGCGTGCATGCCGACGCCCAGCGGGTCCGGCCAGGCCGCCGCGCCGTTGAAGGCGATGGTGGCGGCCGTCAGGATCCATGCCGACTGGCGCAGCAGCGGGAAGGGGATACGGATCCAGGTCAGCAGGAGGTCGAGCGCGAGCAGGACGCAGATGCCCGCGTCGATGCCGATCGGGAACACCAGCGAGAACCTGCCGAAGCCCTTCTCCTCGGCCAGTTCGCGTACGGCGGCGTACGACCCCGCGAAACCTATCGCGGCGATGATCACCGCTCCGGTGACCACCACCCCGATGAGTATCCGGTGCGTGCGTGTCAGCTGCATCGCGGCCACCCGCGATCCCCTCCCCGTACTCGACCCGTGTCCGACCCGGCGTGCGACGTGTATTCCGGTCCTGTATTCGACATCAGGCACGCGACCACAGGTACGCGTCGGCCCGACATCTGGCGAGCACAGCCTGGCACATGTGTGCGCACGGCGTGGCGCGGGGAGCGGAGCCGGGCCCTCGAAGGCGGTCCCGGCCCGTGGGAAAGCGGGAGGAAAAGACCGCCGCCGGAGATTGTGCGACGGTCCTCAGCTCGCCTTGGACGTGTCCTCGGTGGTGGGCACCTGACCGGAGCCGTCGGCGATCGCCGCCACCGCCTCCTTGGCGGCCGTCACCGCGCCCTTCGACATCTCGGAGACGCTCGGCGACTTCGCGCCCGCGTAGCCCGTGCCGTTGTAGGTGAGAGTCACGACGACGTTCTCCGTACGGGCCACGATCGTGGCGTACGCGAAGTCCTCGTCGGTCTTCTTGAGCGTGTACGTGACCGTTGTCGCCTGGTCACCGATGCCGCTCGCCGCAGCGGACTTGACGTCCTTGGCGCCTTCGGTGCCGCGCGCGTCCGCGATCTCCTTCGTGTAGTACTCGCCGGCGCGCGCGGCACCGCTGCCGAGCGACGCGTCGGAGTCGTAGCGCATGAGGGAGACATCGAGCCAGCGGTACTGCGAGCCCTTGACGCCGTTGTCGTCCAGACCGTTCCACGAGCAGCGGCTGCGAGACGTCACATCGGTGGACTTGCTGGCCGTACCGCCCTTGACCTTCACCTTCGGGACGAGCGAGCCGATCGTCTTGCCGCCGATCGTCTTGCAGACGTCGGGCAGCCCGCTGTACTTGGCGGGCGCGACGGTCGCGGACGGCTCGGCGCTCGGCGCGGCGGAGGAGCCGTCCGCGTCGCTCTTGCTGTCGGATTCGGACGAGCAGCCGGCGACGACGAGCATCACCGGAACGGCTGCGCAGGCGAGTATGCGAGTGAGTCGCGAGGCTGATCGGTGCATGGTTCCTTCAGTCATTGGTCGTACGGTCCGATCGGCCACGGTAACCGCCATGCCATGGTCCGCGGGCCCGGCGACCGGACTCCGGCCGCCGTGGGCGAGGGATTCCGGGCCGGGACGCGGACCGCTATTCGTTGAGCTGGTCGGCGAGTGTCCGGGCCAGTTGTCGCGCCTTTTCCTGCAGTTCTTTGCTGTCGGGGACCTCGGCGGGAAGAGCCGGCTGCTCGCTGTACCGGACGGTCACGATCACATTCGATGTGCGGAATACCACGCTCACCGTGCGGTGCTGGGCGGCCGAGCCGGAGCGGGCGAGGACATCGTTGAGGAAGGCCACATCGCCCAGACCGTCCAGGAGACGCGGCTCAAGTCCTTCGGCGGACGGCGTCTCGGAGGGCGGCGCGGAGGTCTCGGAGCCGGGACCGGACCGTGTCGTCGTGTCCGCGCCGGCGCCCGTTCCCGAGGCCGGGCTGCTCGGTGGCTGGGACGAAGCGCCGCTGTCGCCGGGCACCGGCAGCGCCGCGGCGGTCTCCTTCTCCAGATAGACCGCCTGCGCGCGGTCGTCGTCGCTCACGCCCGGGTCGTACGACACCACGCGTTCGAGATCGATCACGAGTTGGTGGGAGGCGTCGGGAGAGTCGGCCTTCCAGCTACAGCCGACGCGGCGGTCGGTGTCGTAGGTGACGGAGGCGGTGCCGTCGTACACCTTGTCCCGCTGGTCCTCCGGGAGCGCGGCGACGCCGGGCAGCAGGGCCTTGAGTGTGGAGCGCGGCACGGAACCGCAGGGCTCGCGGAGCGTGCGGTACTTGCCGGGTGGCGCGGCGGACGTGGTGGGACCGCCGGGCTTGGCGTCGAGGGCGGGGCGGTCGGCGCCGGACGAACAGCCGGCGACAACCATCGTGAGGAGCACCGCCAGGCCGGGTACGTACGCCTTTCGCGCCTTTGGCTGCAAGGTCCCGGGCTCCCTTCTGTACAGGGTTCCGCACGGCGGCGCGCGCGAAAACCGTTTGCCGCCGGATGACGGCGGATGGACACAATGTCTACCGCACGCGAAGCCGTCGACGCTGGTCGGCCGTCTCTTTGGCGGCCCTGGTTCCGGTTTTTGCGCTATCTGACTTTCGTGGGGGATCGAGGAACTATGTCTTATGTGGAGCTGCCGGGCGCGAAGGTCCCGATCCGTATGTGGGCGGATCCCGCGACGGTCGAGGAGGGCGCGATGCGGCAACTGCGGAATGTCGCGACGCTGCCCTGGATCAAGGGGCTCGCCGTAATGCCGGACGTGCACTACGGCAAGGGCGCGACCGTCGGCTCGGTGATCGCGATGAACGGCGCCGTCTGTCCGGCGGCGGTGGGCGTGGACATCGGCTGCGGAATGTCGGCGGTGAAGACGTCCCTGACGGCGAACGACCTGCCGGGCGATCTGTCCCGGCTGCGCTCCAAGATCGAGCAGGCCATTCCGGTGGGTCGCGGAATGCATGACGATCCGGTGGATCCCGGTCGGCTGCACGGATTTCCGACGGCGGGCTGGGACGACTTCTGGGGACGGTTCGGCTCAGTGGCCGAGGCGGTCCGATTCCGCCAGGACCGTGCGACGAAGCAGATGGGCACGCTGGGCAGCGGAAATCACCACCTTGAGGTCAGTCTCGATTCCGAGGGAGCTGTGTGGCTCACGCTCCACTCCGGTTCCCGGAACATCGGCAAGGAACTGGCGGAGCATCACATCGGCGTGGCGCGGAACCTGTCGCACAATCAGGGCCTGGTAGACCGTGACCTGGCCGTCTTCATCTCGGAGACACCGCAGATGGCGGCCTATCGCAACGATCTCTTCTGGGCCCAGGAATACGCGAAGCACAACCGCGCCATCATGATCGGACTGCTCAAGGATGTGATCCGCAGAGAATTCAAGAAGGCCCGGGTCGCTTTTGAGCGGGAGATAAGCTGCCATCACAACTATGTCGCCGAGGAACGGTACGACGGCATGGATCTGCTGGTGACGCGGAAAGGCGCGATCCGCGCGGGTTCCGGTGAATACGGGATCATTCCCGGGTCGATGGCCACGGGCACGTACATCGTCAAGGGCCTGGGGAACACCGCTGCCTTCAACTCGGCCTCGCACGGCGCCGGCCGGCGGATGAGCCGTAGCGCGGCGAAGCGGCGTTTCTCGACGCGGGACCTGGAAGAGCAGACGCGGGGTGTGGAATGCCGTAAGGATTCCGGCGTCGTGGACGAGATCCCGGCCGCCTACAAGCCCATTGAGCAGGTCATCGAGCAGCAGCGGGATCTGGTCGAGGTGGTGGCGAAGCTGAAGCAGGCCATTTGTGTGAAGGGCTGACGTCCGTAAAGGCGGGCTCCGCTGTGCGCGGCGGCCGGGGCCGCCGGTCGCCGCGCTCCTCGTCCGGGCCGGCCGTAAAGGCCGGTCAGCGGCCGGTCAGTGGTTGATCGGCGGTCGCTCGGCGCTCACAGCTCCCTGTGCACCTTGGAGTTGGACGCCTGGGCGCGTGGCCTGACCACCAGGAGGTCGATGTTGACATGGCTCGGGCGAGTGACCGCCCAGGTGATGGTGTCGGCCACGTCGTCGGCGGTGAGCGGCTCGGCGACGCCCGCGTAGACCTTCGCCGCCTTCTCGGTGTCGCCGTGGAAGCGCGTGGTGGCGAACTCCTCCGTCCTGACCATGCCCGGAGCGACCTCGATCACTCGGACCGGGGTGCCGACGATCTCCAGACGGAGGGTCTCGGCGAGGACATGGGCGCCGTGCTTGGCGGCGACATAGCCCGCGCCGCCCTCATAGGTGGAGTGACCGGCGGTGGAGGAGAGGACGACAACGGTGCCGTCGCCGCTCGCGGTGAGAGCGGGCAGCAGGGCCTGGGTGAGGTTGAGCGTCCCGATGACATTGGTCTCGTACATCTGACGCCACTCGGCGGGATCGCCGGTGGCCACCGGGTCGGCGCCCAGAGCGCCACCGGCGTTGTTGACCAGGACATTCACGGAGGGCAAGCGGCCGAGCTCGGCGGCGAAGGCGTCGACCGCGGGACGGTCGGTGACATCGAGGGCGTACGCGGTGGCGTGCCGGCCGGCGGCGCCGATCTCCGCGGCGAGCGCCTCGATTCGGTCCTTGCGGCGTGCGGTGAGGACGACGTGATAGCCGGCGGCGGCGAGCTGCCGCGCGGTGGCGGCACCGATTCCGCTGCTCGCTCCGGTGATGACGGCGGTTTGGGTCCCCGCGGCGGTCATGACGTACTCCTCGCGCGTGTGATCGATGTATGGCCAGGATAGGCAGGGAGCCGGGACGGACGTCGAGTGTGTCCGGCGCCGGGACCGGCCGGGTCCGGCGCCGCGCCGGACACGGGCCGGACGGTCAGTGGCCGCGAGGTCCGTACATGATCAGCGCCATACCGGCCACACTGACCAGCGCGCCCGCGATGTCCCAGCGGTCCGGGCGGTAGCCGTCGGCGACCACGGCCCAGGCGATCGAGCCCGCGACGAAGACCCCGCCGTACGCGGCGAGGACCCGGCCGAACTCGCCCTCCGGCTGGAGTGTGGCGACAAAGCCGTAGGCGCCCAGCGCGATGACTCCGGCGCCGATCCAGATCCAGCCGCGTCCGCCGCCGTTGCCGTCTCCGCGAACGCCCTGCCAGACGAGCCAGGCGCCGCCGATCTCGAAGACGGCGGCGAGGACGAAGAGAGCGACCGAGCGCAGCACGAGCATGCGGACAGCGTGCCATGTGGGTGATCGGAAGCGTGCCGGGCGGATAAATGGACGGTATTGCCATGTGATGATCGGTATCTTCATGCCATGGGCGTCATGCGGAAAGCGCTGCTGGTGGTGGTGTCCGCCGCCACGGCGGTGGTGATCGGAGCGAGTCCTGGGGCCGGCGCGGGAACGGCCTCCGCGGGCGAGCGGGCCGGTGCTCCGGATGTCTTCGGTGCTTTCGGCAACTCTGGCGAATCCGGCGACTCCGGCGACCCCCGCGCGATCGCGCCCGAGGCCGATCTGGCCCACCACGGTCGCGCGTCGCTGTGGGACGGGAAGCTGACGGTCCGGATCGCGTCCGAGAACCATGGCCCGTCCGGGCTTCCGGACGCGACCGTACGGCTGGACTTCTCGGCGCTTCTGGAGGCCGGTCAGAGCCTGCCGTCCGAGTGCCTGTGGGGCGGCGACCGTACGGTGCTGTGCCGTACGGGACACCTTCGCGCGGCCGGACGGGGCCGCGAACTGGCTCTTGACCTCAGGACGGCCGGCAGCCCGGCCGAGGTGGTCGTGAGCGTCGCCACCGCGTGGAACGGCGGCGCGTCGGACCGTAATCCGGAGAACCATCAGCACCGCGTGCTGACCCCTGACACCGGGGATTCCTACGTCTTCTGATCCTCGGCGGGCCGCTTCCGAGTCTCGGCGGGTCGCTTCTGCGTCTCGGCGGGTCGCTTCTGCGTCTCGGCGGGTCGCTTCTGCGTCTCGGCGGGCCGCGCGGCCGGCGGTGCCGTGATTACGCCGCCGCGCCACCGAATTCGCGTACCGCGTCCTCGACGATGGCCGCGAGCCGGGCATGGTGCGCGCCCCGCCAGTACACCCGCCGGCACCTCGTGCACTGGGCGAAGACGTCGTACGTACGCTGCGTGCCGTGCTCCAGTTGCTCCTGGACGGCCTCCTTGTCGGCCGGTCCCAGCTCGCCGTTGCAGGCGGTGCAGCGGGTCCAGGGCGCGAGGGCGGGCGCGAAGCGTTCCAGTACGTCCCTGAGCTGGTCGTCGGGGCGGTCGCTGTAGATATATGCCCCGGCCCAGATCTCGCGCCGCCGCAGCAGGCCCCGGTCCCGGGACAGCATCACCCGGCGCTGTGCGGCGGAGAGAGTGGCCAGCGCGGGATCGCCGAGGTCCTCGCTCTCGTACGCCGCGTCGATGCCGAGCAGCCGCAGCCGCCGCGCGAGCGTGCCGAGATGGACATCGAGCAGAAAGCGCAGCGGCGCTCCGGGCACTCGCTGCGGCCGGGACACGGCCCGCACCTCGACGGATTCGCCCGCGGCCGGGATGTGTGAGACGGCGACCTCGTGTCCGTCGACGAGCAGTGGACCGACTTCGGTGAGCGGGACGCCGAGCGACTCGACGGCATGGCCGAGGGTGGACGAGCCGTCGGTGAGAACGGCCGTACGTCCCTGGCGCCGCTCGGACGCGACGAAAAGGCGCAGCTCGGGGGCGAAATCAATCTGGATCTCCGGTCCGTTCACGCCGTCAGGATGCCATCGGACGAGGGGCACGAGCCAGGGCTTTCCGGGCCGGACAGGACTTCTGACCGCACGGCCGCGCACGCGGTCGGCGCACACGCGGCGCACGGCCCGGCTATGGCGTCTGTTCCATCGCCGTCAGGTCCAGCCGCCAGTCGTTGCAGCGCATGAGATGACCCACCGGATACTCGAACTCGCACTCGCCACGCAGTGTGAATCCCGCCTTGCGGCAGACCGCGTTCGACGGAGGATTCCCGATGGACGGGAAGGCGTGCAGATAGCGGTGCTTCTTCTCGGCCCGCGCCCGCTCCACGACGGCGGCGGTCGCGGCGGCCGCGATACCGCGTCCCTGGAATGCCGCGAGCACGGCCCAGCCCGTCTCGTACACCTGCTCTCCCTGCCAGGTCTGCTCCCAGAACCCGATCGTGCCGACGGCTTCGCCGCCCGGCAGCAGCACGACCCGGAACATCCGTCCTCTGCCCGTCCGGTCGGCGCTCAGGTCGACATAGCGCCTGTGCCGCCCGGCCAGTTGTTCCTCGGTCTCCGGGCCGCCGAGATGGGTCATCAGCTCCGGAGCGTTCGCCGCGCGGAGCAGATCGAGATCGCCCTCCGACCAGGGTTCGATCCGGACCCGCGGTGCTTTCGTCTCCATGTCACGCACTGTAGGACGAGGGTCTGACATCGATACGCGTACGGGCTTCCGGTGGTCGTGGCTCACGGGCTGGAGCCGTACGAACCGGACGCGGCGCCTGCCGAGGTCCTCACGGCGGAATTCGGGGCTCCGGCGGTCCTGACGGGCCGCGATCCGCGGTGGAGCCGTCCGTCATACGGCCTCCGGGGCCGGTCCCGGAGGCCGTCCCGGCTCCGGAGATATGTCTCCTCCGTAGATCACGTTCGCCGATTAAACCGAACTGGCGAACTGTCGCTCTCCTGGAGTGGACGTGAGTTCGGTGGGCAGACGTTCTGGCATACACCACCATCCGTACTAGCTGTGGTGAGAAGGAGCGGACATGGAGATCTCCGGCATTATCACGGCCATCGTGATCGGCATCATCATCGGTGTGCTGGGACGGCTCGTCGTGCCCGGTCGTCAGCGCATCGGCGTGCTGTGGACCATCGTCGTCGGCATCGTCGCGGCGCTGATCGGTACGGCCATCGCGGCTGCCGTCGGTGTCGCCAATACGGACGGTCCCGACTGGATCGAGTGGATAATCCAGATCGCGCTGGCGGCGGTGGGAGTCGCCGCACTGGACCGGTCGAAGGCCGGCCGCTGATCCCGCCGCGGGTTCACGGCTGATGCGGCGCGGCTTTCAGGGCCGTGGCATTGCGAGGCATGGCTTGCGAGGCATGGCTTTCAAGGACCGCGCTTTCAAGGACGGCGCTTTCAAGGACGTCGCTTTATGGAGCGTGGCTTTCAGGACGCGGCGCTTGTCAGAGGCCGGCCGCTGAGCAGATTCCAGCGGCCGTCCCGCCCGGTGAGTTCGGTGGCGGTCAGAGGCCGTACGTCGACCCTCCAGAACGCCTGCGGGGTCGCGCCGAGAGCGTGGACCGTGGCGGCGCGGATGATGTCCGGTTCCGCCACGGCGATGATGTGGCCGCGCGGCTCCTCGGGCCGCCGTTCTCTCTTCGCCGCGGCGCCGGTGCTGAGGCTGTCGAGCCAGTGGCCGACGCGGGCGTGCAGGGCCAGCAGGGACTCTCCGCCGTGCGGAGAGGAGGCGGGGTCCGCCAGCCAGAGGGCCACCGACTCCGGTTCGTCGGCGGCCACTTCGTCGAGGGTCCTGCCCTGCCAGCGGCCCATCGCGCAGGGTGCGAGGCCGGACACCGGCCGCGCGTCCAGACCAAGCACCTCGGCGGTCCGGCGGCAGCGTCGGGAAGGCGAGACATACAGCGCGGCGGCGCGCGGGAAAACCTCGCGTACCGCTTCGGCCTGCCGCAGCCCGACGGCGTCCAGCTCGTCGCTCTCCTCCCGGTGTCCGTCGTTGTCGACCCGGCCCTCGTTGTCGACCCGGCCCTCGTCGTCGTTCCGCCTCTCGCCGTCGCTTCGGCTTTCGGCGAAGCGGGCCTCGCGCAGGGCCTTGCTGACGGCGGGTGAGATGAACATCACTCGGGTGGTCATACGGCGCTCTCCTCGGCTGTCCTGGCTCAAGGCCGGTCCGCCCGGCACCGGATCAACTCCCGGAGCCCGTACGGCGCTCGGCGTCCGGCGAAAACCGCGCTCCCGCGGTCACCGGCCGGCGGAGGGCCTCTTGGCCCGCCTGTCGGTTCGCGGTACCTTCACGTCGATATCACGACGGCGGAACGGAAGTCCGGTGAGAGTCCGGCACGGTCGCGCCACTGTATGCCGGGTGCCGGCTGTGTACAGCGCAGCGGGGGCTCGGTGAGTCAGACCCGATGGCCGTCGTTCGAGCTCCACTGATTGGGACGCGAGTTCCCCGAGGAGGATGTGCCATGGCTCAGTCCATAGCGCCCCCGGCCGTTTCACCCGCCAGCACCGCGGTGACCCCACTTCCGCTGCGCGCGATTCTGCCGTGGGCAGTGTTCGTGGGCACGCTGATGCTGGTGCTGTTGTACTTCGTCGGCGCGGAACAGGGTGCGACATCGGTGTTCTCCGGTGCGGGCGTGCATGAATGGGTGCACGACGGCCGTCACCTGCTCGGCTTCCCCTGCCACTGACGGAGATCACGCGCATGCATGCCTCCACCGTCAGAAATCTCCTGGTCCGCGGCATGATCGCGGGTGTGCTCGCCGGACTCTTCGCGTTCGCGCTGGCGTATGTGGCCGGTGAGCCCTCCGTACGGGACTCCATCGCTCTGGAGGAGACCCAGTCCGCACTGGCGCATCAGCACGGCGCCGCGGCGCCGGGTGACGCACCGGCTTCGGAAGAGGAGGAGGAACTGGTCAGCCGACCGGTCCAGTCGACGTTCGGGCTGGCCACCGGTGTCCTGGTGTACGGCGTGGCCCTGGGCGGAATCGCCTCCCTGGTCTTCGCCGTGTCCCTCGGCAGGATCGGCCGGTTCGGCCCGAGGGCGACCGCGGCCCTGATCGCGGGCGCCGCCTTCGTCACGGTCTATCTGGTGCCGTTCCTGAAGTATCCGGCGACTCCGCCGGCGGTGGGCAATCCGGACACCATCGGCAAACGGACCACGCTGTTCTTTCTGATGATCCTGGTCAGCGTCGGGCTGGCGGCCATCGCCGTCATCGCGGGAAGACGACTGGCGCCGCGCCTGGGCAACTGGAACGCGTCGGTCGTCGCCGGGGCCGGCTATGCCGTCGCCGTGGCGGTGGCCTGTCTCGTCCTGCCCGCCAACACCGATGCCGTCCGGGAATCCTTCCCGGCGGCTCTGCTCTGGGAGTTCCGGCTCGCGTCGCTCGGCGTACAGGCGCTGCTCTGGACGGCCTTCGGGCTGATCTTCGGAGCGCTGGCCGAGCGGGTGTTGCAGCCGCGTATCGCCGCACAGGCCGGCGTTGGCGTCAGCTCGCCGGTCGGAACGGCTCGCTGACACCGCCCGGTGACCGCGACCCATGACGGGCGCCCGTGCGCGTAGGCGGCCGGGCGCCCGTCAGGTGTCGTCGCCGTCCCTCCGTATGCCGCGCCAGCCCCATACACCTCGCCCGACGGCGGTTCCGACGCCGGGTCCGAGGGCGGATAAACCATAGGAAGACCGCCGGTCGCACATGGTGATATGGCCCCATGCGCATGAGCATCGACAATGAGTCGGTCGTCGTGGACGACGGAGGTTATGCCGCTGTCACTCCCTGGGATGAACTCGCCTGGCGGCGTGAGGCGCTCGGCTGGGCCGTCGGAGAGCTCGCACGGCACGGGCTGCGGCCGACAGGCGATGTACGCGCCCGGTCACGGCCCTGGTCGGTGGGGATGAGGATGGAACTCCAGGACGGCGATGCCGCCTGGTTCAAGGCCAATCCGCCCGCCTCGGCCTTCGAAGCCGCACTCAACCAGGCGCTTCCCGCCTGGGCACCGGCACATGTGCTGGAGCCTTTGGCGGTCGACACCGCCCGCGCCTGGTCGCTGCTTCCGGACGGCGGGCCGCTGCTGAGGGACGTGCTTGACCGGGACGGCGGCAGCCGGGCCTGGGAGGAGTCGCTGAGTCAGTACGCGCAATTTCAGCGCGAAACCGCCCCGCACACCGCCGAACTCCTCGCCTTGGGCGTGCCCGACCTGCGGCCGGAGCGTCTGGCGGGCCAGCTGTCCGCGCTCATCGACTCCGCCGTCCTCAGTGCCGACGAGAGAGCGGCGTTGCGCGCGCTGTCTTCCGACGTCACCTCCTGGTGCCGGACCCTGACCGATTCCGCCGTGCCCGCGACCCTCGACCACTCCGACCTCCATGAGGCGTCCGTACTGACCGGTGGCGACCGCTACGCCTTCTTCGACTGGGGAGACTCCGCCGTCGCCCACCCGTTCAGCAGTCTGCTGGTCGTCGAACACGCCGCGCGCAGGCGCTTCGGCGCCGTCGAAGCGCCCGCCGCACTGGCCCGGTTGCGCGACGCCTATCTGGAACCATGGACGGGCCATGGCCACAGCGCCGCCGAACTGCGCGACCTCGCCGACCTGGCCTGTCGTGTCGGCGTCGTCGGACGAGCCGATTCCTGGGGCCGGGTCTTCCCCGGCGCGCTGACTTCGTCCACCGATACCGTCTCCGCCTCCGCCGAGGCCGTCGCGCACTGGCTGCGGGAGCTCCTTCGGTAGCCGCCGTCCGACGTCCCCGGCCCCGGAAGGGCGCAGCCGTCGTGTGCCCTCGATGGGCGGTATGCCCCCGTCGGGGGCCGGAGGACGGGCGGACAGTAGAGTGCGGCGTCCGGTCTTCTCCCAGTTCAGAGGTGTACGGCAGTGAGTCCCGAGCCCCCAGCGGCCCCCGTGTCCCCGGTGACGGTGGTCGGGATCGGTGCGGACGGCTGGCACGGGCTCTCCGACACCGCGCGCACCGCTTTGCGGAGCGCGGAGGTACTCATCGGCGGCGCACGGCAGTTGGCGCTCCTCCCGGCGGACGAGTGCGCCGGCGAGCGGGTGCCGTGGCCGTCGCCGTTGCGGCCCGCCGTGCCCGGCTTGCTCGCCGCCCGCGCCGGACGCCGGATCTCCGTGCTGGCCAGCGGTGATCCGATGTTCTACGGAATCGGGCGGGCCCTGTCGGAGGTGCTCGGAGCCGGTGCGCTCCGTGTGCTGCCGCATCCTTCGTCCGTGTCGTACGCCTGTGCCCGGCTCGGCTGGCCGGTGGAGGACACGGAGGTGGTCACGCTGGTCGGCCGCCCGGTCGAGCAGTTGACCGCCGCGCTTCACGACGGCCGCCGGATCCTGGTGCTCAGCGCCGGAGCCGCCACGCCCGCCGAGGTGGCGGCGCTGCTGCGCGAGCGCGGCTACGGGCCGAGCCGTATGCGCGTACTCGAACAACTCGGCGCGGAACGTGAACGCCGTACCGACGCGCTCGCGCGCGACTGGGCCGAGCCCGCCGGAGACGCGCTGAATGTCGTGGCGATCGAGTGCCGGCGCGCGCCGGACGCGCTCCGGCTCGGGGCCGTCCCCGGGCTGCCGGACTCCGCGTACGAACACGACGGCCAGCTCACCAAGCGCCATGTGCGCGCCGCGACGCTGGCCGCGCTGGCCCCGGCGCCCGGCGAGTCGCTCTGGGACATCGGCGGCGGGTCGGGTTCGATCGCCGTCGAGTGGATGCGTACGCACCGCTCCTGCCGGGCCGTCTCGGTGGAGCGCGACCCCGTCCGCGCGGAACGGATCGGCCGTAACGCCCGAGCGCTCGGCGTCCCCGGGCTGCGTGTCGTCAGCGGTCGCGCCCCGGCCGCGCTGTCAGGACTGCCGGAGCCCGACGCGGTGTTCATCGGCGGCGGCCTGACCGCACCGGGGCTGCTGGAAGCGTGCTGGGACGCACTGCCGGCCGGCGGCCGGCTGGTCGCGAACACCGTGACGCTGGAGTCGGAGGCGCTGCTGGCCGACTGGTACCGCCGCTTCGGCGGCGAACTGGTGCGCCTGGCGGTCGCGCACGCCGTGCCGGTGGGCGGATTCACCGGCTGGCGGGGAGCCATGCCGGTCACTCAGTGGGCCGTCACCAAGGCTTCTCCGCACATCACCTCGGGCGAATTCTCAGGAGAAGAACGATGACGGTGTACTTCATCGGCGCCGGACCCGGCGCCGCCGACCTGATCACGGTGCGCGGCGCGCGCAGGCTGGCCGCCTGCCAGGTGTGTCTGTACGCGGGCAGCCTGGTGCCGCGCGAGCTGCTGGCCGAATGCCCGCCGGACGCGCGTCTGATCGACACCGCGCGGATGGACCTCGACGGGATTACGGCGGAGCTGGTGCGGGCGCACGAGGAGGGCCATGACGTGGCCCGGCTGCACTCCGGCGATCCGTCGGTCTTCAGCGCCGTCGCGGAGCAGATGCGACGGCTGGACGCGGCGGCTGTGCCGTACGAAGTGGTGCCAGGAGTACCGGCGTTCGCGGCGGCGGCCGCCGCGCTGAAGCGGGAGCTGACGGTGCCGACGGTGGGCCAGACGGTGATCCTGACGCGGATCGCCCAGCGTGCCACTCCGATGCCCGAGGGAGAGGACCTGGCGACCCTCGGCCGGAGCGGAGCGCTGCTGGTGCTGCATCTCGCGGCGAGGTATGTGGACCGGGTGGTGGAGGAGCTGCTGCCGCACTACGGGGCCGACTGCCCGGCCGCGGTGGTCGCGATGGCCAGCCGGCCCGACGAACTGGTCCTGCGCGGCACTCTGGACGACATCGCCGGGCAGATGAAGGCGGCGGGTGTGGTGCGGACGGCGGTGATCATGGTGGGCCGGACGCTGGCGGCGGAGCAGTTCCGCGACAGCCACCTGTACTCGCCGGACCGGGAGCGCCCGCACGCGTGCTGATGGCTGCCACGAGCGATTGACCGGCGCGTTCGTAGATGTGTGACCCGGTGAAAGTCCTCGATCCGGTGGCGCCCACTCGTACACTCACAGAGCGGTTTGCTCCCCGCACGCACGGGATGATTCCGCGACGCGGGCGCCTGGAATCACCTCAACACGCCGCTCCCGCGCAGGTGGAACGGCTGCCCGGTAACTGGGCGAAGGAGATGCGTGTGTTCGCGATGCGACCCGCTGCGACAAGCGATCGTCCGGCGGTGGCGAAAATGATTCACGCTCGTTGTGACTGGATGGAACGCCGAGGGCTCCCCACCTGGCGCGAGAGTGTGGATGATCTCGCCGGACAGTGCGACAACCCGTACGGAGACGTATGGCTGCTGGAGATGGACGGCTCCCGAATCGTGGGTCGCACGACGGTTCAGGATCAGGGCCCGCCGTGGGGTTGGACAACGGAGGAGCGCTCCGAGCCCGCGTTCTATCTGAATACATCGGTGACTGATCCAGCGCTGCGGCATCTTCGCTTGGGGACACTGATGGCGTGGTGGGCGCTGGACCGGGCCGCAGGTGAGGGCCGGGAGTGGGTGCGCAGAGACTGTTTGTGGCCGGACCTGGTGCGCTACTACGAGGCGCAGGGTTTCACCTTGTTCCACGAGGTGGAGCGCACCGGGTACCGGCTTCACATGCTCGGTCGTCGCGCGGAACGGATAGAAGGTCTTCAGGAGTGGTTCAGGACAGGAATGCCCGCGCCGCCAAGTGCAGGTCGATGACCTGGAGCAGTTTGGCGTGAAACTCCTCGTCGTACGGCTGCGCGGTGAGTTCACCGAGCGTGCGGCGTAGGCCGTCGGCGTCGATGAGCCCGGCGTCGATCAGCGGGGAACCGTCGCGGAGTATGCCGTTGAGCAGTGGAACGCCGTAGGTGATGGTGTCTACGCCGTCAGCCAGGGTGAGGTCGGGACCGAGCTCGCTGAGGATGCCCTGTAAGCGGGCCAGTGCCTGAATGACAAGTGCTGTTTGGTGAAGAGATGTGTCGTTGACTCCGGAGACCTCCGGCCATCCGTGCTCGACCTGGTGCTCATCCAGCCAGCCGATACACCACATCGCGGTCTCCGCGATCTTGGGCTGATGGAAGAAGTGCGGGTGATGCAGTAAACCGGCCAGTCCGAAGGCCACGAAACGCGTGTTCTCGCCGCGTCCGCCCAGGTGTCGCGGTTGGCAATGTTCGCGAATCGCTCCCGTAAGAAAGTCCAGCGCATCACGCGCGGGTTTCCCTCCTACGCCTGCCGCGCGTAGGAGTGCCAGGACTTCGCTGGTATTCACGATGGAGGAGACCGAGGTGAGCGTCAGTCCCCAACCTCCGTCGTACCCCTGATGTCGCAGTAGCGTCTTGGCGGCCCGTCCTGCTCTCGCCTCGAACACATTCCAACCCTGCACAGGCTTCATGATCGGCCTCCAGACGCCGCCCAACGGGTAGCTCCGGCCGGACAGTACCCAAGGCGCTACGAGGCGAAGCCAGTAGCTGTCGGTCTGGGACCTTTGCCTTTCTCGCGCGGCACATGATCAGTGCGGCTTCTGATTACGGGCAGGAGAGGGTCGGCCGTTTCGAACGAGGCCGCTTCGTCCCACTGGCGGAGAGCCGCGAGAAATCCTTCGCGGTCTCCGTGTGCGGCGATGAACAGTCTCAGACTGGGCCGGCGATCGATTGCTCCGGCCCCGAACCAATTTCGTAAGCGACTCATGTGCCACCCCTGCTGCTGCGTTTGTTCTGTTCCGCCAATCGCGCGCTGAGTTCGTCACCCGATGGCGCCGGAGGCTCGTAGTCCGGGCACTTCGGGCTGCCGCACTCGCACTTCGGCCATCTCAGCGCCGAGCCCGGTACGAGATCCGCTCCTTCCGCGCCGGGATCGGTCTTCGGGACGATGAGGACGCCGTCGACGCCGAACACGTCCGACAGCAGTGACAGGAACCTGCGCGCATCACTTCTGGTCATCGCGTCAGCCGCCTCAGTCCGCGCTCCACGCGCTTCACCAACTCCCTTGTCGGTGCGGGGAACTCATCAGGAACCCAGTCGGGAACCACGTGCGGGAAGCTCTCGGCTTCCTTCGGCTCCATCTCGGGGGCCGGGCGGGCGGCTGGTGCCATGGACGTAACGCCTTTCGTCAATTCGTTTGCTCTCTGTGACTAGTTGCTCACAGCATGGCTCCCATCGGCGTACTCTCGACAGCGGTTTCCGTACCGACCACGAATCTGGGAAAAATGGGGGTGCTCGTATGGCCCGGCCCGCACGTGAACTGACGCCCGACAGGTCCGCCCGACATTTGTTCGGTGCCAAGATGCGGAGCTTTCGTGAGAGAGCTGGTCTGACCCTTGAGGGCCTGTCAGGCGTGGTGCTCGTCAGTAAGAGTCATCTGTCCCGGATCGAGACAGCGGAGTACATGCCGCCCCGCGAACTGCCCGCTCAGCTTGATGCGGCATTCGGGACGGACGGAATCTTCGAAGAGCTGTACGGCCTGGCCCGCAAGGAAATTCATCCGGACAAGTACCGGCGGCGCATGGAGCTGGAAGCCCGGGCCCGGGTCATCGATGAGTACGCGGGCCACATCGTGACGGGACTCCTTCAGACGGAGGAGTACGCCCGCGCGCTCTTCCGTGTCAGTAATCCGAGGGCCACGCCCGATGAGATCGAGGAGAAGGTGACGGCCCGGCTGAGTCGTCAGGCACTGCTGACAGCCACCCCGGCCCCGGACCTCTCGGTGATTCTTGACGAGTCGGCCTTACGGCGGGCAGTCGGCGGGCCGGTCGTCATGCGGGACCAACTCGTACGTCTCATCGACCTCGTGGACACACCCACCACCACGTTGCAGATGCTGCCTTTCGCCCACGGGGAACACGCGCTGCTGGGCGGCACACTGACGCTCATGACACTGGACGACAAGTCCTCCGTGGCCTACGAGGAGAGCAGTACGACGGGCACCCTGCTGGAAGACCCGGAGAGGGTCGGAGCCCGGCGGCGGGCCTACGATCTGATGAGGGCTTATGCCCTCTCGCCCCGTGACACAGGGGCGTTCATCCGATCCGTTATGGAGGCGCTTCCCAGATGAGCACCACCCCGGACCTCTCCGTCGTTGAATGGGCCAAGTCCACCTACAGCAATGGTGACGGCGGCGGCTGCGTGGAGTGGGCGCCGAAGGCCGCCGCTGCTTCCGGCGTCGTCCCCGTACGGGACAGCAAGGACCCGAGTGGTCCGGCCCTCACGTTCTCGGCCGACGGCTGGGCCGCGTTCGTCACCGCTGTCAACGACGCGGGTTTTCCGGCCCGCTGAGGCACAACGCGCCAATCAGCCCCGTCACTCGCCGCCGGAGTGGCGGGGCTCGCCGCCACGCCGCAGCCAGTTGAGCCGCTTTCCGGACCCACGCGGGCGGCTTCCCCCAACCGAAGGAGAATGCGGTGACTCCATAGTTCGGGCACCCAGCGGGCGCTGGGTACATGGCGATCCCGCAAATTCCGCACACCATCAACGCCATCGGAGATGTGCTGGGCGGTGCTGAACGCGCCTGCTTCCACACCGAGGTCAAGGCTGCCGGGGAGAGCGTCGTCCCGGCCGTCAGGCGGCGCTGGTGGAAGACCGCGACGCTCAACCATGCTCCGGACGCCGAGCGCAGCCGCGCCAACTCCGTCGCCGGTCGCAACCTCGTCTCTGTGGACGAACTCGCCACACAGATCGAAGGGGCCGACCGGTGAGCAACGGAGAGCCGCAGCGTGGCAGGCCCTGTGGCCCATGCCCTGTCGCCACGTAATACGGCGTCTCTCATCCGGTCCACGATGGAGGCCCTTTCCCCATGAGCACCAGCCCGGATCTCTCCCAGGTGGAGTGGATCAAGTCGAGTTACAGCAACGGAGACGGCGGCAACTGCCTTGAATGGGCGCCCACCGTCGTCGGCGCTGTCGTCCCCGTACGGGACAGCAAGGACCCGAGTGGTCCGGCCCTCACGTTCTCGGCCGACGGCTGGGCCGCGTTCGTCACCGCTGTCAACGACGCGGGTTTTCCCGCCCGCTGAGGCACAACGCGCCAATCAGCCCCGTCACTCGCCGCCGGAGTGGCGGGGCTCGCCGCTGTCGCCGCCGTGCTCGCTGCGTCCCACCACCGCGCCCGCCCGGTCGATACAGATCACGTCCACCTCCACCGGCGCACCGCGCAGTACCGCCAGCGCCTCGTCCCGGGCCCGCGTCGCCACCGCGTCTCCCAGCGCCACTCCCCGGGACTCGCACAGCCGCAGCGCCTCCAGGCCGGTGTTGGCCGCCGCCACTCGCGCCGCCAGTGACGCGTCCGCGCCCGCTCCCGTGGCCAGTTCCGCCAGGAACGCCTTGTCCACCTGCGAGCGCGCCGAGTGGAGGTCGAGGTGGCCCGCCGCCAGTTTGGAGAGTTTCGCGAAGCCGCCGCAGATCGTCAGGCGGGCCACCGGGTGGCGGCGGATGTACTTCAGGACCGCGCCCGCGAAGTCGCCCATGTCCAACAGGGCGTCCTCCGGCAGGTCATAGGTGGCGACGACCGTCTTCTCCGACGTCGAGCCGGTGCAGCCCGCCACATGCGTACGTCCTGCGGCGCGGGCCACGTCCACGCCGCGTCTGATCGAGTCGATCCAGGCCGAGCAGGAATACGGGACGACTATGCCCGTCGTGCCGAGTATGGAGAGGCCGCCGAGGATGCCCAGCCTCGGGTTCCAGGTGGAGCGGGCGATCTCCGCGCCGTTGTCGACCGAGACGGTGATCTCCACATCGCCCGTACCGCCGTGGCGGGCCGCGACGCGCGCCACATGGGAGCGCATGAGCTGCCGGGGCACCGGGTTGATCGCCGGTTCGCCGACCTCCAGCGGAAGGCCGGGCCTGGTGACCGTACCCACGCCCGGACCCGCCCGGAAGACAATGCCCGAGCCCGGCGGCAGCAGCCGTACCGTCGCGCGGACCAGGGCGCCATGAGTGACGTCCGGGTCGTCACCGGCGTCCTTGACCACGGCCGCCATGGCCCGGTCCTGGGACAGCTCCTCGCGGGACAGCGCGAACGCGGGCGTCTGGCCCTTCGGCAGCTCGATGGTGACCGGATCGGGAAACTCTCCCGTCAGCAGCGCCGTGTACGCGGCCGTCGTCGCCGCCGTCGCGCACGCACCTGTCGTCCAGCCGTGCCGCAGACCCGTGTGCTTGAGTTGGGCACCGCGTCCGCCCGTGACGCCCTCAGCCATGGAGAGATCCCGAAGACCCGATGGACATATCGCTGACAGACAGATCTCCGGTGGCCCGGCCGCCGCATGTGCTGGTCCTCGGCGGGACCACCGAAGCCCGGCTGCTCGCCGGGACGCTCCACGGCCGGCTCCGCGTCACCAGCTCACTCGCCGGACGCGTCGCACGGCCCGTGCTGCCGCCCGGAGAGGTGCGGATCGGCGGATTCGGCGGCGCGGAAGGACTGGAGCGCTGGCTGCGCGAGCATCGCGTGGACGCGCTCATCGACGCCACCCATCCCTTCGCCGGAACGATCAGTTTCAACGCGGCGCGTGCCGCCTCCGCCGCCCATGTTCCTCTGCTGGCCCTGCGCCGCCCTTCCTGGGTCCCGGTCGCCGGCGACGACTGGCACAGGACCGGTTCGCTGGCGGCGGCGGCCGAGGCGCTCCCGGGTCTTGGGCGGCGGGTCTTTCTCACCACCGGGCGCATGGGCCTGGCCGCGTTCGCGCGGCCGGATCTCGACGACCACTGGTTTCTCGTACGGTCCGTCGACGCTCCCGATCCGGAGCCGCCCCTGCCCGCCAGGCTGGAAACCCTGCTGGACCGCGGCCCCTTCACTCTCGAAGGAGAACGCGAGCTGCTGCGCCGCCATCGCGTCGACGTCCTGGTGACCAAGGACAGCGGCGGCGCGGCCACCGCGCCCAAGCTCGCCGCCGCCCGCGAGGCCGGCCTGCCGGTGGTCGTCGTCAGCAGGCCGCCCGTCCCGGACGGTGTGCCTGTCGTGACGACTCCGGACGAGGCGGCGCGCTGGCTGGCTCAGCTCTCCGGTGGAGAGCTTTCCGGATAGCGGCGCGGTGTCCAGACGATCTGTTCGCCGTCGCCCCGCCGGACGGTCACCGTCTGCGAGGAGCCGACGATCAGAATCGTCCGCATGTCGACCTGCGCCGGATCGAGGTCGGCGAGACGCACGATCCGTACGCTCTCCGCCGGCCCGCCCACATCGCGGCCGAGGACGACGGGAGTGTCCGGAGCGCGGTGCTCCAGAAGCAGTTCGCGCGCCTTGCCGACCTGCCAGGTACGGCTGCGCGAACCGGGATTGTAGAGCGCCAGCACCAGATCGGCGGCGGCCGCCGCGTGCAGCCGTTCGGCGATGACCTCCCACGGCTTGAGCCGGTCGGACAGCGAGAGCACGGCGTAGTCGTGGCCGAGCGGAGCGCCGGCCCGGGCCGCGGCGGCGTTGGCGGCGGTCACGCCCGGCAGCACCCGTACCGGGACATCCTCGTACGGCGGCCGGGACGCCACCTCCAGTACGGCCGTGGCCATCGCGAAGACGCCCGGGTCGCCGCCCGAGACCACGGCCACCCGCCGGCCCCGCCGCGCCAGATCGAGCGCGAACTCGGCGCGCTCCGACTCCACCTTGTTGTCGGAGCCGTGCCTGATCTGGCCGGGACGGACCGGCACGCGGTCCAGATAGGTGGTGTAGCCGACGAGGACCTCGGCCGCGGCCAGTGCGCCGCGCGTCTCGGGTGTGAGCCACAGCGGTCCCGCCGGGCCGGTGCCGACGACCACGACCTCGCCGCGTTCGGCCGGCGCGGGCACGGCGTCGATCCGGCTCGGCAGGACGGCGACCGAGAAGTACGGCACGGACTCCGGGTCGGTCTCGGCCAGCGGGCCGGTGCGTTCGCCGCTCATCGTGGCGCGTTCGACATACCGGGCGTCCGCCAGCCGGCCGGCCCGTTCGACGGCCCGCCGCACGGTCGGGAAGGTGCGGCCGAGCTTCATGACGACGGCCGAGTCCGCCGAGGCCAGGCGGGCCGTCAGCTCCTCCTCGGGCAGCGTGCCCGGCAGGATCGTCAGCACCTCCTCGCCCTCGACGAGCGGTGTGCCGAGCCGCGCGGCGGCGGCGCTCACCGAGGTGACACCGGGGATGACCTCGGTCGGATAGCGGTCGGCGAGCCGCTTGTGCATATGCATGTACGAGCCGTAGAAGAGCGGATCGCCCTCGGCGATCACGGCGACCGTGCGTCCGGCGTCCAGATGCGCGGCGAGCCGGTCGGCCGACTCGGCGTAGAAGTCCTCCATCGCGCCCCGGTATCCGCCCGGATGGCCGGTGGTCCCGGTGGTGACCGGATAGACCAGCGCCTCCTCGATATGGTCCGGGCGCAGATGTCCGGCGGCGATCGAACGGGCTATGGACCGGCCGTGCCGGGCGCTGTGATACGCGATCACATCGGCCTCGGCGATGACCTGCACGGCGCGTACGGTCATCAGTGACGGGTCGCCCGGGCCGAGGCCGACTCCGTACAGCCGCCCGGTGGAAGGCCCGGAGGCCGCGGAGGTGTTCGCGTTCACTCTTCCTCGCTCGCTATCGCGTTGATGGCCGCGGCGGCGATGGCGCTTCCGCCGCGCCGTCCGCGTACGACCAGGTGCTCAAGCCCGGAGGGGTGGCCGGCCAGCGCGTCCTTGGACTCGGCGGCGCCGACGAAACCGACCGGCACACCGATGACGGCCGCCGGCCGCGGTGCGCCGTCCTCGATCATCTCCAGCAGCCGGAAGAGCGCGGTCGGAGCGTTGCCGACGGCCACCACCGCGCCCGCCATCCGGTCCCGCCACAGATCGAGCGCGGCGGCGCTGCGTGTGGTCTTCGCCGCGGCGGCGAGCGCCGGCACCGAAGGGTCGGACAGGGTGCAGATGACCTCGTTGCCCGCGGGCAGCCGCTTGCGCGTGACACCGCTGGCGACCATGGCGACATCGCACAGGATCGGCGCGCCCGCGCGCAGCGCCTCGCGGGCGCGCGCCACCACACCGGGAGTGAAGGCGAGGTCGCGCACCAGGTCCACCATCCCGCAGGCGTGGATCATCCGCACCGCGACCTGCGAGACATCGGCGGGCAGCCCGGCGAGGTCCGCCTCGGCGCGGATCGTGGCGAAGGACTGGCGGTATATCGCCGCGCCGTCCTTCTCGTAGTCGAACACTGTGGACACTGTGGTCTCGCTCATCTCGTCACTGGGGTTGTGCGTGCCGTCGCCACCGCTTCGGCGAGCTCCGGTCCCGTCGCCGCTGTCCTCGGCGGCGGCGCCGCCGGGAGGTTTCCTGTTACGGAGACTACGGAGATGGTGTAGCCGCCTTCGCCGGTCGCGACCACGTCCACCCGGTCGCCCTCCGGACGGCCGCAGCGGCGCGCGCAGCCGGACCAGTACACGGGCAGCCCGCCGGGCGCGGCCGTCATGGCTCCGGCCGCGTCGGTCCGTACGTCCGAGAGTGCCTTGGCGCAGCCCGGCCGGCCGGTGCAGGCGCCGACGCCGTACCAGGACGAGTCCGGGTCGGTGATCAGCCCGGCCGTACGGAGACCGGCCAGCAGGCCCCGGGCCGCGGCCGGTTCGAGCCCCGGCACGATCACTCCGCGCCATGGCGTCACCCGCAGCTCGTCGCCGCCGGCCGTCAGCGTCCGCCAGCGCGCCACGCTCAGCCGTCCCAGCGGTGCGTACACGGAGACGGCCACGGTCCCGTCGGGGGAGTGGACCAGCCCGGCGGGCGGCGCCGCCGCTGACGGCGGCGGCATCGCCGCGAGAGGCTCCGCCGCGATCCCGGCCCCGGTCAGTCGCGCGGCCACCGCCGCGTCCAGCCCCTGGCCGGCGGGCAGTTCTCTTACGCGCCAGGCGCCCGAGCCGCTGGCCTCCGCGACCGTGAGGAAGGTCTCCGCCGCCAGCAGGGCCGCGCGCGACGCGTCGGCGGCGGTCACGCGCAGAGCGGCCGGTGCGTGCGGCCCGGAGTCCCTCGCGGCCGACCGGTTCGTCCCGGTATACAACGCGGCCGTTCCGTCCCGCCGTGCGAGCAACGTCACATCCGCGCCGAGCGCCGCCATATCGCCGCGGCCGTCGTCCAGCGCGAACAGAAAGCGTCCCGAGAGGGCCGTCGCGGTCTCGCTCGCGCACAGCAGCGTGTCCAACTCCCGTGTCCACAACTGGACGTCCGCGCCGGGAAGTCCGTCCAGTCCGGCCAGCGGCGAGGCGACGATGTTCCGTACGCGTTCATGGCGTTCCGAAGGGAGCAGACCGGCCTCGCGGAGCAGCTCCGCCAGCTCCGCGCCGCAGCTCTCGCCCAGCCCGCGTAGCTGCACATTGCCCCGTGACGTGATGTCCAGACGCCCGTCGCCCAGCCGCTCCGCCGCCGAGGCCAGCACGCTCGCCTGATGGCGCGTCAGAAGTCCGCCGGGCAGCCGCAGTCGGGCCAGCCGCCCGTCGTCGGCCGTGTGCAGCCGAAGCGCGCCCGGGCAGGCGTCACCGCGCTCCCGCACGGGAGCTTCGTCCCGGTTCACGGGTGTTGGCGAGGTGGGCGGCATGGCGGCGAGCATACCCACGTACCCGCGCGCCCTCCCCTGCCGTTCCGGCCATCGTGCGGGCGCCCTCCCGCCCGTGACCTGCACCACCTACTATGCAGACGGCGGGTCGCCAGACCCGTCACCGCCAGCGACGGCGTCAGGGGAGGAAGCCCGGTGAGAATCCGGCGCGGTCCCGCCACTGTGAGCCCGGCAGCAGCCGGGTGAGTCAGGAACTCCCGCCGTCCACACCACCGCCCGGGGCGCGGACCCCGAGGAAGGCGTGACGCCGCATGATCCTGCTCCTGTCGACGTCCGACACCGACCTGCTCAGCGCCCGTGCGGCGGAGGGCCCGGTCCCGTACCGGTACGCCAACCCGGCCCGGCTCGCGCTCGACGAGCTGCCCGCGCTGCTGGACGGCGCCGATCTTGTCGTCGTACGGCTCCTCGGCGGGCTGCGCGCCTGGCAGGACGGGATCGATCTGCTGCTCGCCGGAGACCGCCCTGTCGTGGTCCTCACCGGTGAACAGGCCCCGGACGCCCAGCTCATGGAAGCCTCCACGGTGCCCATCGGCATCGCCGCCGAGGCGCACGCCTATCTCGCCCACGGCGGTCCGGCCAATCTGGAACAGCTCGCCCGGTTCCTCTCCGACACCGTCCTGCTGACCGGTCACGGCTTCGAGCCGCCGGCGCCCGCGCCGTCCTGGGGCCGGGTCCACCGCCGGGTGGAGACCCTGGACGCCCTCGGCAGCCGGCCGGTCATCGCCGTGCTCTACTACCGCGCCCACCATCTGAGCGGCAACACCGCCTTCATCGACACCCTGAGCGAGGCCATCGAGGAGGCGGGCGGCCGTGCCGTGCCGATCTTCGTCGCCTCGCTGCGCGCTCCCGAGCCCGATCTGCTCGACGCGCTGAGCGGTGCCGACGCCATCGTCACCACCGTGCTCGCCGCCGGTGGCACCCGGCCCGCCGAGGCGTCCGCCGGCGGCGACGACGAGTCCTGGGACGCCGGCGCGCTGGCCGCGCTCGACGTGCCGATCCTCCAGGCCCTCTGCCTCACCAGCAGCCGCGCCGCCTGGGAGGAGAGCGACGAAGGGCTGTCACCGCTGGACTCCGCGTCGCAGGTCGCCGTGCCGGAGTTCGACGGCCGCCTGATCACCGTGCCGTTCTCCTTCAAGGAGATCGACGAGGACGGCCTGCCCGCGTATGTCGCCGACGCCGAGCGCTCGGCGCGCGTCGCCGGGATCGCCGTACGGCACGGGCGCCTGCGCCACATTCTGAATCAGGACAAGCGTCTCGCCCTGGTGCTCTCCGCCTATCCGACCAAGCACTCCCGGATCGGCAACGCCGTCGGTCTCGACACTCCCGCGAGCGCCGTCGCGCTCCTGCGCGAACTGCGCGGCGCGGACTACGACTTCGGCGACGAAGAGGTGCCGGGCCTGGAGTCCGGCGACGGCGACGAGCTGATCTACGCCCTCATCGAGGCCGGCGGCCACGACCAGGACTGGCTCACCGAGGAGCAGCTCGCGCGCAACCCGGTCCGGATCCCGGCCGCCGACTACCGGCGGTGGTACGGACAGCTCCCGGCCGACCTGCGGGAATCCGTCGAGCACCACTGGGGTCCGCCGCCCGGTGAGATGTTCGTGGACCGGAGCCGGAATCCGGAGGGCGACATCGTGCTCGCCGCGCTGCGGCGCGGCAATCTGCTGATCCTGATCCAGCCGCCGCGCGGCTTCGGCGAGAATCCCATCGCGATCTACCACGATCCCGATCTGCCGCCCTCGCACCACTATCTGGCCGCCTACCGCTGGATCCAGGCGTCCCAGGAGGACGGCGGCTTCGGCGCCGACGCCATGATCCACCTCGGCAAGCACGGCAACCTGGAGTGGCTGCCCGGCAAGAACGCCGGTCTCTCCGCCTCCTGCGGACCCGACGCGGCCCTCGGTGATCTGCCGCTGATCTATCCGTTCCTGGTCAACGATCCGGGCGAGGGCACGCAGGCCAAGCGCCGCGTCCATGCCACGCTGGTCGACCACCTGGTGCCGCCGATGGCGCGCGCCGAGTCGTACGGCGACATCGCGCGGCTGGAGCAGCTCCTCGACGAGCACGCCTCGATCGCGTCCATGGACCCGGCGAAACTGCCCGCGATCCGCGCCCAGATCTGGACGCTGATCCAGGCCGCCAAGCTCGACCACGACCTCGGTGTGGCCGACCGGCCCGAGGACGAGGGCTTCGACGAATTCATCCTCCATCTCGACGGCTGGCTCTGCGAGATCAAGGACGCGCAGATCCGCGACGGTCTGCACGTGCTGGGCGGCGCGCCCACCGGCGAAGCCCGGGTCAATCTGGTCCTGGCCATCCTGCGCGCCCGGCAGATCTGGGGCGGCACCTCGTCCCTTCCCGGTCTGCGCGAGGCCCTCGGCCTCGACGAGTCCGCCGCCACGCGCACCACCGCCGACGAGGCGGAGGAGCGGGCGCGCGCACTCGTCCAGGCCATGGAGGACGCGGACTGGGATCCGGCCGCCGTGCCGGAGGCCGCCACCGGCCACGCACCGGCCGTCGCGGACATCCTCGACTTCGCGGCCACCGAGGTCGTCCCGCGTCTCGCCGGCACCACCGCCGAGATCGAACACGTCCTGCACGCGCTGAGCGGCGGATTCGTCCCGGCCGGCCCGTCCGGCTCGCCGCTGCGCGGCCTGGTCAATGTCCTGCCGACCGGCCGCAACTTCTACTCCGTCGATCCCAAGGCCGTCCCGTCCCGGCTCGCCTGGGAGACCGGCCAGGCCCTCGCCGACTCCCTGCTGGAGCGCTACCGAGGCGACAACGGCGACTGGCCGACCTCCGTCGGGCTGTCCCTGTGGGGCACGAGCGCCATGCGCACCTCCGGCGACGACATCGCGGAGGCGCTCGCGCTGCTCGGCGTCCGGCCGGTCTGGGACGACGCCTCCCGGCGGGTCACCGGACTCGAAGCGATGTCCCCGGCCGAACTCGGCCGTCCCCGTATCGATGTGACGCTGCGCATCAGCGGCTTCTTCCGGGACGCGTTCCCGCACGCCATCGGTCTGCTGGACGACGCCGTCCGGCTCGCCGCCTCGCTGGACGAACCCGACGACACCAACTTCATCCGCGCCCACGCGCGGGCGGACCTGGCCGAGCACGGCGACGAACGGCGCGCCACCACCCGTATCTTCGGCTCGCGGCCAGGCACCTACGGCGCGGGAATCCTCCAGCTCATCGACAGCCGCGACTGGCGCACCGACGCGGATCTCGCGGAGGTCTACACGGCCTGGGGCGGATACGCGTACGGCCGCGAACTCGACGGCCGGCCGGCCCGCGACGAGATGGAGACCGCGTACAAGCGCATCGCGGTGGCCGCCAAGAACACCGACACCCGTGAGCACGACATCGCGGACTCCGACGACTACTTCCAGTACCACGGCGGCATGGTCGCCACGGTGCGCGCGCTCAAGGGCTCGGCGCCGGAGGCGTACATCGGCGACTCCACCCGGCCGGAGACGGTCCGTACCCGCAGTCTGGTGGAGGAGACGTCCAGGGTCTTCCGTGCCCGCGTGGTCAATCCGCGCTGGATCGAGGCCATGCGCCGGCACGGCTACAAGGGAGCCTTCGAGCTGGCCGCGACGGTCGACTACCTCTTCGGGTACGACGCCACGACAGGCGTGGTGGCCGACTGGATGTACGACAAGCTCACGGAGACCTACGTACTGGACCCGGAGAACCGCGAGTTCCTCCAGGAGGCCAACCCCTGGGCGCTGCACGGCATCGCGGAGCGGCTGCTGGAGGCGGAGTCCCGTGGCATGTGGGCGAAGCCGGATCCGGCGGTGCTGGACGCGCTGCGCGAGGTGTTCCTGGAGACGGAAGGGGAGCTGGAGGGCGAGGACTGATTCCGGCCGCCCGGAACTCTCCGCATATGTGCGTGCTTTGTCGTACTCTGTCCGGCCTGTATGTCGTGTCATGTCTTGGTGTGGGTCCGCGTCCGGCACCGGAGCGCCGTAAAGACTGCCGGATTACGGCAATGCGCGACGTGTCCATCGGTAACACAATGGGCAGTGCACAGACGGGGGGAGTGCCTCGGATGCCGGGATGCGGAAACGCGGGGGCGGCGCCGGGGTTTATGAGCACAGGGGGTGGGCGATGGGTGAATTCCTCAGCGCCGCGATGGGGTTCCCCGCAGTACTGTTCGGCGCCGCGCTCCTGGTAGTCGTGGCGTTCTGGGTCCTGGTGCTGGCCGGCGCGGTCGACCACGATCCGTTTCACACTCCGGTGGACACCGAGGCCACCGGGCTCGGCGGAGTGCCCGTGACCGTCCCGGTCTCGCTGCTGGTCGCCGTGGCCTGGTTCGCCGGTCTGGCGGGCTCGGTGCTGGTGCGCCGTTCCGGTGTGTCCGGCGACGCCCGCACTCTTCTTCTGGTCGCTGTGCTGGTCGCGGCGCTGCTGATCGCCTGGGGCGTGACGCGGCTGCTCGTACGCCGGCTGCGCGCCCTCGTACCTGAACAGGCGCCGCCGTCCCGGCTGGACTTCGTCGGGCTGACCTGCACGATCCGCACCGGTTCCGTCTCCTCCGACTTCGGCCAGGCCGAGGTCGCGGCGGACGACGGATCGACGGCGATCGTCCAGGTCCGGCAGATCGGCGACGACATCCTCGCCGCCGGAAGCACGGGACTGCTGTACGCGTACGACCACGAGGGCGAGTTCTTCTGGGTCGCGCCCTACGATCCGGCGCTCGATCCGCGTACCGCCGGCTGAGCCGGCTCCTCGCCTCCGTCGTCCTCCGCGCGCTCCGGCGTCTCCGTCCCGTCGCCTTCGTTTCCGGCACCCGGCTCTCCGGCCTTCGCGCCGCTCTCCGATTCCCGCGCCTCTCTTTGCCTCTTCGCCTCTCAAGGACTGTTCATGGATGCCATCTCCTTGGGCATCGGCGTGCTGATCGCCGTTGTCCTGCTCATCACGATCACACTGCTTCTGGTGGTCAGCCGGCTGTTCCGCAAGGTGGAGCAGGGCCGGGCGCTGATCATCTCCAAGACGAAGAAGGTCGATGTGACCTTCACCGGCGCCGTCGTGCTGCCGGTGCTGCACAAGGCCGAGTACATGGACATCTCGGTGAAGATCATCGAGATCCGGCGGACCGGCCGGGAGGGGCTGATCTGCCAGGACAACATCCGCGCCGACATCCATATCTCGTTCTTCGTACGCGTCAACAAGACCGTCGAGGACGTCATCAAGGTGGCCCAGGCGATCGGCACGGTCCGCGCCAGTGACAAGGTCGCCATCCAGGAGTTCTTCGCGGCCAAGTTCTCCGAGGCGCTGAAGACCGTCGGCAAACAGCTCGACTTCGTCGATCTCTACACCAAGCGCGAGGAGTTCCGGGACCGGATCATCCGGGTCATCGGTACGGACCTCAACGGCTATCACCTCGACGACGCGGCCATCGACTTCCTTGAGCAGACGCCGATGTCGCAGCTCGACGGCGCCAACATCCTGGACGCCCAGGGCATTCGCAAGATCACCGAACTGACGGCGGTCGAGCATGTCAGGACCAATGAGTTCCAGCGCACCGAGGAGAAGGAGATCACCCGGCAGAACGTCGACGCCCGGGAGACCATCCTGGAGCTGGAGCGCCGGCAGTCCGAGGCCGAGATCAAGCAGCGCCGCGAGGTGGAGACGCTGCGGGCGCGCGAGGAGGCGGCCACCGCCAAGGTGCAGGAGGAGGAGCGTCTCGGCGCGCAGACCGCGTACCTCCGCACCGAGGAGCACCTCGGTGTGCAGCGCGAGAACCAGGCGCGGGAGATCGCGGTGGCGCAGAAGAACCGCGAGCGGGTCATCGCCGTCGAGAACGAGCGGATAGAGAAGGACCGGCTGCTGGAGGTCATCGGACGGGACCGCGAGACCGAACTGTCCAGGATCTCCAAGGACAAGGAGGTCGAGGCGGAGCGCCGCGAGGTCGCCGATGTCATCCGGGAGCGGATCGCCGTGGACCGTACGGTCGCCGAGCAGGAGGAGTCCATCAAGAAGCTCCGCATCGTCGAGGAGGCGGAGCGCACCCGCCAGGCCGTGATCATCGCCGCCGAGGCGGAGGCCCAGGAGAAGCTGGTCAAGAACATCAAGGCGGCCGAGGCGGCGGAGGTCGCGGCCACGCACCGCGCCGCCGAGCAACTGACGCTCGCCGAGGCCCGGCTGAAGTCCGCCGATCTCGACGCGCGCGCCAAGCTGCGGCTCGCGGAGGGCATCCAGGCCGAGGCCGCGGCGCCCGGACTCGCCGAGGTGCAGGTCCGGGAGAAGGAGGCGGACGCCATCGAGAAGGCGGGCCGCGCGGAGGCCGGCGCCACCGAGGCCCGGCTGAAGGCGGAGGCGGAGGGATCCAGGTTCAGGGCCCTGGCGACCGCCGAGGGCACGCGCGCGCAGGCCGGTGCCGATGCCGCGATGATCGGCGAGAAGCTGAAGGCCGAGGCGGAGGGACTGACGGAGAAGGCCGCGGCGATGGCCGCGCTGGACGACGCGTCCCGTACGCACGAGGAGTACCGGCTGCGGCTGGCCGCGGAGAAGGAGATCCGGCTGGCCGGTCTCGATGTGCAGCGACAGGTCGCGGAGGCACAGGCCACGGTGGTCGCGACCGGTCTGGAGAACGCCGACATCAATATCGTCGGCGGCGAGTCCGTCTTCTTCGACCGGCTGGTGTCGTCGATCGCGCTCGGCAAGGGCGTGGACAGCTTCGTACAGCACTCCGAGACGGCCCAGGCGCTCACAAAGCCGTGGCTGGACGGCACGGCCAGCTTCCCGGAGGACCTGACACGGATGCTCGGATCCGTCTCGACGGCCGATGTGCGGAACCTGACGGTGTCCGCGCTGCTGATGAAGCTGATGAAGTCCGGCGGCGCACAGTCCGGGCAGCTCAAGCAGCTTCTGAAACACGCCGACCGGCTGGGGCTCGCCGACACTCCGATCGGTGAGCTGAACGGCGCGGTCAAGTCCTGACGGCCAAGGCCTGACGGCCGAGGCTCCGCGGCTGAGGTACCGACGCCTCATGTCCTGAGCCGGCGACCGCCGTACGCGGAGCCGTCACACGGCGGCTCCGCGTACGGCCGCTCGCGACGACGCGTGACCAGCACGGCGCACGGACAGGCAACGCGTACGGACAAGCAACGCGTACGGGAAGAGAGAGGCGAGAGACGCGCGATGGAGACCGCAGTGGACGCCGGGACGGTGGATGCCGGCACATACGAGGTGCTGCGCGACCGGCTCGGTGCGCAGGCCGCCGAGCTGGCCCGCCGGGCCGAGGAGCTGAACGCCCGCCGGATCGCGGCCTTCGGCTCCATGGAGCTCGCGCTCACCGGCACCGGGCAGGTCCGCACCGAGCAGCCGCGTGTGCCGCGCGACATCGTCTCCGTCGGCGGCGCGCTCCTCCTCGGCCACCACATCCCTCCCGGCCACGCGGCCTCGTCCGACTCGAAGGCCGGAGCCGGCGGCGCCGTCGCCGAGCTCCTCAGCCTGCACGACCGCGAGCTGAACCGGCTGCCGGACGACGCCGTGCCCGGTCTGCTCGACGATCCGGCATTCGTGAAGGAGCTCGCCGACCTCCGCCGCTACTACCGCGACGCCCGCCTTCTCCAGCTCCGCCACACGGACGGCAGACTGCTCGCCGTCTTCCAGACGGGCGAGACCGCCGACGACATCCGGGTGCTGCGCTGGGCGCTCGCCGCCGACGGCAGCGCGGAGTTCCTGGACGCGCGCGGTGACCGGGACCATGTCCTTCCGCCGGCGCACGACTTCGAGTGGACGGCCACCACCCGTGAGGACCATGTCCTCGGCCGTCAACCGCACATCTCCATCGGCGGCGAGGTGTTCGTCGCGACGGTCGGCGGCACACTCACCGTCAGGGCGCCCGGCGGCGACAGCGCCGAGACCGGCGAGGAGATCCACTCCGAACCGGTCGACGAGCCGCTCCAGTCGCTCGCGGACGCCGACGTCGAGTACGCCAGGGCCGGCGCGCTGATCCTGCTGCGCGTCCGTCCGTACAAGGAGCGGACCCGGCGCCATCTCGTCTTCAATACCGTCACCAGGACCGTCGTCCGGCTGGACGGCATCGGACAGGGCTGCCGGAGCCTGCCCGAGGACCAGGGCATCGTCTTTCCCGGCGGCTACTGCCTGGCGACCGGCGCGTACAAGACCTTCGACATCGACACCACCGGCCTGGAGTTCGAGCGGGTGCTCCGCTCGCCCAACGGCGAGGACGTGCTGTACGTCTTCCACGCCCGCGCCGAGGGCCGGAGCCTGCTCCTGCCGTACAACGTGATCCGCGAGGAGGCCGCCGCACCGCTCTCCTGCCACGGATACGCGCTCTTCGAGGACGGCACGCTCATCGTGCTGCGCGCCGGCTCCGGCGAGCCGTCCCGGGTCCATCCGCTCCAGATCTGGCGCTCGCCGTACGTCTCCGACACGCACGCCGCCGCGACCCCGGCAGGCACCGGACCGCTGGCCCGGATCGGCAACGCCGACCTGGTGCGCGGCATCTCCGACTGTCTGTCGCTGGCCCGCGCCGTCACCGAGACCGGCGCGCCGACGACCGCCGGCTACGAGACGCTGCTCGCCGCGTGTGTCCGCGCCGCCGACACCTACCACTGGCTGGGCGATCCCGAGGCCGGTGATCTGCGGGAGCCGCTGGACGGCGTGCGGGCCACCGCCGGACAGGTGCTGGCCGAATTCGAGACCGTGGAGACACTGACCCGGGAGGCCGCCGAGGCGCTCGCCGCGTCCACCGCCGAGATCGCCTCGCTCGTACGCAGGACCCGCGGCGACGCGCCGCACTCGGCCGCCGCCTGGGTGGGGCGCCTCACCGAACTGCGCCGCGCCCACGGCCATCTGCTCACGCTCAAGGAGCGGCGGTACGCCGACACCGGGGCCGTCGACGCGCTCGCGGACGGTGTGACGGCGGACATCGCCTCCTTCGGACAGCGCGCGGTGCGGTTCCTGCGCCGGGACGACGCCTTCAGCGAATACCACGAGGACATCGAACGGCTGACGGCCGAGGCCGGCACGACCGCCACCGTGGCCGAGGCCGCGCCCCTCGGCGCGCGCCTGGACGAGCTGACGGCCGGGCTGCGGACCGTCACCGAGGTCGTCGCCGGTCTGGACATCGCCGACGCCACCGTCCGTACGTCCATCCTGGAACGCGCCGCCGAGGTCCTGGGCGGCATCAACAGCGCCCGCGCCACGCTGGACGCGCGCCGCCGGGAACTCCTCGACCACGAGGGCCGGGCCGAGTTCGCCGCCGAGTCCGCGCTGCTGGGACAGGCGGTCACCGCCGCGCTGGCCGCCGCGGACACTCCCGAGGCGTGCGACGACCAGCTCGCCGGACTGCTGCTGCGGCTGGAGAACCTCGAATCCCGGTTCGCGGAGTCGGACGACTTCCTGGCCGCGCTCTCCGCCAGGCGCGGCGAGGTGTACGAGACGTTCTCGACCCGCAAGCAGACCCTCCAGGACGCCCGCGCCCGGCGCGCCGAGCGGCTGGCCGAATCGGCCGTCCGAGTGCTGGAGACCGTCGCGCGCCGGTCCGCCGCGCTTGACTCCGCCGACGCGGTCAGCACCTACTTCGCCTCCGACCCGATGGTCGCCAAGGTCCGCCGCACCGTCGCCGAACTGCGCGAACTCGGCGACCGGGTACGGGCGGAGGAACTGGACGGCCGGATCGGGGCCGCGCGCCAGGAGGCCGCCCGCGCCCTGCGCGACCGTGTCGACCTGTACGCGGACGGCGGCGCGCTGATCCGCCTCGGACGCCACCGGTTCGCCGTCAACACCCAGCCGCTCGATCTGACACTCGTACCGCACGGAGACGGACTGGCCTTCGCGCTCACCGGCACCGACTACCGCGCGCCCGTCACCGATCCGGACTTCGCGGCCACCCGGGCCCACTGGGGCCAGAGCCTGCCCTCGGAGTCGCCGGAGATGTACCGCGCCGAGTATCTGGCGGCGAGGCTGCTCGACGACCACGACCACGACCACGACCACGACACCGCGCGGCCCGGCGATCTCCTCGACCATGTACGGCGGGCGGCGGAGGCCGCGTACGACGAGGGCTATGAGCGCGGAGTGCACGACCACGACGCCGCGCTCATTCTCGGCGCGCTGCTGCGCCTGCGCGCCGGCGCGGGACTGCTGCGCTATCCGGCCGCGGACCGCGCCGCCGCGCAGCTCTTCTGGTCGCACGGCACCACCGGCGAGGCGCGGGACGCCTGGACCCGCCGGGCCCGGTCCATGGCGCGCGCCCGGGAGACCTTCGGCCTGGCTCCGGCGATCGCCGCGCTCCAGGCGGAACTGGCCGGCGCGATGGCACCGTACGACGGCGGGACGCTGAGCGCCGAGTATCTCTTCGAGGAGCTGACATCCGGCCCCGAGGGCTTTGTCACCAGCGCGGCGGCGCGCACACTGCTCGACAAGTTCCGCCGGACCGTGGGCACTTCGGCATACGACGAGGACCTGACCGGGCTCGGTGACGACCTCGCCGCGCGGCGCCAGCTCGTCGACAACTGGCTGACCGCCTACGCCACCGCGGGCGGCCGGGACACCGATCCCGGCGATCTGGCGGAGGCGGCGGCCGTCGAGCTGTGCCCGGACCTGCCGCGCTACGACTCGATGGCGCCGCTCACCGAGACCGTCGACGGTCTGCTCGGCGGCCATCCACGGATCGAGCGGCGCCGCCTCACCGTCCGGATCGACGAACTCCTCGCCCGCACCCGGGACTTCCACGAGCGGGTGGCTCCCGGCTTCCGGGCCTACCAGCGCCGGCGCGGCGCGCTCGTCGCGGCCGAGCGGACCCGGCTGCGCCTGGACGACTACCGGCCTCGCGTCATGTCCTCCTTCGTACGCAACCGGCTCATCGACGAGGTCTATCTGCCGCTCATCGGCGACAACCTCGCCAAGCAGCTCGGCGCGGCGGGCGAGACCAAGCGCACCGACAGCAACGGGCTGCTGCTGCTCGTCTCGCCGCCGGGCTACGGCAAGACGACCCTCATGGAGTACGTCGCCGACCGCCTCGGCCTGGTCCTGGTGAAGGTGAACGGCCCGGCCCTCGGCCACGCCGTCACCTCACTCGACCCGGAGCAAGCGCCGAACGCGACCGCCCGCCAGGAGGTCGAGAAGATCAACTTCGCGCTGGAGAGCGGCAACAACACGCTTCTCCATCTGGACGACATCCAGCACACCTCGCCCGAACTGCTCCAGCAGTTCATCCCGCTGTGCGACGCGCAGCGCCGGATCGAGGGCGTCTGGAACGGCGAGACCAGGACGTACGACCTGCGCGGCAAGCGCTTCGCGGTCTGCATGGCCGGCAATCCCTACACCGAGTCCGGGCAGCGCTTCCGCGTCCCTGACATGCTCGCCAACCGCGCCGACGTCTGGAATCTGGGCGAAGTGCTGACCGGCAAGGAGGACGTCTTCGCGCTGAGCTTCGTCGAGAACGCCCTCACCGCACATCCGGTACTGGCGCCGCTGGCCGGCCGCGACCGGGCCGACCTCGACCTGCTCGGCCGCCTCGCCGCCGACGATCCGACGGCCCGTCCCGACCGGCTGCGCCATCCGTACACACCGGCCGAACTGGACCGTGTGCTGGCCGTACTGCGCCACCTCCTGACCGCGCGCGCGACGGTCCTCGCGGTCAACGAGGCGTATATCGCCTCCGCCGCGCAGGCCGACGCCTCCCGTACCGAGCCGCCGTTCCTGCTCCAGGGGTCCTACCGCAATATGAACAAGATCGTGGCCCGTATCGACGCGGTCATGAACGACGCCGAACTGGCCGCCGTGATCGACGACCACTACACGAGCGAGGCCCAGACCCTGACGACGGGCGCCGAGGCAAGCCTCCTCAAACTCGCCGAACTCCGCTCGGCCCTCACGCCCGCCCAGTCCGCCCGCTGGACGGCGGTCAAGGCGGCCTACACCCGTACGCGGTCCCACGGCGGCCCCTCCGCCGACCCGATGACCCGCGCGGTGGCGGCCCTCGGCCTGCTCGCGGACCGCGTGGCGGAGGTGGAGACGGCGATCACCCGGGCGACGGAGGGACGCCGGGACGAGGACGGCTGAGGCGTCGGTGGCTGCGGCGGGGGGCGGCTGAGCCGGCCTGTCTGATGAAGGAACAGCGGCGTCTCCGGCGGCCCGGGGCGCGATCCACGCACCAGCGCCCAGCTCCCGGATTCAGCCCGGTCCAAACGGGAGGTCCTGACCGTTGCGGCTGTTGAGGCTGGGATAGTCCACATATCCTTCCGCGCCGCCTCCGTACATTCCGGTCTCGCGCAACGGGTTGAGCGGCGCGTTGGCGGCGATGCGCCGCGGCAGGTCCGGATTGGCCAGGAACAGCCGTCCGAAGGCGTAGATGTCGGCGAGGCCGGCGCTCAGCGCCCTTTCCGCCCGCTCACGGCTGCCGGGCTCGGGTCCGTCGTAGGTGGCCACCAGGGTGTCGCTCCAGCGGGGACGCAGATCTTCCAGCGCGGCGTACTTTCCGGACTGCACCACATGCAGGTACGCCAGGCCCATTCCGTCCAGCGCCTCCAGCAGCCGGTGGTAGCGCGCGGCGGGAGCGGACTCGACGATGCCGAGGAGCGGATGGGCGGGAGAGACGCGCAGTCCGGTCCGGTCCGCTCCGATCGCGGCGGCGACGGCTTCGACGACCTCGATCGCGAAGCGGACGCGGTCCGCGTAACCGTCGGTTCGCAGGTTGGCGTTGTCGGACAGGAACTGGGCGATGAGGTAGCCGTAGGCGCCGTTGACCTCGACGCCGTCGAATCCGGCGTCGATGGCGTTGCGGGCGGCCGAGGCATGGGACTCGACAGCCTCGGCCACCTCGGCGGCGGACAGCTCACGCGGGACGACGTAATCCTTCAGTCCGGAGGCGGTGAAGATCTGGCCGTGCGAGATGCCCACGGCCGAGGGAGCGACCGGCCGCTCTCCGCCGAGGATGTCGGGGTGGCTGACGCGGCCCACGTGCCACAACTGGGCATAGACGCGGCCGCCGGCGGCGTGCACGGCCCGTGTCGTCCGGCGCCAGCCTTCGACATGGACCGGCTCGGTCAGGCCGGGGACACCGGGGCCGCCCTTGCCAAGGCGGTGCGGCCAGATTCCTTCGCTGACGATGAGTCCGGCGCCGGCGCGCTGGACGTAGTACTCGGTCATGACCGGTACGGGGACGCCGGTGGCGTCGTCGGCGCGGGCGCGGGTCATCGGGGCCATGGCCGTCCGGTTGGGCAGTTGGAGTACGGGGCCCCGGTAAGGCCGGAGCAGCGGTGAGTTCACGGTTCTCCTTCGGAGCGCGGCGACGCCAACACCGCGGCCGGCCTGCGCGGAATGTTCGCTCATGCGGCGACGTTAGGGCTTCACATCGATGGCAAGGTCAACCTCGGGACGGGGCGGCACATGCTGATCGGCGAGTTGTCACGGCGTACCAAGGTCAGCGCGCGGCTGCTGCGGTACTACGAGGCGCAGGGACTGCTTGACGCCAGGCGTGCTGCGAACGGTTACCGCTACTACGACGAGGACGCGGTGGTCACCGTGCGTCAGGTGCGCGCGCTGCTGGACGCGGGCCTGTCCACCGAGGTGATCCGGGTGGTGTTGCCGTGCACCCGGGGCGAGCAGCCCGGGTTCGACTGGTGCGCGGACCTGCGGGCCGTCATGGACCGGGAGTTGGCGGCCATGGATGAGCGCATCGACGGCCTGCGACGCAGCCGCAGCACTCTCGCCACCTATCTGGACCAGCCTTGAGCCGTCCCACACGGTCGAGCCGCGTCCGTGCTCAGCTCGGCGACCTCTGCCCGTGCACCGTGGGGCACAGCGCGTCCAGGCCGGTCCGAGAGGCCCGCGACACGATCCGCGACCCGCTGGCCAACTGACACCGGAGAGGAAAACCCGAGACCGCCATCGCGGTGGCTGGACACATGGACCTGGCGGAGGGAAGCGTCCTCGGGCACTCCGGCGGTACGTGTGGTGCGACGGGTGCAGGCCGCAGTGCTTCAGCACCCAGTTCTGGGGTTCGGCGAAGTCCTCGCTGGGCGGCGATGTCCCGCCGTCGACGGCGCACTGCATCGCGTACGTGGTCGGCTCGGCATCGGGTTCCCGGTCGGGTTCGAGCGTCCAGGTCTCGTGCCCGAGAACGGCGCGTGGACTCATCGCCCCCACCGTCCGTTCGCTACGGCGACCTTGGCGCTCAGCTCCTCGGCCTGGGTGGGACGGCGAAGTTCCGTAGGGGGAACGTCCCACTCCCTGCCGCCCTTCAGCGGGCGGAGCTGAATGTAGGGCCCAGCGTGTCCCATGACCACCCCCACCTGGTCGTTGCGCTTGTCGACCATCAACGTCCCCACGCTGGCTTGTTCGGCGTCTGTCACATCGGTCACCTCCTCGGGGCGCGTGCCGATGAGACGGGCTCGCCGGCCTTGGGAAGGGCGGCGGTTGTCGGGTGCGGGGCGAATCCCCCGGGGAGGGCGAAACGGGGGTCGCCCAGGGCGCGCAGGAGCCTTCGGTCCCCGGTGAAGCGTGTGCGGGCGTGCAGCCAGCGGTGGTTGTCCAGCAGATAGCCCTGTCCGGCATGAAGCAGGAGGCGGTGCTGGCTGGTGGCGATGGCGCTGCGAAGGGCAGGGAGGTGGGGCTGGACGATGGGGCTCCAGCGGGCGAGACCGTCCTGGCGCAGCCGTAAGGAGATCCGACCGTCGGCTTGGACGGTGAAGACCTGTGTGGTGTGGCCCGTACCCGCGCCGAAGTAGGCGGACCTGGGCTGGCAGAGCGCCACTGCCGCGTCACGGTTCTCGCCCATGAGGCGGGCGTGGACTTCGCGTCCGTCAGCAAGGAAGGTCTCACCACCCGCGGTCGCCGGCTGCAGGCACACCAGGAGGATCAGGCGGGGAGGCGTGGGGGTGCCCGACCGTTCGGTGTGGGCCTGCAATTCGCCGCTGCCGAGGCCGGCGAAGCCGGCGCGGTGGGCATGGTTGCCCGTGTCGTGAATCAGGGTCAGGCTGTCCGGGGCGCCGTGTGGGTGAGGCGTGATCGCCATCATCCGGGAGGCGAACGCCAGGACCTCCTGCCGGGTCGTCAGCCCGTTGAGGGTGACCAGGCCGGTCTCACGAAGCTGTGCGGCGATCACGTCGTTGGCATGCGGGGCGCGGAGGTTGACGTAGCGGTCCGCGAAGAGCGTCTCGGAGCCTGCGGAGGTATCGAGCATCGCCGTACTCCTTCGATCGAGGTCGGTGTGATCAGAGTGGAGAGGTGGGGTGAGCTGGGTAAAGCGACAGACTGTCGACTCGGACAATTCGGTCGGCGGGGTGGTGGGGTGAGGGGAGCGTGCTACGTTCCGGAGCCCGGCTCGCGCACCGCAGGACGAGGACTGTCATGACGTACACGCCGCCGCTCTGGCCCGTCTCCGTGAAGGGCGTTGCGCTCGACGCGCGTGATCGCGTGCTGTTGCTGCGGAACGAGCGTGATGAGTGGGAGCTGCCCGGAGGCCGACTGGAGATCGGCAGCGCCGATGGCGAACAGCTGCCGGACAGCAGCCCTGAGGCGGCGCTAGCGCGTGAGATCGAGGAGGAGACCGGCTGGGAGGTTGAGGCCGGCCCGCTCATCGATGGCGGTGTGTGGGTCTACCAGCCCGTCCCGGGGCGGCGGGTATTGATCGTGACCTACGGCTGCACTGTGTTGACCCCCGAGCGGCCGCCTGTTGTCAGCCACGAGCACAAGCAGTTGGGCATGTTCACCGCCGACGAGGTACCGGAACTGAACATGCCCGACGGCTACAAGCGGGCGATCGCCGCCTGGTACGGCAGCGGCTACTACGGCCCGGCGACCCTGGACGACCACGAGCGGAGGTAGTCGACGATGGCCGGGGGCGAGCTCGCGCACCGGGCAGGGGAGAGCAGGCTCCCGCTTCTCCGGCCCTCGGCCCGGCACGCCCAGTGGCACTGGGCGACACCGCAGGCCCAACTTGTACTGGCCGCGGGTGATCTGGCCGGCATCCTTCGTTTCTACCGACGCGTGCACGGCTTGAACCAGACCGCGCTCGCTGAACTCCTCGGCTACGAGAAGACCTACATCTCCGCCCTGGAGCTGGGGCAGCGCGCCCTCGACGACATCGGCTCCCGCCGCCGTGTCTGAGAGGCTCTGCGATTGCCTCCCCACGTCCTCGGCATCACCGATCCCACCGACACGGACCACCGGGCGATGCTGCAGTTCGGTGAGCCGGCCGTCCGGCTCGCCGAGATCGCCCGCCAGTCTGGCCACGCCTCCGAAGCCGTCTCCGAACTGTGGCCGCTCGTTGCTCGGCTCGAAGCCCGTGCCGACGAAGGCCACACCGAGCGGGACGTTCTGCACCTGCTCGCCCGGGCCCGCGTCGGCCTCGGCGTCGCCCTGGGCAACGTGCTGCCGGAGGAACGCCTGGCCACCGCCGCCCGCTGGACGGCCATGAGCCTTGAGATCGCCGAGTACTTCGGGGACCCGGGCATGACCTCGTACGTGCTGCGCATGCACGGCAACGAGCTGCGCAAGGCCAACCTACGGGGCGCGGCGGTCCAACGGTTGTGCCGCGCTGCCGCCACCGCGCCCGACGACAACGCCCGCGCCGCCGCGCTGCCGCTGCTCGCCCGGGCCGCCGGCGGGCTGGGCAACGGCGAACTGTTCGACCGGGTGATGCGGGAGACTGACGCCCTGCTCGACCGCGTTGACCACACCAGCTTGTTCAATCCCTTCTCCCTCCATGAGATCCGTCTGCGCGGTCTCGTCTCAACCGAGCGCACCAACATGGCCATGCGGCTGGTGGAACACAGTCCAGTGCCCACGACTGTCGTGGCTCCACAGTGGCGCGTCATCGAAATGATCACTGTCGCGCACGTCCAGCTACTCGCCAGCGACGCGGGCGGCGCCGCCCAGTCGCTCGATACCGCTACCCAGGAGGCTGTTGTGCAGCGCATCCCTCATCAGCTGCAGCGGATCATGCGAACTGCGGGGTCACGGCTGCCCGCTCAGCAGGCCGCCGCTTCGCAGTCACTGGACCGGATACGCAGCGAGATGGCCGCCTGATCCAGGCTCGGGGGAGTAGGACTTCCCGCCGGTCGAGGCCACGCTGCCCTGGGGCAAGCCGGGCGGCGAATCGAAGACCTTCCGCCTCCTCTTCGTTGACGAAAAGGGCCGGGCGTACAACAGGAGCGTCTTCAACCAGGGCGTCTGGAAGCTCGTACTGGCCGCTGCCCGCGCGAGCGCGGGGCCAAGTACCTCCAGGCGGCGCCCGAGGACGGCATGCACGCGCTGCGGCACGCGTACGCGTCGGTTCTGCTGGACGCGGGGGAGAGCATCAAGGCCCTTTCGGAGTACCTCGGGCACTTCGATCCCGGCTTCATCCTGCGTGCGTATACGTATCCGCTGCCGCCGAGCGAGACCCGGACCCGCTCCGCGATCGACGCCGCGTTCGCCGACGAACCGGAATCGCGGGGCACAACCGGCGGCGAATCCCCGTCCATGTGCCCTCAATGTGCCCCGGCGGCTTGGCAGGATTTCGCGGCTATTCCCGGGACAGCCTCAAGAAAAGCGTCGGCAATGGCCCCGGTAACGCGGGCTCAGGGCCACACCAGGCAATAAGGCTGATGTCCCGCGTCATGCAGTCGGTGGCTGAAGTCCTGCCACTCGTGCAGCAGTTGATAGACGTTGTACGCGTCCCGCGGGCCGCCGCGGTCCGGGACCGTGGACCATATGAAGGCCGCCGCGCCCACCGACTCCTCGCCGATGCCACGGAGAGGGTCGACGACCGTCATCGGGAGTTTCACGACCGCGTAGTCCGGGTGCAGCACGACCAGTTCCAGCGGAGGCACCTTGTGCAGAGGCATGCCCTGTATGCCGGTCAGCACCATCGCGGCTATCGTCTCGGGCTTGATCTTGGTGAACATGCCGCCCATGCCGAGCTCGTCACCGCCCAGCTCTTCCGGGCGCATCGAAATCGGGACCCGTGCCGCCGTGGCCCCGTTGGGCGCGCCAAAGTATTTGTAGGTCACCCCCACCCGGCCACTACTCCTGCTCCCCGCGGGCTGCTCCCGGGCCTCGTGTCTCCGGTGCTTCCCCCGACGGGCAGGCTCAGGACCCAGGTCGTCGGTCCCCTCGCCCAGTCCGCCACCGCGATGCATATCTCCACCCGACCACTCGCAGCCCTGGCCGCGCAACCCGATCATCGTGACAGTGACCTCCCCCACGGACGTGCGGTGAAACACCTGTCCGCAAGAACGTCTGAGCCTCTGACACCATGGATTGCGTGAGCTTCCCCTATGACGCCCCAGTTTCGCAGACGCTTTTCGACCGCGCGGCCCTCGTGACGCCCGGCGGCGTGAACTCTCCCGTCCGTGCCTTCCGCGCGGTGGGCGGTACGCCCCGGTTCATGGTGTCCGGTAACGGTCCATACCTCATCGATGCGGACGGCCGTGAATATGTCGACCTCGTATGTTCTTGGGGGCCGATGATTCTCGGTCATTCCCACCCCGAGGTGATCGAAGCGGTCCAGGCGGCGGTCGCCCGCGGTACGTCGTTCGGTACGCCGGGTGAGGGCGAGGTCGCGCTCGCCGAGGAGATCGTGGCCCGGGTCGCACCCGTGGAACAGGTACGGCTGGTGTCGTCCGGCACCGAGGCGACCATGTCCGCGATCCGGCTCGCCCGTGGTTTCACCGGGCGCGCGAAAGTCGTGAAGTTCGCCGGCTGCTACCACGGCCATGTCGACGCGCTGCTCGCCGCGGCCGGCTCCGGTGTGGCGACCTTCGGGCTGCCCGACACGCCCGGCGTCACCGGTGCGCAGGCGGGCGACACCATCGTCCTGCCGTACAACGATCTCGACGCCGTACGCCAGGCATTCGCCGCGCATCCGGGTGAGATCGCCTGTGTGATCACGGAGGCGTCGCCGGGCAACATGGGCGTCGTGCCGCCGCGCGACGGTTTCAACGCGGGGCTCAAGGAGATCTGCGCCGCCGACGGCGCGCTCTACATCTCCGACGAGGTGATGACCGGGTTCCGTACGTCGAAGGCGGGCTGGTACGGCATCGACGGCGTCGCGCCCGACCTGATGACCTTCGGCAAGGTCATGGGCGGCGGCTTTCCCGCCGCCGCGTTCGGCGGCCGCGCCGACGTCATGGGCCGGCTCGCGCCGGCGGGCCCGGTCTACCAGGCGGGCACGCTCTCCGGGAATCCCGTCGCCACCGCCGCCGGCCTCGCCCAGCTCCGGCTGCTCGACGACGCGGCGTACGAGAAGGTCAACGCGGTCTCGGAGGAGATCCAGGCGCTGGTGACGGAGGCGCTCGGCAAGGAGGGCGTCGCCCATCGGGTGCAGAGGGCGAGCAATATGTTCTCCGTCTTCTTCACGGCCGACGAGGTGTACGACTACGAGGGCGCGAAGCGGCAGGAGTCGTTCCGCTTCACCCGCTTCTTCCACTCGATGCTCGCCGACGGCGTCTATCTGCCGCCGTCCTCCTTCGAGTCCTGGTTCGTCTCCACCGCCCACGACGAGCGCGCGATCGAACGGATCGCCGCCGCACTGCCGGCGGCCGCCCGCGCCGCCGCCGAAGCCACGGACCCGGAGAGCGCAGCATGAGCGACAGCGACATCGGCAATGAAACGACCATCGTCCATCTCATGCGCCACGGCGAGGTCCACAATCCGGACGGTGTGCTGTACGGCCGTCGCGCCGGCTACCACCTCTCCGAACTGGGCCGCGAGATGGCCGACCGGGTCGCCGAGCATCTGGCGGACCACGACATCGCTCATGTCGTCGCCTCTCCGCTGGAGCGCGCTCAGGAGAGCGCGGCACCGCTCGCCAAGACCCACGGTCTGACTCTCGACACCGACGACCGGCTGATCGAGGCCGCGAACATCTTCGAGGGCAAGACCTTCGGTGTCGGCGACGGCGCGCTGCGCAAACCGGCCAACTGGAAGCACCTCACCAACCCCTTCCGGCCGTCCTGGGGCGAGCCGTACGTCGACCAGGTCGTACGGATGATGGGCGCCCTGGGCGCCGCGCGTGACGCGGCCCGTGGCCATGAGGCGGTCTGTGTCAGCCATCAGCTTCCGATCTGGATCGTCCGGAGCTTTGTCGAGCGGCGCAGGCTCTGGCACGATCCGCGCCGGCGGCAGTGCACGCTCGCGTCCCTGACCAGCTTCACCTATCGCGGCGACAAGATCATTTCGGTTGGTTACACCGAGCCGGCCCGTGATCTCGTGCCGGCGCATCTCCTCGCCGGTGCCAAGCCGGTCAAGGGAGGGGCCAAGGCATTCGGTGCCTGAGCCTCTGGCCGACGCTGAAGCTGTCCGGCCAACGCCTTTCGGTCATATGCGGTCACCCTCGGTACGCCTGTGGTCCTGTCCGGTCTGTATCGGACAGGATGCAGGGTCTTCAATGAGGTCTGTCACATCCGTTGTTACATAACTAAAAATGGAACATCTGTTGGAACCTCCGCGTTCGGCATGACATCTCACGAGTTGCCGCTTGTAAGACTGTCAGAGCGGTACGACGAACGAGCGCGGATGGGAACGGTATGCGGGACATCAGCCGAAGGGCTCTGCTCGGAGCTGGAATTGGAGCCGCGGCCGCGGTGGGAATCGCGGCCTGCCGCCCCACCGGCGGAGGCGGGCCGGACCGGTCCGGGGCCGCCGCGAGCGGCGGTAAAGGCGGAGGCGAAACCGCCGGCGCGCGTCCGGCGAGCCGTCCCACGGGCAGAGAGGTCCGGCTCATCGGTGACGGTTCCACTTCCGACACCGGAAAGCAGCCGCATCAGCCGCCACCGCCTGTCCCTCTCGAACCCGGCGAGACACCGCCGCAGTTCGTGATCTTCTCCTGGGACGGAGCGGGCGAGGTCGGCAATGGCCTTTTCCCGCGCTTCCTCGAAGTCGCCAAGAATCACGGCGCGGCGATGACCTTCTTCCTCTCGGGCCTCTATGTGCTGCCCGAATCCAAGAAGACGCTCTACCGGCCGCCGAACAACCGCACAGGCGCGTCCGACATCGGCTATCTCACCGACGCGCACGCCAGGGAGACGCTGAAGAACGTCCGTCAGGCATGGCTCGACGGCCATGAGATAGGCACGCACTTCAACGGGCACTTCTGCGCCGGCTCGGGCTCGGTGGCCCGCTGGACCCCTGAGCAGTGGCGCAGCGAGATAGACCAGGCCCTGTCCTTCGTCACGCAGTGGCGGACGAACAGCGGCTGGACCGACCTCGAACCGCTGCCTTTCGACTACCGCAAGGAACTCGTCGGCGCCCGCACGCCCTGTCTGCTCGGCCAGGACAATCTGCTGCCGACCGCGAAGGAGCTGGGCTGGCGTTATGACGCCAGTTCTCCGGGCGGCACTCAGAAGTGGCCCGACAAGATGGGAGGCGTCTGGAATCTGCCGCTCCAGGCCGTCCCGTTCCCGGGACATTCCTTCGAGGTCCTTTCCATGGACTACAACATGCTCGCGAATCAGTCGCACAACTCGACCCGCGGTATGCCCTCGCGCTATCCGGAGTGGCGTAAGCAGGCCACCGGGGCGTATCTCGCCGGTTTCCGGCGGGCGTACGAAACGAACCGCGCGCCGTTCTTCATAGGCAACCATTTCGAGGAATGGAACGGCGGGATCTACATGGACGCCGTGGAGGAGGCGCTGAAGGGCATGGCGGGCAAGAACGACGTACGGCTGGTTTCGTTCCGCCAGTTCACCGACTGGCTCGACGTCCAGGACCCCGCCGTACTCGCCAAGCTCCGTACGCTGGAGGTCGGGCAGGCTCCGGCCGGCGGCTGGAACGCTTTCTTTAAGAGCGCCTGACAAGGGGCTTTCCGGGCACCCAGGGGGGTGCGCAAGATCCTCGAAACGCCCATGCGAAACTTTTCACATGAACTCAGGCCGCGCCCCCCGACGCCGCTCCGGCCGTCGACTCCGCGCCATCCTGCCGGTCACGGTCGTCGCGGCGGCGCTGACGCTTTCGGCGTGCAGCGGCGGCGGCAAGTCCGGTGGCGGCGGCAACAGTAATTTCGTGACGAACACCGGTGGTATCGCCACCGTCGCGAAGGCGGACCGTAGGGCCGTCAAGGACATCGCGGGCGAGACCCTTGAGGGCGAGAAGCTCGATGTGGCCGACCTCCGAGGCAAGATCGTCGTGCTGAACGTCTGGGGCTCGTGGTGCGGGCCCTGCCGCGCCGAGGCGCCGTATCTGGCGAAGGTCGCCAAGGAGACCGAGGCCAAGGGTGTGGCGTTCGTCGGGATCAACACCCGGGATCCCAACAAGGGGCCGGCGCTCGCGTTCGAGAAGGACTACGGCGTCGGCTACCCGAGCCTGTACGACCCGGTGGGCAAGCTCATCGTCAACGGTTTCCCCAAGGGCAGCCTCAATCCGCAGGCCATCCCGTCCACGATCGTGCTCGACCGGGACGGAAAGATCGCGGCCCGCTCGCTGATGGCGCTCGACGCGGAGAAGCTGCGCAAGATGATCGACCCGCTGATCGCGGAGAAGTGATGCGCCGCACTTCCTCGCCGCGGAGCACGGCATGAACGAGACGGTATACAGCGGTGCGCTGCTGTTCGCACTGCCGATCGCGCTGTTGGGCGGGCTTGTCTCCTTCTTCTCGCCGTGTGTGCTGCCGCTCGTGCCCGGCTATCTCTCGTACGTCACCGGCGTCAGCGGGACCGATCTCGCCGAGGCCAGACGGGGCCGGATGGCCGCCGGCGCGACGCTCTTCGTCATCGGCTTCACCGCGGTCTTCGTCTCCGGTGGCGCGCTGTTCGGCTACTTCGGCGCGACGCTCCAGGGATACCGGGACATCCTCTCCAAGGTCCTCGGCGCGCTGATGATCCTGATGGGTGTGCTCTTCCTGGGCCTGATGCCCTGGCTCACCCAGCGTGAATTCCGCTTCCACCGGCGTCCGGTGACCGGCCTGGCGGGCGCTCCGCTGCTCGGTGCGCTCTTCGGGATCGGCTGGACGCCCTGTCTCGGGCCGACCATCTCGACCGTGAACGCGCTGGCGATCGATCAGGCGAGCGCGGGCCGTGGAGCCATACTCACCGTCGCGTACTGCCTCGGGCTGGGAGTGCCGTTCGTGCTGGCCGCGGTGGCGTTCCGCAAGGCGCTCGGCGCCTTCGGCTGGGTCAAGCGCCATTACATGTGGGTGACGCGGATCGGCGGCGCGATGATGATCGTGACCGGTCTGCTGCTGCTGACAGGTGCCTGGGACAGCATCATGCAGCAGATGCAGGGCTGGTCCGACGGCTTCACGGTGGGGATCTAGTGCCATGAGCAAGACAGAGACCGACAGCACGGCCGAGGCGTCGGCTGCGGGAGCCGCTTCCGAGGCGCGGGACGCGCGCGAACTCGGCGCCGCCGGCTCCCAGCTCTCCACCGCACCGCGCGAGGAGACCTATATCGGTGGCCCGGTCCTCGGGATCGTCGGCTGGCTCCGCTGGTTCTGGCGGCAGCTCACCTCGATGCGCGTCGCGCTGATACTCCTCTTCCTGCTCTCCCTCGGCTCCATCCCGGGCTCGCTGATCCCGCAGACCAGCGTCGACGAGCTCAAGGTGCAGACCTTCAAGGACCTGCACAAGACGCTCGCGCCGATCTACGACAAGCTCCAGTTGTTCGAGGTCTACAGCTCGGTGTGGTTCTCCGCGATCTACATCCTGCTGTTCGTCTCCCTCATCGGCTGTATCGTCCCGCGCACCTGGCAGTTCGCCGGCCAGCTCCGCTCCCGGCCGCCCGGCGCGCCCAAGCGGCTCACCCGGCTGCCCGTCTACACCACCTGGCGCACCACGGCCGAGCCTGAGGCCGCCCGTGAGGCCGCGCTCGCGCTGCTGCGGAAGCGCCGCTTCCGTGCCCACGGCGTGGGAGACGCGGTGGCCGCCGAGAAGGGCTATCTCCGCGAGGTCGGCAACCTTGTCTTCCATATCGCGCTCATCGTGCTGCTGGTGGCCTTCGCCACCGGGCAGCTCTTCAAGTCGGAGGGCGGCAAGCTGGTCGTCGAGGGCGACGGCTTCTCCAACACCCTCACGCAGTACGACGACTTCAAGTCGGGATCGCTGTTCAGCACGGACGACCTCGCGCCGTTCAGCTTCACCCTGGACAAGTTCACCGCGACGTATGAGCGCAGCGGGCCGCAGCTCGGCACGCCGCGCACCTTCGAGGCCGGCGTCCGCTACACCACGGGCGCCGGGAGCAAGGAGCGGAAGGCGGTCATCCAGGTCAACAAGCCCCTGGTGGTCGACGGCTCCAAGGTCTATCTGATCTCCCATGGTTACGCCCCGGTCGTGACCGTCAGGGACGGCCGCGGCCAGGTGGTCTTCAAGGGCGCGGTCCCGCTGCTGCCCATCGACAACAACATCTCGTCCACGGGCGCCATCAAGGTGATGGACGGCTACCGGGACAAGAGCGGCAAGAAGGACCAGCTCGGCTTCGCCGCGCTCTTCGTGCCGACGTACGGAGGCAAGGGCTCGGGAGATATGTTCTCGCGCTTTCCCGCGCTGGACTTCCCGGTGCTCAATGTGGGCGCGTACCACGGCAGTCTGGGCGTCGACTCCGGGCTGCCGCAGAACGTGTACCAGCTCAACACCGACAAGATGAAGGCCTTCAAGGACACCAAGGGCGATGTCCTGAAGAAGACCCTGCTGCCGGGCGACAGGCTCACGCTCCCGGACGGTGCCGGCTCGATCACCTTCGAGAAGGACGTCAAGGAGTGGGCGAGCTTCCAGATCTCGCAGCAGCCCGGTGGTCTGTGGGCTCTGATCGGTGCGGTCGCCGCCATCGGCGGACTGGCTGGTTCACTCTTCATCCAGCGGCGCCGGGTCTGGGTCCGGGCCGTGCGGGGCGCCGACGGCGTCACCGTCGTCGAGATGGCGGGACTCGGCCGCAGCGAGTCCGCCAAGCTCCCTGAGGAGCTGGCCGATCTGGCCGTCACCCTCAATTCAGAGGCGCCCACGGCGCCTGATCCCGCAGAAGAGATTGTCGAAGGGGCTGAGAAGTGAGTCTCGCCGCCGCAGCAACCAATGAGAGCCTGGCGAACACCAGCAACGTGCTGATCTATTCGTCCATGGCCGTCTACACGCTCGCCTTCTTCGCCCATATCGCGGAGTGGCTGCTGGGCAGCCGGAGCAAGGTCGCCCGCACCGCCGCCGCGCTCACCGGCGACGCCGGCGCGTCCACCGGCGGCTCGGTCAAGGTCCAGGTCGCCCGGAAGGGCGGCGCCACGGCCGTCCTGGAGCGGCCGAGGATCATCACCCGCTCCGCCGCCGGCGCCCGGGATGTCCCGGACGGTCCCGGCGCGCACGGCGGCGACGCCAAGGGCGATCTGTACGGCCGCATGGCCGTCTCCCTCACCGTCCTCGCCTTTGTCATCGAGGCGGCCGGTGTGGTCGCCCGCGCGCTCTCCGTACAGCGGGCCCCCTGGGGCAACATGTACGAATTCAACATCACCTTCTCCACCGTGGCCGTGGCCGTGTATCTCACGCTGCTCGCGCTGAAGAAGAATGTCCGCTGGATCGGACTGCCGCTCGTCACCACGGTCCTCCTCGATCTCGGGCTCGCTGTCACCGTCTTGTACACCGACAGCGACCAGTTGGTTCCCGCCCTTCACTCGTACTGGCTGTGGATCCATGTCTCCACCGCGATCTTCTGCGGCGCGGTCTTCTACGTGGGCGCGGTCGCCACGCTGCTCTACCTCTTCCGTGAGCGGTACGAGTCCAAGCTGGCCGAGGGCGGCACACCGGGCTCCTTCGCCACCTCCGTCATGGAGCGGCTCCCGGCGTCCGCGACGCTCGACAAGTTCGCGTACCGCGTCAACGCCGCCGTCTTCCCGCTCTGGACCTTCACGATCATCGCGGGCGCGATCTGGGCCGGCGACGCCTGGGGCCGCTACTGGGGCTGGGACCCCAAGGAGGTCTGGTCCTTCATCACCTGGGTCGCGTACGCCAGTTATCTGCACGCCCGCGCCACCGCCGGCTGGAAGGGCCGCAAGGCCGCCTATCTGGCCCTGATCGCCTTCGGCTGCTGGCTGTTCAACTACTACGGCGTGAACATCTTCGTCACCGGCAAGCACTCGTACGCGGGCGTCTGACCGGCGGACGGTACATCGGAGCGCCCCGCGCGGGACCGACCCCGCGCGGGGCGTTTCTCTGTGCGCCCGAGGAAGGTCAGCCGGGGCCGCCGCCGGCGCCGATGTCCTCGTTCCACAGATCCGGACGGTCGCTGACGAAGGCCCGCATCAGCGCGGCGCATCCGGGATCGTCGAGCACGACGATCTCGACCCCGTGCTCCGCCAGCCAGTCGTGTCCGCCGTGGAAGGTCTCCGCCTCGCCGATCAGCACCCGGGAGATCCCGAACTGCCGGACCAGTCCGCTGCAGTACCAGCACGGTGAGAGCGTCGTCACCATCGTCGTACCGCGGTACGAGCGCTGCCGGCCGGCCGCGCGGAAGGCGGCCGTCTCGGCGTGCAGGGACGGATCACCGTCCTGGACACGGCGGTTGTGACCCCGGCCGAGCAGTGTCCCGTCCGCGCCGTACAGCGCCGCGCCGATCGGAACGCCGCCCTCGGCCAGCCCGGCCCGTGCCTCGGCGACGGCGGTCGCCAGCCATTCCCGCGCTTGTCGCCGTTCCATGGTCCATGCCTCATCGATTCTCCGGGCGCCCCGGCGAGACCGGGCACGCCTCCACCGTGGACACCGCGACGCACCGGCGGCCGGACGAGCGCTCCTGACCGGGTCAGGACTTCGGCGGTGTGTCCTCCGCGCTGCCGCCGCCCTTCTCGCGGCGCTCGATCTCCTCCTCGCGACGGCGCAGATCCGCTTCCCACTGCTCCAGATGGGCCGCCGCCTCCTTCTCGTCCAGCGGCGAAGCGGCAGGAGCTTCCACCGGAGCGGCGGCCGGTGGCTCGCTCCGTCCGTCCGCGCGGTCCCGGTCGTCCTTGAGGGAGTTGAGGAAGTCCGGATTGTCGTCCGGCGCGACCCAGCCACCACGACGGCCCGCCGCCGCGCGGCCGGCCGTACGGTCCCGTCCCACGATCAGCCAGGAGATGGAACCGACCAGCGGAAAGAGAAGCACCAGAATCGCCCAGACCGGCTTCGGGAGATAGCGGATGTCTTTCTCGTCGGTGGTGATGCAGTCGATGAACGCATAGATGCTGAGAGCCAACGGCACCAGAATCATCAGCACCCGAAGCATGGAGCTCCCTCTGCGTATGGAGTTCGGGACCGGATCGGCGGTCCCCGGACCGTTCCAGAGTAGCGAGTGGCCGCTCGGACGTGTCCGAAGTCAATCAGCCTCCGTCCACGGCGAGTAGCTGCCCGCGACCCGGCGGCCCGTGCCCGGCCCGCTCGTCCGAGGGCTGATCAGGGAAGCCCCGGCAGAGTGCGCCGGGGAGGATGTCACACTGGACCGCATGGCTTACGACGATCTCCGCTCGCTGCTCCGGGCACTGGAGCGCGAGGGTGACCTCAAGCGCATCAAGGCCGAAGTCGACCCGTATCTGGAGGTCGGAGAGATCGTCGACCGGGTGAACAAGGCCGGCGGGCCCGCGCTGCTTTTCGAGAACGTCCGCGGTTCCTCGATGCCTCTGGCCATGAATGTGTACGGCACCGACCGGCGGCTGCTCAAGGCGCTCGGCCTCACGTCGTACGCCGAAATCAGCGAGCGGATCGGCGGCCTGCTCAAGCCGGAACTGCCGCAGGGCTTCATCGGCGTGCGCGAGGCATTCGGAAAGCTCGGCGCGATGACGCATGTGCCGCCGAAGAAGGTCAAGGACGCACCGGTCCAGGAAGTCGTCCTCACCGGTGACGACGTGGATCTGGACCAGCTTCCCGCGCTGTTCACCTGGCCGCGGGACGGCGGCTCCTTCTTCAATCTCGGTCTGACGCACACCAGGCATCCGGAGACCGGCGTCCGCAATCTCGGGCTCTACCGGCTCCAGCGCCATGACCGGCGCACCATCGGAATGCACTGGCAGATCCACAAGGACAGCCGCAACCACTACCAGGTGGCGGCCAGGCGCGGCGAACGGCTGCCCGTGGCGATCGCGTTCGGCTGCCCGCCGGCCGTGACCTACGCCTCCACGGCGCCGCTGCCCGGCGACATCGACGAGTACCTCTTCGCGGGCTTCGTGCAGGGCCGGCGGATCGAGATGGTCGACTGCAAGACCGTGCCGCTCCAGGTGCCGGCCAACGCCGAAGTCGTCATCGAGGGCTGGCTGGAGCCCGGGAAGACGCTGCCGGAGGGCCCGTTCGGTGACCACACCGGCTTCTACACGCCGCAGGAGCCGTTCCCGGCGCTCACCATCGACTGTGTGACGATGCGGAAGCGGCCGTTGCTCCAGTCGATCGTGGTGGGCCGGCCGCCGACGGAGGACGGCCCGCTGGGACGGGCGACGGAACGGTTCTTCCTGCCGCTGCTCAAGATCATCGTGCCGGACATCGTCGACTACCACCTCCCGGAGTCGGGCGGCTTCCACAACTGTGCGATCGTCTCGATCGACAAGAAGTACCCGAAGCACGCGCAGAAGGTGATGCACGCCGTCTGGGGCGCGCACATGATGTCGCTGACCAAGCTGATCGTGGTCGTCGACGCGGACTGCGATGTGCACGATCTGCACGAGGTGGCCTGGCGGGCGCTGGGCAACACCGACTACGCGCGCGATCTCACCGTCGTCGAGGGTCCGGTCGACCATCTCGACCACGCGTCCTACCAGCAGTTCTGGGGCGGCAAGGCGGGGATCGACGCGACGAGGAAGCTGCCCGAGGAGGGATACACCCGGGACGGCGGCTGGCCGGAGATGGTCGAGTCCGACCCGGAGATCTCCGACCGGGTGACGAAGCGTTGGAAGGAGTACGGGCTGTGACCGGCGAGGCCATTCTGGGCGAGGGCAGCGCGAAGGTGCCCGCTCCGCGCCATGGCGGAGGTGTACCGGCGTTTCTGCGGCTGGTGATGATCGAGCACTCGGTCTTCGCGCTGCCGTTCGCCTATATCGCCGCGCTGACCGCGATGTTCCAGCTCGACGGGAACATCCACTGGGGCCGGCTGCTGCTGGTCACGCTCGCCATGATCGGGCTGCGTACGTTCGCGATGGCCTGCAACCGGATCATCGACCGCGAGATCGACGCCCGTAACCCGCGGACGGCGGGCCGCGAGCTGGTGACGGGCGCGGTGTCGGTGCGGTCCGCGTGGACCGGCGCGCTGGTCGCCGTCGTGATCTTCCTCGCCGCCGCCGCCGCGCTGAACCCGCTCTGCCTCGCCCTCGCGCCCATCGCGGTCATTCCGATGGTCGTCTATCCGTACGGGAAGAGATTCACGAACTTCCCGCATGTGATTCTGGGGCTCGCTCAGGCCATAGGCCCGGTCGGGGCCTGGATCGCGATCACCGGGCAGTGGTCCTGGGACGCGGTGATCCTGGGCCTCGCCGTCGGGATCTGGATCGGCGGCTTCGATCTGATCTTCGCCTGTCAGGACGTCCAGGCGGACCGCGCGCACGGTGTGCTCTCCGTACCGGCCCGCTTCGGCATCCCGGCCGCGCTGTACGGCGCGCGCGCGGCCCATGCCGTGACCACGCTGCTGCTGGTCTGGTACGCGTTGGCCACCGGCGTCGGAGTGGCCTTCTGGGCCGGCCTGGTGATCGTCGTGGCGGCCTTCCTCTACGAGCACACCATCGTCAAGCCGCACGATCTCTCGCGGCTGAACAGGGCCTTCTTCAGCGTCAACGGCTTCATCGGGATCGCGCTGTTCGTCTGCGCGCTGCTGGATCTGCTGGCGCGCGGTCTGACGGTCTGACCGGCTGATCCTCCTGGGCCGGCGCTCAGCGTCCCGGTGCGGTCGCGGCCGGCCGCCTTCTGCGGAACATGAACGCCGCCAGTATTCCGCCGATCAGTCCGAACAGATGGCCCTGCCAGCTCACGGCCGGATTGGTCGGCAGCACTCCCCACAGCGCCGAGCCGTACACCGCGAGAACCACCAGGCCGACCACGATGTCCACGGCGCTCCGGTCGACGAAGCCACGGACCAGCAGATAGCCCAGCAGGCCGAAGACCACGCCGGAGGCGCCCGCCGTTATCGAGTTGTCGGCGGCGGTGAGCCAGACGCCGAGCCCGCCGACCACCATGATCGTGAGGACCACGGCGGCGAAGCGGCGGAGGCCGCTCAGCGCGGCGAGGAATCCGAGGACGAGCAGCGGCACGGTGTTGGAGGCGAGATGTCCGAAGCCGTGGTGCAGGAAGGCCATCGGGATCACATCGCGCAGCTCGCCGAAGCGGCGCGGGCTGAGACCGTAGGTGTCGAGCGCTCCGGTCGCGGCGTCCACCGCCTCCAGCGTCCAGAGCAGCGCGACCCAGCCGGTCATCACGGCCGCGGCCGCCTTCACCCGGCCGGCCCGGCTCCATGCGGTGTTGTCGGTGGTCGGATGCGGCATTGCGGCCCCCTGAGGCCCACGGCTGTCCAGGACAGAACGCGCGGTGTGCGGAGATGGCTGACGGTGCGGGCGGACGGCGACGCGCGACGTGTCCGGCGGACGCCGTCGTTCGCGTATGTCCCTCCGGGAAACGTCCCGGGCACGGTACTCGGTTCCGGTCAGGGACCGCCGGATAGGCTCGGATCCGTGAAGCCCGGACAGTACGCAGACCAGCACAGCCCGCGACAGCCGCGGCGGCCCTGGGTCGTCGGTGTCTCCGGAGCGTCCGGCACGCCGTACGCGGCGGCCGTACTGCGCGGGCTGCTGGACGCGGGTGAGAGCGTCGATCTCGTGGTGAGCCGGGCGTCGCGGCTGACCCTGCTCGACGAGACGGGAATCGCCTTCCGGGACGCGTACTGGCGGGACGATCTGCGGAGCTGGCTGGCGCGCGGCGCGGACGGCAAACCGGACGCCTTCGTACCGGATCTGCCGCCGGATCCCGCGCCGGACGCGTCGAGCGGCTCGCCGGAGGCGGCGGACGTACGGCACTGGAGCGCCGGCGATCTGGCCGCGGGACCGTCCTCCGGGTCGTATCCGGTCAAGGGAATGCTGATCGTGCCCGCGTCCACCGCCTGTGTGGCCGGAGTGGCGCTCGGTCTGTCGAAGGATCTGCTCCAGCGCGCCGCGAGCGTGACGCTCAAGGAGCGGCGCACGCTCGTGGTCGCGGTGCGGGAGACACCGCTGAACGGCCAGACGCTCAAGCACCTGGTGACGCTGGACGAGGCGGGCGCCGTGGTGCTGCCCGCCTCTCCGGCGTTCTACGCGGGGGCGACGCACATCCAGGATCTGGTGGACTTCGTCGCCGGGCGGGTGCTCGACGCGGCGGGAGTGCCGCACCGGCTGTACCGCCGTTGGGAGGGAGAGCTCGGTGGTGGCTCTCGCGGTGACGCGGACGGGCCCGGTGCCGCGCGCGGGCCCGCGAGGTGACGGAATGAAGGGCGGTCGGGCCGGGACCCGCCGGCCCGCCGGTCAGTGCTTCCTGGTGCGGTGCGGGGAGCGGTTGGCCTTGTCGACGCGCTGCGCGGCGGCCGGCTGGTGGGCACGCGAGCGGTTGGCCAGCTCCTGGAGCGCACGCATATGGGCGTAGGCCATCTCGATCGTGTACACGGTGAGACTCACTCCTGACAGTGTGAAGAATTATCGTTGATCGTTCGAAAGATTCGCAGGGCTTCTGCCTTGCATGCCTTAGATTCTACACCTAATCTTGCGAGATCGCTGAACAATGGAAGGCTTCAGGCATATGGACGCCGTGGATAGGCAGCTCATCCAGGCCCTCAGAGAGAACGGCAGGGCCTCGTACGCCGAACTCGGCCGGCTCGTCGGGCTCTCCGGGCCCAGCGTCACCGATCGCATCAACCGTCTCGAAGCGGCGGGCGTCATCACGGGCTACCGCGCGACGGTCGACTCGGCCTCGCTCGGCCTCGGTGTCACCGCGCTGATCGGTATCTCCCTGTCGGACGCCGCCGACCACGAGGACGTGGCCCGCCGGATGCGCGACCTCGGAGAGATCGAGGACTGCTGGTTCATCGCGGGCGACGACTCGTACATGCTCAAGGTGCGGGCGAGCGACGTGGACGGCCTGGAGAAGACGATCGGCCGGCTGAGCGGTACGAAGGGCGTGTCCCGGACGCGCACCACCATCGTGCTCTCCACCAAGTGGGAGAACAGGGTCGGCGAACTGCCCGAGGAATGAGCCCGGCGGCGGGCCGTTGGCGCGGGCGGAGGGCCGTGTCCGTTCCGGCGGGCGGGGGAGCGTAGGCTCGACAGGCCCGATTGGTAGACGTATGGGAGGCGGCCGGTATGGACGCGGGGCTCAAGCGCGAGCTGGAGGAGAAGGTCCGGGCCGGTGAACGGCTGAGCCGTGAAGACGGCATCGCCCTCTACGAGTCGGACGATCTGGCCTGGCTCGGCGGTCTCGCCCACGAGGTGCGGACACGCAAGAACGGCGACGTGGTCCACTTCAACGTCAACCGCCACCTCAACATGACCAATGTGTGCACCGCGTCCTGTGCGTACTGCTCGTTCCAGCGCAAGCCGGGCGAGAAGGACGCGTACACGATGCGCATCGAGGAGGCCGTCCGGCTCGCCAAGGCGATGGAGGGCGAGAACCTCACCGAGCTGCACATCGTCAACGGCCTCCATCCGACACTGCCGTGGCGTTACTACCCGCGCTCGCTCAGCGCGCTGAAGGAAGCCCTTCCGCAGGTCTCCCTGAAGGCGTTCACCGCCACCGAGATCCATCACTTCGAGACGATCTCGGGTCTGTCGGCCTCCGACATCCTCGACGAACTGATCGAGGCCGGCCTGGAGTCACTGACCGGCGGCGGCGCCGAGATCTTCGACTGGGAGATCCGCCAGCACATCGTCGACCACAACACCCACTGGGAAGACTGGTCGCGCATCCACCGGCTCGCGCACTCGAAGGGTCTCAAGACCCCGTCGACGATGCTGTACGGGCATATCGAGGAGCCGCGCCACCGCGTCGACCATGTGCTGAGGCTGCGTGAACTCCAGGACGAGACCGGCGGTTTCCAGGTCTTCATCCCGCTGCGCTACCAGCACGACTTCGTGGACATGAAGGACGGCAAGATCCGCAACCGTCTGCAGGCCCGGACGACGATGGCCACGGGCGCGGAGGCGCTGAAGACCTTCGCCGTCTCCCGGCTGCTCTTCGACAACGTCCCGCATGTGAAGGTGTTCTGGGTGATGCACGGCGTCCAGACCGCGCAACTCGCGCTCCAGCACGGCGCGGACGACATGGACGGCTCGGTCGTGGAGTACAAGATCACGCACGACGCGGACAACTACGGCACGCCGAACAAGCTGGGCCGGGAGGATCTGCTCGACCTCATCCGTGACGCGGGCTTCCGGCCGGTCGAGCGCAACACCCGTTACGAGATCATCCGCGAGTACCCGGGGCCGGACGCGGGCCGCCGCGAGTCCCCGCAGCCGATGCGAGTCTGAGAGGCCGGGGCAGTGGCGCTCATATTCGAGCTGGATCCACGAGTGGACCGCGCCCTGAGCGACGGTCTCGTCGAGCTCTGGACGGATGTCTCCAACGCCGGCGGCGCCGTCGGCTTCGTACCGCCGGTGACGGCCGACGACATACGGCCGGAGCTGGTCAGACATCTCACCGCCATGGCCGAGGGCCGGTGCCGGCTGCTGGTCGGACGCGACGAGGAGGGCGCCGTCTCCGCGACGGCGTTCCTCACGCTCAACTCCCACCGGCTGATGCGGCACTGGCTCTGGGTCTACACCGTGATGGTGCATCCCGGGCATCAGGGCAAGGGATACGGCCGCGAGCTCATGGCCGCGGCCGCGGAGGCGGCCCGTGACATCGAGGGCATCGAGGCCCTCAGACTCACCTGCCGCGGTGGCACGGGCGCGGACAGGTTCTACGCCTCGTGCGGTTTCAAGGAGGTCGGCCGGGTGCCCGACGCGATTCGCGTCGCCCCAGGTGACGACCGTGACGACATCACCATGCTGCTCCCCTTGAACCAGTACTGAACGGGGCGTGCTTCACTGTTCGGACATGCCCTGTCCCGGGGAAGCGCCACGCGAGGCGTGGTGCGGTACGACACCAGGAAGAGAGAAGGCCCGCTGTGACCGCTGCGAAGCCAAGCGCCACGATCCGTTACACCGCGATGCGCATCGGTATCTTCATCGGCTGCCTGGTCTTCGTCGCGCTCCTGGTCCACTTCGGCGTGCTGCCCAAGGGCCTCGGCGACTCCAACTTCGTATGGGTGCTGCTGCTCGCCATCGTCATCTCGGCGCCGCTCAGCTACGTACTGCTGCGCAGGCAGCGTGACGAGATGTCCGAGCAGATCGTCACCAAGGTCGACGAGGCCAAGGCCAAGCTGGAGGCCAGCCGGTCCCGGGAGGACCGCGCCGCCCAGTAGCCGCCGCGTACGTTTCCTCACACCTCGGTACCTCAGCACACCTCAGTACCTCAGCGCGACACCCCGGCCCGGAGCCGTCCCTCCGGTGCCGGGGTGTTGTCGTTTCCGGGTCGGCTCCATGCCGGGCCCGGTCCTGTGAGCCGAGCGCGCCCGCTCCGGCGTGGACCAGACCCAAAGCATGACTTTGAGGTGCTCAAAGTTGAAGTGTTAATGTGTCGACATGAAGACAGCAGCGTGCCCCCACCACGGCGTGAGCTTCCCGCTCGTGGCACGTCTGCATGTCGATCTCTGCCGCTGTATGTCCGCGGTCTGTTGCCGCTCGGTCTGACCCGGCATCATTCAGCGGCGCCTTACCTGACACACGGGCGCCGCACCTCTGTCCCCGTATTTCCCTGATACGTCATGTCTGGAGTGTGTTCGTGTCCGCGAACTCCGCGTCCCCCACGACCGAGAAGCCGTCCGGCTCCGGTGCCGGTATCCGCATACCGAAGGTCCCGTTCTGGGCCCAGATCGTCGCCGGTCTGGTCCTCGGTGTCCTGCTCGGCTGGCTCGCCCGCAGCCAGGACATCGGCTGGCTGTACACCACGCTCGACAAGGTCGGCGGAATCTTCGTCCAGCTTCTGAAGCTGGCCGTCGCGCCGCTGGTCTTCTTCGCGATCCTGGTGTCGATCACCAATCTGCGCAAGGTCAACAACGCCGCCCGGCTGGCCTCCCGCACGCTGCTCTGGTTCATGATCACGTCACTGATCGCGGTCGCCATCGGCCTGGTGATCGGCCTGATCACCAACCCGGGCGCGGGCACCGGTCTCACTCCGAAGGACGGCAAGGCGCCGCACAACTCCGGCTCCTGGATCGACTTCCTGACCGGCATCGTGCCGACCGACGTCATCACGCCCTTCACCGAACTGAATGTCCTGCAGATCGTCTTCATGGCCGCCGTCGCGGGCATCGCCGCGCTCAAGCTCGGCGACCGGGCCAAGCCGGTCCTCGCGCTGAGCGAGGCCGTGCTGGAACTGCTCCAGAAGGCCCTGTGGTGGGTCATCCGGCTGGCTCCGATCGGCACGATCGGCCTGATCGGCTTCGCCATCGCCGACTACGGCTGGGACCTCATCGGCAAGTACGCGACGTTCACCGCCGATGTCTACGTCGGCTGCGCGATCGTCCTCTTCGGTGTCTATCCGCTGCTGCTGGCGACGGCCGCCAAGGTCAGCCCGCTCCAGTTCTACAAGGGCGCCTGGCCCGCGATCCAGCTCGCCTTCGTCTCGCGCTCCTCGGTCGGGACGATGCCGGTCACGCAGAAGGTCACCGAGCGGCTCGGCGTCCCGAAGGAGTACACATCCTTCGCCGTGCCGTTCGGCGCGACGACCAAGATGGACGGCTGCGCCGCCATCTATCCGGCGCTCGCCGCGATCTTCATCGCGCAGATCTTCGATGTGCAGCTCGGCATCCAGGACTATCTGCTGATCGCCTTCGTCTCGGTCGTCGGCTCGGCCGCCACCGCCGGTCTCACCGGTGCGACGGTCATGCTGACGCTGACCCTCTCCACGCTGGGCCTCCCGCTGGAGGGCGTGGGCCTGCTGATGGCGATCGACCCGATCCTGGACATGATGCGTACGGCCACGAACGTCGCGGGCCAGGCGCTGGTCCCGGTCATCGTCGCGGCACGCGAGAAGATCCTCGACCACGACGCGTACAACGCGGCCTCGGCCTCGCCGGTGGACGACTTCGACAGCGACAGGGCCGAGCACAAGGTGAAGGTCCCGGTCGCCGCCTGACGGCCGCCGCCCGGCGCTTCGGCCGATGGGACGGGCCTCCTCCTCCGGACACGGAGGAGGAGGCCCGTCCGTCTGTCCGGTGACAGGGCCTAGGCTGGTCCGGCTCGGGGGCATGGGGTGGGAGGAAGTCTGACGTGGGTGCGGTAAGTGCCGTGGAGACCGCGGGAGTTCGCAAGGCCAAGCGGATGCCGCGGGCGGAACGGGAGCGGCAGATGATGGCCGCCGCCGTGCGGACCTTCGGACAGCGCGGATACCGGGCCGCTTCGATGGACGAGATAGCGGAGCTGGCGGGTGTCTCGAAACCGCTGGTGTATCTCTATCTGAACTCGAAGGAGGAGCTGTTCACCGCCTGTGTACGGCAGGAGGCGGCGGCGCTGCTCGCGGCGGTGGAGGCCGGTGTGGATCCGGGACAGCCGGCCGACCGGCAGCTCTGGTCCGGGCTCATGGCGTTCTTCGCCCATACGGCGGAGAACCCGGACGGCTGGGTGGTGCTGAACCGGCAGGCGCGTACGCAGGGTGAGCCGTTCGCGGGCGAGGTCATGAAGCTGCGGGACGAACTGGTCGCGTTGGTGGCCGGACTGATCGCCGCCGCGGCCCGCGAGGCGCACGCCACGCCGGCGGCCGTCGACCGGTCCGGCGCGGCGGACCTGGCCGACCGGGACATGGCCGGACTGGCGCAGGCGCTCGTGGGAGCGGCCGAGTCACTCGCCGGATGGGCGAACGAGACACCGGGCGCCTCGGCCAAGGAGGCCGCGGCGACGCTGATGAACTTCGCCTGGACGGGCCTCGGGAACCTCCTGGCCGGAGAGCGCTGGCCGCCGGCGGCGGTGCGGTGACGCGGTCGCGGGCCGCGCCCGGCCGGCCGGCGCGACACCAGATTTCCGGTGAGGAAACGGCCGGGTGCTGTGCCGGTGAGGTGCAGATGGCGGACGGCCATTGTTCTGCTTTCCGCGCGGTCATAGATTCACGAGTGGCGCAGAGCCGCTGAGACGAGGAGCCGCACGTGTCCTTCGCCGTGTCCGCCGACGACCAGTCCGTGTCCGTATCGCCGGCCGAGCCGGAGAAGGTGCGGGTGGACGGGGTCGTCAGGGAGGTGGCCGTACCTCCGCTGGTCCCGCCCGTGGGACACGGCTCGCTCGCCGACATTCCCTTCGACAACGCCCGCGAGGCCCCGGCCGAGGCCGTCATCAGCCGCAAGGGACCGGACGGCGGCTGGCGGGATCTCTCGGCCGCCGCCTTCGCGGACGAGGTGCGTGCCGTGGCCAAAGGTCTGGTGGCGGAGGGGCTGCGGCCCGGCGACCGGCTCGTGATCATGTCCCGTACGACCTATGAGTGGACCCTTCTCGACTTCGCCGCCTGGGCCGCGGGACTGGTCACCGTGCCGATCTATCCGACCTCCTCCGCCTTCCAGGCCCGCTGGATCCTGCAGGACGCGGGCGCGGTCGCCTGCGTGGTGGAGGACAGGCAGCAGGCGCTGCTGATCGGTCAGGAACGCCAGCAGCTTCCCGGTCTCACTCATCTCTGGACGTTCGACTCGGGCGCGGTCGAGGACCTGCGCGCGGCGGGCGAGGACATCCCGGACGAAGCCGTGACCGCGCGCCGCGCCGGACTCGGCCCGGAGTCCGTCGCGACGCTCATCTACACCTCGGGGACGACCGGCCGTCCCAAAGGCTGCGTCATCACGCACGCCAACTTCTTCGCCGAGGTGGACAACGCCATTGAACTGCTCCATCCGGCCTTCAGGTCGGTGAGCGAGGAGCCCGTCTCCACGCTGCTCTTCCTCCCGCTCTCGCATGTCTTCGGGCGGATGGTCGCGATCGGCTGTCTGCGCGCCCGGGTACGGCTCGGACACGCTCCCTCCATCAGGACGGAGGACCTGCTCGCGGATCTGGCCGGGTTCCGTCCGACGTTCCTGCTGGCCATCCCGTATGTCCTGGAGAAGGTCTACAACACCGGCCGGGCCACCGCCGAGAAGATGGGCCGTGTCTCGTCCTTCGACCGCGCGGCGAGGATCGCCCGGCAGTACGGCGAGGCCGTGGAGGCGGCGGAACACGGCACCGGCCCCGGGCCCTCGCTCGGTCTGCGGACCGCCCGCGCGCTGTACGACCCGCTGGTCTACCGGCGTATCCGGGCCGCGCTCGGCGGCAAGGTGAAGTACGCGATCTGCGGCGGCTCTCCGCTGGGCCGCCGGCTGGCCGCGTTCTACGCGGGAGCGGGCATCGAGATCTTCGAGGGATACGGCATGACCGAGACCACGGCGGCCTCGACCGTCACGCCGCCGCTCAGGCCCCGGCTGGGCACGGTGGGCTGGCCGCTGCCGGGCACGGCGGTACGGATCGCCGACGACGGAGAGGTGCTGCTGCGCGGCGGACAGCTCTTCGCCGGCTACTGGGACGCGGAGCGCGGCGAGGCGGTACGGGAGCCGGATTCGGAGGAGATGTCCGGCTGGGGATGGGGACAGAAGTCCGAGGACGGCTGGTTCGCGACGGGAGATCTGGGCGCGCTGGACGACGACGGCTATCTCACGATCACCGGCCGGAAGAAGGACATCATCATCACCTCGGGCGGCAAGAACGTCATGCCGACCCCGCTGGAGGACTGGCTGCGCGCTCATCCGCTGGTCAGCCAGTGCATGGTGGTCGGCGACAACCGCTCGTACGTCGCGGCCCTGGTCACCCTGGAGCCGGACGGGCTGGCCCACTGGCGGCGGATGAAGAAGAAGCAGGACGTGCCACTGGCCGCTCTGGTCGAGGACGACGAACTGCGCGGGACGCTCCAGCGCGCGATAGACGAGGCCAACCGGCTCGTCTCCCGCGCCGAGTCCATCCGCCGGTTCCGTGTGCTGACCGTCGACTTCACGGAGGCGGCCGGCCATCTGACGCCTTCGCTCAAAATGCGGCGATCGGCCATCGCGGAGGACTTCGCGGCGGAGATCGAACGGCTCTACGAGCGATGAGGCAGGCATACCCGCCGGGCCGTCCGGCGGCCGGCGATCCACACAGGCAGGAGCCCTGCTTCCCCACCCGAGTGGAGGAGCAGGGCTCCTTGGGTACTGCTACTCAAGTTGTTCGCGATCACCTGACCGGGCAACTAGGCCGGGGTGACGTTCTCCGCCTGCGGACCCTTCGGGCCCTGCGTGACGTCGAAGTTCACGACCTGGTTCTCCTCAAGGGAGCGGAAGCCGGTCGCGTTGATCGCGGAGTAGTGGACGAAGACATCCGGGCCGCCGCCGTCCTGGGCGATGAAGCCGAAGCCCTTTTCAGCGTTGAACCACTTGACGGTTCCGGTAGCCATAAGCCCTCCTTGGGCCAAAGGGTTGCCCTGCTCCAGAACCTGCAAAGAAGTCTGAAAACTACAAAAGCCTGCGGGTCACATGCTCCGCAGGCTCTGTACTGCAAGGGAAACCAAACTGCAACTTGCGGCGAGCCTAGCACGCAGCGTGTGCGCAGCGGTAGAGGGAAAGATCACTTCACCCGGACGTTTGATAAGGGCCTGACGTGCTGACGAACCGCGCCCCCGGGGCTGCCCCGAGTACGCCGCGGGTCTAGCCTCGCGATGTGGACAGTCCAGTAGAAAACGCAGCGACAGAAGCGGTAGAGGCAGCGGCGGAAGAAGCGGCGAGGGCGACCGATTCCGCCGGAGCCGGCGGAATCGCCCGGTCCGCCGAGGAGATCAGAACCGGCCATGGCCGGAGCCGGCCGCGTGTCGGCCATATCCAGTTCCTGAACTGTCTGCCCCTCTATTGGGGGCTCGCCAGGACCGGAACCCTGCTCGATCTGGAGCTGACGAAGGACACCCCGGAGAAACTCAGCGAACAGCTCGTGCGCGGCGAGCTGGATATCGCGCCCATCACCCTTGTCGAATTCCTCCGCAACGCGGACGAGCTTGTCGCCTTTCCCGATCTCGCGGTCGGCTGCGACGGGCCCGTGATGTCCTGCGTGATCGTGTCGCAGGTCCCGCTGGACCAGCTCGACGGCGCCCGGGTGGCCCTCGGTTCCACCTCCCGTACCTCGGTACGGCTGGCGCAGCTCCTGCTGACCGAGCAGTACAAGGTGGAGCCGGACTACTACACCTGCCCGCCGGACCTCGGCCTGATGATGCAGGAGGCGGAGGCGGCCGTCCTGATCGGCGACGCCGCGCTGCGCGCCTCGCTGCACGACGCGCCGCGGCTCGGTCTCCAGGTCCACGATCTCGGGCTGATGTGGAAGGAGTGGACCGGCCTGCCGTTCGTCTTCGCGGTGTGGGCGGCCCGCAAGGACTATCAGGCGCGTGAGCCCGCGGTCGTACGGAAGGTGCACGAGGCGTTCCTCGCGTCCCGCGATCTCTCCCTGGAAGAGGTCGCGAAGGTCGCCAAGCAGGCGGCGCGCTGGGAGTCCTTCGACGCGGAGCTGCTGGAGCGTTACTTCACGACGCTCGACTTCCGCTTCGGTCCCGATCAGCTCGCGGGCGTCACGGAGTTCGCGCGCCGGACCGGACCGACCACCGGCTTCCCGGCCGATGTGCGCGTGGAGCTGCTCCCGGCCTGAGCGGAGCGCCGGCCCGCCGGGACTTCCCGTGCTTCCCGGCGGGCCGCGCGCCTCACCGGAGGAGGCGTCCGAGCGCTGGCGTAGGCTGGATCGGTCGTCACACAGCCCCCTTGGGAAGGACCCGCACCGGTGACCGAGAAGGCCGACCTTACGTCCGAACATGTCACTGGCGTCCTTGACCGAGCCGCCGCGGGTGGCCGTATCACCTCCGAGGAAGCGCTCGACCTGTACCGCTCGGCGCCGCTGCACGCGCTCGGCGCCGCTGCCGACGCCGTACGCCGCCGCCGGTACGCCGGGACCGAGCACATCGCGACGTACATCATCGAGCGGAACATCAACTACACCAACGTCTGTGTGACGGCGTGCAAGTTCTGCGCCTTCTACGCCGCGCCCAAGGACACCGCCAAGGGCTGGAGCCGCGACCTCGACGACATCCTGCGCCGCTGCGCCGAGACCGTCGAGCTCGGCGGTACGCAGATCATGTTCCAGGGCGGACACCACCCGGACTACGGCGTGGAGTACTACGAGAAGCACTTCGCGGCGATCAAGAAGGCTTTTCCGCAGCTTGTCATCCACTCTCTCGGCGCCTCCGAGGTGGAGCACATGGCACGGATCTCCAAGGTCTCCGTCGAGGAGGCGATCCGGCGCATTCACGCCGCCGGACTCGACTCCTTCGCGGGCGCCGGCGCCGAGCTGCTGCCCGCGCGGCCGCGCAAGGCGATCGCACCGCTCAAGGAGTCCGGCGAGCGCTGGCTGGAGATCATGGAGACCGCTCACGGACTGGGTGTCGAGTCGACCTCCACGATGCTCATGGGCACGGGCGAGACCAACGCCGAGCGCATCGAGCACCTCCGGATGATCCGTGACGTACAGGACCGGACGGGCGGCTTCCGCGCGTTCATCCCGTACACCTACCAGCCGGAGAACAACCATCTGAAGGGCCAGACGCAGGCCACGCTCTTCGAGTACCTGCGCATGATCGCGATCGCGCGGATCTTCCTCGACAACGTCGCGCACATCCAGGGCTCCTGGCTGACCACGGGCAAGGAGGTCGGCCAGTTGTCGCTGCACTACGGCGCGGACGACCTCGGCTCGATCATGCTGGAGGAGAACGTCGTGTCCTCGGCCGGAGCCAGGCACCGCTCCAACCGGCTGGAGATCATCGATCTGATCCGCAAGGCGGGCCGGGTTCCGGCGCAGCGCGCCACCACGTACGAGCACCTCGTCGTGCACGACGACCCGGCGAACGACCCGGTCGACGACCGCGTGGCCTCGCACATCTCGTCGACGGCCATCGAGGGCGGCACGGCCCATCCGGAGCTGAAGCTGCTCAGCGCCAACTGACTCCGCCGTGCTGACCATTCACCGGGCCGGACTGCTGCTGCCGGGAGCCGGGCGTGAGCCCGTGCCCGGCGGCGCGGTGCTGGTCGAGGGACGGACGGTCGCCGCCGTCGGTCCCTACGAGAAGCTGGCGGCCCTGAGCCCGGCGGCCCGGGTCCGGAGCTGGCCGGGGATCATCACGCCCGGTCTGTGCAATCCGTACGGCCCGGAGCTGCTGGAGCGCGCGTACCATCCCGATCCGCGTGAGGCCGGCGCACTGGGAACCGAGCCGCTCACCGGCGAGGCGCTCGCCGCGCTGGAGATGACGGACACCCGGTGGGGAGCGAGCGCGCGGCGCGGGCTCCAGCGGATGCTGGCACACGGGACGGTCGCGGTCGCCGGAGATCTGCGGCGGGACACCGTGCTGGACGCGGTGGCGCGAGTCGGGCTGAGCGTCGAGGAACGCCGCACCGATCCGCCGGGCCGGCCCACGCTGGATCCCTTCGCGGGACGGCCGCCCGAGGAGGCGTTCCACGGCGCCGTGCTGGCCGGCCAGGGACTCGACGCGGACTTCGCGGTGTTCGCCGTGGAGCCGGCCGGCGATCCCTACGCGGCGCTGGCCGGGCGCGGGGCGGGCGGTTGCGTCGCCACCGTCCTCGGCGGCCGGCTGGTCCACCGGCGCGCGTGACTCCGGGGCCGCCTGCGAGAATGGCGTGCGTACCGCGACGGACATGCGGTGCGCCGGGACCGTACCGCGCCGCACCGGACCCTAGACAAGCGAGGCCGACGCCAGTGACCCGGGCAACTCTGGACAAGCAGCCGCACGAAGTCGCGTCGATGTTCGACGACGTGGCGGCGAAGTACGACCTCACCAACGATGTGCTGTCGCTCGGCCAGGCGAGGCTGTGGCGCAGGGAGGTCGCCAAGGCCGTGCACGCGCGGCCGGCGGAGAAGATCCTGGACCTGGCGGCGGGCACGGCCACCTCCTCGCTGCCGTTCGCCGCCACCGGTGCGTATGTCGTGCCCTGCGACTTCTCCCTGGGCATGCTGCGGGAGGGCAAGAAGCGGCACTCCTGGATGCCGTTCACGGCCGGAGACGCGACAAGGCTGCCGTTCGCCGACGAGGTCTTCGACGCGGTGACGATCTCCTTCGGGCTGCGCAATGTCCAGGACACGGATCTCGCGCTGCGTGAGCTGTACCGGGTGACGAAGCCCGGCGGACGCGTGGTGATCTGCGAGTTCTCGCATCCGACCTGGGCGCCGTTCAGGACCGTCTACACGGAGTATCTGATGCGCGCGCTGCCGCCGGCCGCGCGGGCCGTCTCCTCCAACCCCGACGCGTACGTCTATCTCGCCGAGTCGATCCGCGCCTGGCCCGACCAGCCCGCGCTCGCGGCGCGGCTGCGGGACGCGGGCTGGTCCAAGGTGGCCTGGCGCGATCTGACGGGCGGGATCGTGGCGCTGCACCGCGGCGTGCGGGTCTGAACACGCGGCTCGGGCGGTTCTCCGGCCGGAGTCTCAGAGCGCCAGCCGGAAGCAGTACGCCTCCTGGCCGGAGCCAGGCGGCACATAGGTCTCCGCCGGTTCCATGCCCAGCCGCCGGGTCACCGCCAGCGATCGTGTGTTGCGCGAGTTCACCATCGCCACGACCTCGCCGACGCCCGCCGCGCGCACCCGCTCCAGAGTGGCCCGCGCGGCGGCGGTGGCGTAACCGCGGCCCCAGTACGCCCGGCCGAGCCGCCAGCCGATCTCGATCTCGCCGACCGGCCCGTAGGACTCGTGCGGCCACGGCTGCGCGCCGGTGAAGCCGATGACCTCACCGTGGTCGTCCAGCATCGTCCAGAGGCAGAAGCCGTGCACGGCGTCATGTCTGCGCTGGCGTGCGGTCAGCTCTTCGTACACCGACATCTCCGCCGCCGCTCCGCCGTGGAACTCCATCACCTCCGGATCGTCGAACACCCGGTGCCAGGCGAGCGCGTCCTCCTCCGTGGGGACACGGAGCTGGACCACGGGGAGCGGCTTGGTCATATTGCTCACGGGGGCAGCCCTTCAACTGGTGGATCAGTACGCACCCATAGACTGCACACGTCGAGTGCCGTCCGGTACGCAATTTCGAGTCTTCGGGAGAACCCGCTGTGACCGAGCCCCTCTCCGAAAACACCGCAGATGTGATCGTCGTCGGGGCCGGCCCGGCGGGCTCCACGACCGCGTACTACCTCGCCAAGGCGGGCCTGGACGTGCTGTTGCTGGAGAAGACGGCGTTCCCGCGCGAGAAGGTCTGCGGTGACGGTCTGACCCCGCGGGCCACCAAACAGCTTGTGTCGATGGGCATCGACATCTCGGAAGAGGCCGGCTGGCTGCGCAACAAGGGCCTGCGGATCATCGGCGGCGGTGTACGGCTCCAGCTCGACTGGCCGGATCTCGCCAGTTACCCGGACTACGGACTGGTCCGCAAGCGCGACGACTTCGACGAACAGCTCGCCAGGCAGGCGCAGAAGGCCGGTGCGCGGCTGTACGAGCGGTGCAATGTCGGGGCGCCGATCACCGACGAGCGCACCGGCCGTATCACCGGTGTGCACGCCAAGCTCGGCGAGGAGAAGACGCCGGTCACCTTTCACGCGCCGCTGGTCGTCGCCGCCGACGGCAACTCGACCCGGCTGTCGCTCGCGATGGGGCTGCACCGGCGCGAGGACCGGCCGATGGGTGTCGCCGTCCGTACGTATTTCACCTCGCCGCGCCACGACGACGACTATCTGGAGTCCTGGCTGGAGCTGTGGGACCGGCGCGGCCCCGGCGAGGACCGGCTGCTGCCCGGCTACGGCTGGATCTTCGGCATGGGCGACGGTACGTCCAATGTCGGCCTGGGTGTCCTCAACACCTCCGACTCCTTCAAGGAGCTGGACTGGCGGGAGGTGCTCAAGGCCTGGTGCGCGTCGATGCCGGAGGACTGGGGCTACACCCCGGAGAACATGACGATGCCGATCCGCGGCGCCGCGCTGCCGATGGCGTTCAACCGCCAGCCGCACTACACCAAGGGCCTGCTGCTGGTCGGTGACGCGGGCGGTCTGGTCAACCCGTTCAACGGCGAGGGCATCGCGTACGCCATGGAGTCGGGCCAGATCGCGGCCGATGTCATCGTCCAGGCGCATGCCCGTGCCACGCCCGCACAGCGCGAACTGGCCCTGCACCACTATCCGAAGATCCTCAAGGACACCTACGGCGGCTACTACACGCTGGGCCGCGCGTTCGTGAAGCTGATCGGCAATCCGAAGGTCATGAAGATCGCGACGCAGCGCGGTCTGACGCATCCGCTGCTGATGAAGTTCACGCTGAAGATGCTGGCGAATCTGACGGACCCGACGGGTGGCGACGCCATGGACCGCATCATCAACGGCCTCTCCAAGGTGGCTCCGAAGGCCTGACGCCCGGACGGCGGCGGCGCGGCGCCGGAGCACCGCCGCCGCACGGGATCCGCTCGACGGCGGTCCCGGACGGGAGCCGCCGCTATCCCACGTCGGCCCAGTCGCGCAGCGCCGTCCGGTTGTCGAACCGGCCGAGGTTGGTGTCGACGGGGCTGTCGGTGTACTGGTGGAACTTCCACGCGGCCTTGATGCGGGGCTTTCCCGCGGTCACGTAGTCCGCGATCCAGAGGGCGTCGCCGGCGTTACTGGTGGTGTCGCGGTTGAGCCAGTAGTACTGGCCGCAGTACAGCCCGACCCGGTGGGTGGCGCCGCGCAGCCGCTTCACCTCGGCGAGGAACGAGTCCTTCTGCGCGCAGGAGACCTCGTCGTCCTCCCAGTCGGCGAAGAGCGGGTCGCCCTCGATGCTGGCGCACTCCTCGACGAAGTACGCGGCCTGCGCCTTCATGCTGCCGGGACGCAGGAAGTGGTAGAAGCCGACGACCAGCCCGGCGCCGCGGGCCCGGGCGGCCTGCGCGGTCATGCGCGGGTTGATGTACGACGTGCCCTCGGTGGCCTTGACGAAGACGAAGTCGAGGCCGGCCGTGCTGAATGTCGAGCTCTGGTAGGACGAAACGTCGATGCCTTTTACCGTCATGGGTGGTGCCTCCTGGGCTGAAAGAGCGCCCGCTGGTGCGGGATGGTTCAAGTGGCTCCTACCCACTGGCCGTTGGCATCAGTTCGGCTCCGGAGTGAAGGCCCGTTTCGCGCTCCGGGCGCCGGCGCCGCGAGCGGGCCGGACCTTCTTCGCAAGAGGCATCCAAGAGGCATTAAAGTGAACTAATACGACAAAAGCCCGCATCCCCCCGAGCGGGTTGCGGGCTTTCGTCATATCGGTTGTACCGCTACCGCGGCCTTTTGTGTCAGAGGACGCGGACCGCGCCGCTCGGCTGGTCCCAGTCCAGAGACCTCAGGACCACACCGGAGCTGGGGTTCTGCGCGCCGACGAACTGGCCGTCGCCCACATAGACACCCACGTGGTACGCGCTGCCCGCGCCGCCCCAGTAGAGGATGTCGCCCGGCTGGAGGTTGCTCAGCGAGACCTGGGTGCCGGCCGTCGACTGGTCGCCGGAGACCCGGGGAAGGTCGATGCCGATCTGGCGGTACGCGGCCTGGACGAGGCCGGAGCAGTCCCACGCGTTGGGGCCTGTGCCGCCCATGACGTAGGCGTCGCCGACCTGCGCCTTGACGAAGGAGACGAGGGCCGCGGCCGACCCGGTGGCCTGAGAGGTGCCCGACGAGGCGGCGCGGTCGCCGGAGCCGGTGCTCTTGGAGGCCGTGGCGAGCGTGGTGCGCTCGGCGGAGCGGGAGGCGCGCTCGGCGGACGCGGCCTTGGCGCGGGCCTCCTCCTCGGCCTTCTTCTTCTTTTCCTTCGCTGTGCGCTCCGCCTCGGCCTGGGCCTTCTTGGCGGTCTCGGCGGCCTTGGTGGCGGCCGCGTCTTCCTGGGCACGTGACTCGATGTCGAGCGCGATCTGCTGGGTCGCGTCGGCGGACCGTTCGAAGCTGCCCGCGAGCCCGGAGGTGAGCGTAGGCATTTCGATGGTCTCGGTCACAGGCTCGGCGTTCGCCGGGGCGGCGGCACCGGCTACCGCGATGGTGCTGAGTACGCCACCGGCAACTCCGGCGCGAAAGGCGACCTTCGACGCTCTCCGGCGGGGCTTCCGGTGGCTGGGTATGTGAGCGGTGTGGGACATGAGTACTACGGCTATCAGGCGTGCCCGGGTTGCCGTCAAGGGACGTGTGTTGCGCCACAGTTACTTTCGGAATATCTGAATCCGCTTAGCGACGACCTTTATTGACGCCGTAACGGTCAAATCGGGCATCGGTGATCATGGTCGTGATCACAGGCTTTCCGGGAAACGTCCGAATTGCCCGCCACTTACCACCCCTTCACGTCCATGGCCAAGCCCGCTTCTCCTGTGGATCGGGTGGAGTGGTAAGGGTCACAGGGTGGTCGTAGTCCGGAGGTCGTAGGCGCCGCGAAACCGTCCAGGACGGCCGCGCGGGTGAAACCGCCGGATGATCACGGTGCGGATCCGGCCGGTTACGGCTCCGCGCGGTCACCTCGTGAACGCGTGCACGTGTCCACATCGCTCCTCGCGCGCCGCTCGCGCGGGTGAGCGGCGTCGCCTTATCACTCGAAAGCGTTCCACCGCCAATTTGCTTGCACGGTGCATCCCTTGATAGGCCACACGCCTTCCACCAGCGATGATGGGCCTGGATGTCACATATGGTGACCGGGCTGCCGCTTTGCGTGTGAAGGGCACCGCTCATCCGGCTTCATGATCCTTCGCGCGGTGGTGGAGATCACAAAGGCGGTGTCGTACCCCGTGTCGCAGATCACAGACCGACAGGCATAGGATGCGGGGCAGTCGGGCTTGTGAACTGCCTCACATGTAGACGATCTTCAAGGATCTTCCGCGTTCTCCGGCGAGGCGGCGAAGTGAATGCCCGGTGCGGTCCAACGGTCAAGGACGACTGGAAGGAGCTGAGGGGCGTGAATGCCTACGCACCCATCCTCGTGCTCGGCGCCCTCGGGGCTGGGTTTGCGATCTTCTCCGTGGTCATGGCCACGCTTATCGGCCCAAAACGGTACAACCGGGCAAAACTTGAAGCGTATGAGTGTGGCATCGAGCCCACGCCGACGCCGGCCGGAGGCGGCCGTTTCCCGATCAAGTACTACCTGACGGCGATGCTCTTCATCGTCTTCGACATCGAGATCGTCTTCCTTTACCCCTGGGCCGTCACCTTTGACTCCCTGGGGATTTTCGGGCTCGTGGAGATGCTGCTCTTCGTGCTCACCGTCTTCGTCGCCTACGCGTATGTGTGGCGGCGCGGCGGTCTGGAATGGGACTAAAGGGGCTGAGGGGCCACCAATGGGACTCGAAGAGAAGCTGCCGAGCGGTTTTCTGCTGACCACCGTCGAACAGGCCTCGGGCTGGGTGCGGAAGTCGTCCGTCTTCCCCGCCACCTTCGGCCTCGCCTGCTGCGCCATCGAGATGATGACGACCGGCGCCGGGCGGTACGACCTGGCGCGGTTCGGCATGGAGGTCTTCCGTGGTTCGCCGCGGCAGGCCGATCTGATGATCGTGGCCGGGCGGGTGAGCCAGAAGATGGCGCCTGTTCTCCGGCAGGTCTATGACCAGATGCCCAACCCCAAGTGGGTGATCTCCATGGGGGTTTGCGCATCATCGGGCGGGATGTTCAATAATTACGCGATTGTGCAGGGTGTGGACCATATTGTCCCAGTAGATATCTATTTGCCGGGCTGTCCGCCGCGGCCCGAAATGCTGATGGACGCGATTCTCAAGCTCCACCAGAAGATCCAGGGCACCAAGCTCGGGGTCAACGCGGAGGAAGCGGCCCGTGAGGCGGAGGAAGCGGCCCTGAAGGCGCTCCCGTTGATCGAGATGAAGGGGCTGCTGCGGTGAGCGACGAGCAGCGATCCGGGAACAACGTCCCCACTCCGCGCGACGACACCGGCGAGGTGATCGGCGTACGGAAGGGCATGTTCGGCGCCCGCAACGGCGGAGACACCTCCGGTTACGGCGGTCTCGTACGGACGGTGACACTGCCGGGCGCGTCCGCGCGGCCGTACGGCGGCCCCGGCGGAGTCTTCGACGAGATCGCCGACGAGCTCGAAGGCGCGCTGGAGGAGCAGGGCCTCGTCCCCGGCAACGCCATCGAGAAGACGGTCGTCGACCGTGCCGAACTCACCTTCCACATCGCGCGCGAGCACCTTGTCCAGGTCGCGCGCACCCTGCGCGACGACCCGGCGCTGCGCTTCGAGCTCTGTACCGGGGTGTCGGGCGTCCACTTCCCCGGCGACAAGGGCCGCGAGCTGCACGCCGTCTACCATCTGCGGTCGCTCACCCACGGCCGGCTGATCCGGCTGGAGGTGTCCGCTCCGGACGCCGACCCGCATGTGCCGTCCCTGGTCGCGGTCTATCCGACCAACGACTGGCACGAGCGCGAGACGTACGACTTCTTCGGCCTGATCTTCGACGGCCACCCCGCCCTGACCCGGATCATGATGCCGGACGACTGGCAGGGCTTCCCGCAGCGCAAGGACTATCCGCTCGGCGGGATCGCCGTCGAGTACAAGGGCGCCCAGATCCCGGCTCCGGACCAGCGGAGGTCGTACTCCTGATGTCTGCTCCCCACGCAACGCCCCGTGCGACGACCGAGGGCACCGTATACACCGTCACCGGCGGAGACTGGGACGAGGTCGTCCAGTCCGCCGCCAAGGCGGACGACGAGCGGATCGTCGTCAACATGGGTCCGCAGCATCCCTCCACCCACGGAGTGCTGCGGCTGATCCTGGAGATCGAGGGCGAGACCGTCACCGAGGCCCGCTGCGGCATCGGCTATCTGCACACCGGTATCGAGAAGAACCTCGAATTCCGTAACTGGACGCAGGGCACCACCTTCGTCACGCGCATGGACTATCTGACGTCGTTCTTCAACGAGACGGCGTACTGCCTGGGCGTGGAGAAGCTGCTCGGTATCGAGGACCAGATCCCGGACCGGGCCACCGTCCTGCGCGTGCTGCTGATGGAGCTGAACCGGCTCTCCTCGCACCTGGTCTGCATCGCCACCGGCGGTATGGAACTGGGCGCGACGACGATCATGATCTACGGCTTCCGCGATCGTGAACTGATTCTCGACGCCTATGAGCTGATCACCGGCCTGCGGATGAACCACGCGTTCATCCGGCCCGGCGGACTCGCCCAGGATCTGCCTCCGGGCGCCGTCGACGCGCTGCGCGAGCTGCTGAGGACACTGCGGAAGAACCTGCCGGAGTACGACAAACTCGCGACCGGCAATCCCATCTTCAAGGCCCGTATGCAGGACGTCGGCTATCTCGACCTGGCCGGCTGCATGGCGCTGGGCGCCACCGGACCGATCCTGCGCTCCGCCGGGCTCCCGCACGACCTGCGCAGGTCCGACCCGTACTGCGGCTACGAGACCTACGAATTCGATGTCCCGACCGCCGACACCTGCGACGCGTACGGCCGCTTCCTGATCCGGCTGGAGGAGATGCGCCAGTCGCTGCGCATCGTCGAACAGTGCCTGGACCGGCTGGAGCCGGGCCCGGTGATGGTCGCGGACAAGAAGATCGCCTGGCCGGCGCAGCTCGCGCTCGGCCCGGACGGACTGGGCAACTCGCTCGACCACATCAAGAACATCATGGGCACGTCCATGGAGGCTCTGATCCATCACTTCAAGCTGGTGACGGAGGGCTTCCGGGTGCCGCCGGGACAGGCGTACGCCGCCGTGGAGTCGCCCAAGGGCGAGCTCGGCGCGCATGTCGTCTCCGACGGAGGCACGCGTCCGTACCGGGTCCACTTCCGTGATCCGTCCTTCACCAATCTGCAGTCCATGGCGGCGATGTGCGAGGGCGGCCAGGTCGCCGATGTCATCGTCGCCGTGGCGTCCATCGACCCCGTGATGGGAGGCGTCGACCGGTGACAGTCACACCGTCCAGTTCCGAGGTCAGCTTGGGGATGCCGCAGCTCCCCGCCCCCGAGTATCCGGCCGAGGTACGGGCCAGGCTCGAAGCGGACGCCAAGGAGATCATCGCCCGCTATCCAGGGTCGCGGTCCGCACTGCTCCCGCTGCTGCATCTCGTGCAGTCGGAAGAGGGCTATGTCTCGCGCACGGGCATGGCCCTCTGCGCGCGGCTGCTCGATCTGACCACCGCCGAGGTCACCGCCGTCGCGACCTTCTACTCCATGTACCGGCGCAAGCCGAGCGGTGACTACCAGGTCGGTGTCTGCACCAACACGCTCTGCGCGGTGATGGGTGGCGACGCCATCTTCGAGGAACTGAAGGAGCACCTCGGCGTCGGCAACGACGAGACGACCGAGGACGGCAAGATCACCCTTGAGCACATCGAGTGCAACGCGGCGTGCGACTTCGCGCCGGTGGTGATGGTCAACTGGGAGTTCTTCGACAACCAGACGCCGGAAACCGCCAAGCGCCTCGTCGACGATCTGAGGGAAGGGCTGCGCGTCGAGCCCACCCGCGGCGCGCCGCTCTGTACGTACAAGGAGACGGCGCGCATCCTCGCCGGCTTCCCCGACGAGCGGCCCGGCGCCGTCGAGGCCACCGGCGGTGCGGGACCGGCGTCGCTCACCGGACTGCGGCTCGCCAAGGGAGAGGGACCCCAGCCGCGAGTGGTCCGCCCGCGCGACGCGAGGACACCGCACGACGAGCCGCAGCCGGGCTCGCGCCATCTCAGCTCGCACGACGCACCGCAGCAGACGTCGGCCTCCGACCCCTCGCACCCGGCCGGACCAGCCGCAGAGGAGGGGGAGTGATGACCATGGCAGCCGAACTCAACGAGAACGGGACCAGCCCCGAGAAGCTTCTCGCGCCTGTCCTGTCCGCCTTCTGGGACCAGCCGGAGTCCTGGACCCTGGCCACCTATGAGCGGCACGAGGGATACGAAGGGCTGAAGAAGGCCCTCGCCATGACGCCCGACGACCTCATCGCGTACGTCAAGGACGCGGGTCTGCGCGGCCGCGGCGGCGCCGGCTTTCCCACCGGGATGAAGTGGCAGTTCATCCCGCAGGGCGACGGCAAGCCGCACTATCTGGTGGTCAACGCGGACGAGTCGGAGCCGGGCACCTGCAAGGACATCCCTCTTCTCTTCGCCAATCCGCACTCCCTCATCGAGGGCATCGTGATCGCCTGCTACGCGATCCGCTCGCAGAACGCGTTCATCTATCTGCGCGGCGAGGTCGTCCCCGTACTGCGCAGGCTGCACGAAGCCGTCCGCGAGGCATACGCGGCGGGCTATCTCGGCAAGAACATCCTGGGCAGCGGACTCGATCTCGATGTCGTCGTGCACGCGGGCGCGGGCGCGTACATCTGCGGCGAGGAGACCGCGCTGCTGGACTCCCTGGAGGGCCGTCGCGGACAGCCCCGGCTGCGTCCTCCCTTCCCTGCTGTCGCGGGGCTCTACGCCTGCCCCACTGTGGTGAACAACGTCGAGTCCATCGCGTCCGTTCCCGCGATCCTGAACCGTGGCAAGGAGTGGTTCAGGTCGATGGGCAGCGAGAAGTCGCCGGGCTTCACGCTCTACTCGCTCAGCGGCCATGTCACCAACCCCGGCCAGTACGAGGGCCCGCTCGGCCTCACCCTGCGCCAGCTCCTCGACATGGGCGGCGGCATCAGGGCCGGCCACCGGCTGAAGTTCTGGACGCCCGGCGGCTCCTCGACGCCGATGTTCACCGACGAACACCTCGATGTCCCGCTGGACTACGAGGGCGTCGGCGCCGCCGGCTCCATGCTCGGCACCAAGGCGCTCCAGTGTTTCGACGAGACGACCTGTGTCGTCCGGGCCGTGACGCGCTGGACCGAGTTCTACGCCCATGAGTCCTGCGGCAAGTGCACGCCCTGCCGGGAAGGCACCTACTGGCTGGTCCAGCTCCTGCGCGACATCGAGGCCGGCAAGGGACGGCTGTCCGACCTCGACAAGCTGAACGACATCGCCGACACCATCAACGGCAAGTCGTTCTGCGCGCTCGGCGACGGCGCCGCCGCTCCGATCTTCTCCTCGCTCATGTACTTCCGCGAGGAGTACGAGCAGCACATCACCGGCAAGGGCTGCCCCTTCGACCCCGCGAAGTCCACCGCGTGGGCAGACCAGAACCCGCACCTGGAGGTGAACGCATGACAGTCACCACGTCTGCCCCCTCCGGCGGCGGCGAGGCGGCGGTCCCGCCCGAGGATCTTGTCTCGCTGACGATCGACGGCATCGAGATCTCCGTCCCGAAGGGGACCCTGGTGATCCGCGCCGCCGAGCTGCTCGGCATCGAGATCCCGCGATTCTGCGACCATCCGCTCCTCGACCCGGTCGGCGCCTGCCGCCAGTGCATCGTCGAGGTGGAGGGCCAGCGCAAGCCGATGGCCTCCTGCACCATCACCTGCACCGACGGCATGGTCGTCAAGTCGCAGGTCACCTCGCCGGTCGCCGAGAAGGCCCAGCGCGGTGTGATGGAGCTGCTGCTCATCAACCACCCGCTGGACTGTCCCGTCTGCGACAAGGGCGGCGAGTGTCCGCTGCAGAACCAGGCCATGCAGGTCGGCGAGGCGGACACCCGCTTCGAGGGCAGGAAGCGGACGTTCGACAAGCCCGTGCCGATCTCCACGCAGGTGCTGCTCGACCGTGAGCGGTGCGTGCTGTGCGCGCGCTGCACCCGGTTCTCCAACCAGGTCGCGGGCGACCCGATGATCGAGCTGCTGGAGCGCGGCGCGCTCCAGCAGGTCGGCACCGGCGAGGGCGACCCGTTCCAGTCGTACTTCTCCGGGAACACCATCCAGATCTGCCCGGTGGGCGCGCTGACCTCGGCGGCGTACCGATTCCGCTCCCGCCCGTTCGACCTGGTGTCCTCGCCGAGCGTCTGCGAGCACTGCGCGGGCGGCTGCGCCACCCGCACCGACCACCGGCGCGGCAAGGTCATGCGGCGCATGGCGGCCGACGATCCCGAGGTCAACGAGGAGTGGATCTGCGACAAGGGACGGTTCGGCTTCCGCTACGCGCAGAAGCCCGACCGGCTGACGACCCCGCTCGTACGGAACGCGGACGGTGTCCTCGAACCGGCGAGCTGGCCGGAGGCACTGGAGGCCGCCGCCCGCGGTCTGAGCGCCGCGCGCGGCCGGGCCGGTGTGCTGGCCGGCGGCCGGCTGACCGTCGAGGACGCCTACGCGTACGCCAAGTTCGCCCGCGTCGCCCTCGACACGAACGACATCGACTTCCGCGCGCGCGTGCACAGCGGCGAGGAGGCCGACTTCCTGGCCGCCCAGGTCGCCGGCCGGGGCCGCGACCTGGACGGTACGGGGCTGACGTACACCACGCTGGAGAAGGCACCGGCCGTCCTGCTGGTGGGCTTCGAGTCCGAGGAGGAGGCGCCCGGCGTCTTCCTGCGGCTGCGCAAGGCGCACCGCAAGCACCGGCAGAGCGCCTTCTCGCTGGCGACGCACGCCACCCGCGGTCTGGAGAAGGCCGGCGGCACGCTGCTGCCGGCCGCGCCCGGCACCGAGCCCGACTGGCTGGACGCCCTGGCGTCCGGCACGGGACTGGACGGTGACGGCGCCCGGGCCGCCGAGGCGCTGCGCGCGCCGGGCGCCGTGATCGTCGTCGGCGAACGGCTCGCCGCGGTTCCCGGCGGGCTCACCGCCGCCGTCCGGGCCGCCGCCGCCACCGGCGCCCGGCTCGGCTGGATCCCCCGGCGGGCCGGCGAGCGCGGCGCCGTCGAGGCGGGCGCGCTCCCGTCGCTGCTGCCCGGCGGCCGGCCCGCCACCGACCCGCGGGCCCGTGAGGAGACCGCGGCGGTCTGGGGCGTACGCGAACTGCCGCAGCGGTACGGCCGCGACACCGGCCAGATCGTCGCGGCCGCCGCCACCGGTGAGCTGGCCGCACTGGTCGTCGCCGGTGTCGAGGTCGCGGATCTGCCGGACCCGGTGGCCGCGCGGGCCGCGCTGGACGCGGTCGGCTTCCTGGTCTCGCTGGAGCTGCGGCCGAGCGAGGTCACCGACCGCGCGGACGTGGTCTTCCCGGTCGCGGCCGTCGCCGAGAAGCCCGGCACCTTCCTCAACTGGGAAGGCAGGGCGCGGCTGTTCGAGGCCGCGCTGAAGCCGGAGCAGATGACGCGGCGCCTGCCGCCGAGCGACGCGCGGGTACTGCACATGCTGGCCGACGCCCTGGACGTGCACTTCGCGCTGCCGGATCTCAGGGCCGTACGCGCCGAACTGGACCGGCTCGGCGGCTGGGACGGGCCGCACGCCACCGAACCGCGCGAATCCGCCCGGCCGGTGCCCAGGCCCGGCGGCGGCGAGGCGGTCCTCGCGGGCCATCGGCTCCTGCTCGACCAGGGCCGTCTCCAGGACGGCGACGAGGCCCTGGCGGGCACCCGGCACGCGGCGGTCGCCCGGCTCTCCGCCGCGACGGCCGCGGAGACCGGCGTCAAGGACGGCGACGAGCTGGCCGTCACCGGCCCGGCCGGCACGGTGGCGCTTCCGCTGCGGGTGACGGAGATGCCCGACCGGGTCGTCTGGCTGCCGCTCAACTCCACCGGCGGCGGTGTCCTCGCGGACACCGGCTCCCGTCCCGGGACGCTCGTCCGTATCGGCCCCGCCGAGCCGGCGGACGCGGCTCCCGCCACTCCGGAGGTGCACGCATGACCGCCCTCGCCCAGCTCGCGGCGGACCCGGTGAGTGTTCTCGCCGCCGAGGACCTGTCGTTGTTCGGCCGCGATCCCTGGTGGCTCGTGGTCGTCAAGGCGGTGTTCTGCTTCGCGTTCCTGATGGTGACCGTGCTCTTCTCCATCGTGTGGGAGCGCAAGGTCGTCGCCTGGATGCAGTTGCGCATCGGGCCCAACCGGCACGGTCCCTGGGGCATGCTCCAGTCGCTCGCCGACGGCATCAAGCTGATGCTGAAGGAGGACCTGGTCGTCAAGCGCGCGGACAAGGTCGTCTACATCCTCGCGCCGATCATCGCCGCGGTGCCGGCCTTCATGGCGATCGCCGTGATCCCGTTCGGGCCGTCCGGCAACGAGGTCTCGATCTTCGGCCACCGCACCACGATGCAGCTCACCGACCTGCCGATCGCGATGCTCTACATCCTCGCGGTCGCCTCGGTCGGGATCTACGGCATCGTCCTCGCGGGCTGGTCGTCGGGGTCGACGTATCCGCTGCTCGGCGGTCTGCGCTCGTGCGCGCAGATGATCTCGTACGAGATCGCGATGGGCGCCGCGTTCGCCTCGGTGTTCCTCTACTCCGGGTCCATGTCGACCTCGGCGATCGTCGAGGCGCAGGCGGACCGCTGGTACATCGTGCTGCTGCCGGTCTCCTTCATCATCTACATCGTCACGATGGTGGGCGAGACCAACCGCGCTCCGTTCGACATGCCGGAGTCCGAGGGCGACCTGGTCGGAGGCTTCAACACCGAGTACTCGTCGATCAAGTTCGCGATGTTCATGCTCGCCGAGTACGTCAACATGGTCACCGTCTCGGCCGTCGCGACGACGCTCTTCCTCGGCGGCTGGCGTGCTCCCTGGCCGGTCTCCACCTTCTGGGAGGGCGCGAACCACGGCTGGTGGCCGATGCTCTGGTTCGTCGTCAAGGTCCAGCTTCTGCTCTTCTTCTTCATCTGGCTGCGCGGCACGCTGCCCCGTGTCCGCTATGACCAGCTCATGAAGCTCGGCTGGAAGATCCTGATCCCGGTCTCGGTGGTCTGGCTGATGCTCGTCGCGACCGTACGGGCGCTGCGGAACGAGAACTACGCCTTCCAGTCGATCGTGCTGTACGTCGGCGGGGCGGTCATCGCGGTCCTGCTGCTCTCCTTCGTCGTGGACATCTTCCGTGACAAGAAGGAGAGGGCCGAGGCGGCGAAGGAGCCGGAGCCGCCCGCCTTCGACCCGATGGCGGGTGGATTCCCGGTGCCACCGCTGCCGGGCCAGACACTGCCACCGGTGCCGCGCAGGCGTCCGCGCCAGGAGCGCGAGCTGATTGTCAGTGGTGGCGGCAATACTGTGAGTGACGGTACCGAGAGTGACGGAAAGGAGGCTGACGGTGTCTGACTCTTCGCAGGGGGACGCCCCCCGTACCCCCCGGAATCCGGTGGCCGGCTTCGGCGTGACCTTCAAGGCCATGTTCAAGAAGCGGCTGACCGAGCAGTATCCGGAACAGCAGAAGGTGACGGCGCCGCGTTTCCACGGCCGGCACCAGCTCAACCGGCATCCGGACGGCCTGGAGAAGTGCATCGGCTGCGAGTTGTGCGCCTGGGCCTGTCCGGCGGACGCGATCTATGTGGAAGGCGCGGACAACACCGACGAGGAGCGCTACTCGCCCGGTGAGCGTTACGGCCGCGTCTACCAGATCAACTACGCCCGCTGCATTCTCTGCGGACTGTGCATCGAGGCATGCCCGACCCGGGCGCTCACGATGACCAATGACTTCGAGCTGGCCGACAGCTCCCGCGAGAGCCTCATCTACACAAAGGAGCAGCTCCTCGCGGGACTTGAGGAAGGCATGGTCGAGTCGCCGCACTCGATCTTCCCGGGCACGGACGAGCAGGACTACTACCGGGGCCTGGTCACCGAGGCCGCGCCCGGTACGGTCCGGCAGGTCCCGCTGACCAAGTCCGGGCGGCCGCAGGAAGGCGCCTCGGACTTCGGCGAGGACGAGCCGGCGTCGAGGAAGGTGATCGGCGGATGAACGCGATCGCCGCCTCCGTCACCTCGACCGGTGAGGCCGTCCAGTTCTGGATCCTCGGCACCGTCGCCCTGATCGGCGCGCTCGGCACGATCCTGATGAAGAAGGCCGTGCACAGCGCACTGTGCCTCGCCGGGACGATGATCGTCCTGGCGGTCTTCTATCTGGCCAACGGCGCCTATTTCCTGGGCATCGTGCAGATCGTCGTCTACACCGGCGCGATCATGATGCTGTTCCTCTTCGTCGTCATGCTGGTCGGAGTCACCGCCGCCGACTCTCTCAAGGAGACGCTCCGGGGCCAGCGTTGGTGGGCCGCGATCTGCGGGCTCGGCTTCGGCGCCCTGCTGGTCGCCGGGATCGGCAATGCCTCGCTGAACTCGTTCACCGGGCTCGGCCAGGCCAACGCCGGAGGCAATGTCGAAGGACTGGCCGCTCTGATCTTCACCAAGTACGTCTTCGCCTTCGAGATCACCGGCGCGCTGCTGATCACCGCGGCCGTCGGCGCGATGGTGCTCACGCACCGGGAGCGCACCGAACGGGCCAAGACACAGCGGGAGATGGCCGAGGAGCGCGTACGCAAGGGGACGCAGCTCCCACCGCTGCCCGCTCCCGGTGTCTACGCCAGGCACAACGCGGTAAACATCGCCGGTCTGCTGCCGGACGGCACCGCGTCCGAGCTGACGGTCAACAAGACGCTGAAGGACCGTGGCCAGATCCGCGACGTGTCGAACGAGGCCATCTCGGACCTCAAGGCGCTGGAGCAGCGGTCGGCGGAGCGGCTGGGCCGCAAGGAGGATGAGATCAAGCGATGAACCCGGTCTACTACCTCTATCTCGCCTCTCTGCTCTTCACCATCGGCGCGGCCGGTGTGCTGATCCGGCGGAACGCGATCGTGGTCTTCATGTGCGTCGAGCTGATGCTCAACGCCTGCAATCTCGCGTTCGTGACCTTCGCCCGGATGCACGGCAATCTCGACGGCCAGATCATCGCCTTCTTCACGATGGTCGTCGCCGCCGCGGAGGTCGTGGTCGGGCTCGCGATCATCGTGTCCGTGTTCCGTTCCCGCCACTCGGCCTCGGTCGACGACGCCAGCCTGATGAAGCTCTGAGGGGTCGCTGAATCGTGGAGAACTTGATTGCGCTGCTTGTCGCGGCGCCTCTGCTCGGAGCGGCCGTCCTGCTGTGCGGCGGGCGCAGGCTCGACCGCGCGGGCCACTGGCTCGGCACACTGCTGGCCGCCGCGTCCTTTGTCATCGGCGTGGTGCTCTTCAGCGGCATGCTCGGCAGGAGCGGCGAAGAACGCTCCCTGCACCAGCATCTGTTCAGCTGGATCCCGGTCGAGGGCTTCCAGGCGGACGTCGCCTTCCAGCTCGACCAGTTGTCGATGACCTTCGTACTGCTGATCACCGGTGTGGGCACGCTGATCCACATCTACTCGATCGGATACATGGAGCACGACGAGCGGCGCCGCCGTTTCTTCGGCTATCTGAATCTGTTCCTGGCGGCGATGCTGCTGCTGGTCCTCGCCGACAACTACCTGCTGCTGTACATGGGCTGGGAGGGCGTCGGTCTCGCCTCGTACCTGCTCATCGGGTTCTGGCAGCACAAGCCCAGCGCGGCCACGGCGGCCAAGAAGGCGTTCCTGGTCAACCGGGTCGGCGACATGGGTCTGTCGATCGCGATCATGCTGATGTTCACCACCTTCGGGACCTTCGCCTTCGGGCCGGTGCTGGAGGCCGCGGGCGACGCGACCGAGGGCAAGCTGACGGCGATCGGCCTGATGCTGCTGCTGGCCGCCTGCGGCAAGTCGGCCCAGGTGCCGCTCCAGTCCTGGCTGGGCGACGCGATGGAGGGCCCGACCCCGGTCTCGGCCCTGATCCACGCGGCGACGATGGTGACCGCCGGCGTCTATCTGATCACCCGGTCCGGCGCGATCTTCAACGGCGCTCCGGACGCGCAGCTCGCGGTCGTGGTGGTCGGTGCGGTGACGCTCCTGTTCGGTGCGATCGTCGGTTGCGCCAAGGACGACATCAAGAAGGCCCTCGCGGGCTCGACGATGTCGCAGATCGGCTACATGATCCTGGCGGCGGGCCTCGGTCCGATCGGCTATGTCTTCGCGATCATGCACCTGGTGACACACGGCTTCTTCAAGGCGGGGCTCTTCCTCGGCGCCGGATCCGTCATGCACGGCATGAACGACGAAGTCGACATGCGGAAGTACGGCGGCCTGCGGAAGTACATGCCGGTCACCTTCGTCACCTTCGGTCTCGGCTATCTCGCGATCATCGGCTTCCCGGGTCTGTCCGGCTTCTGGTCCAAGGACAAGATCATCGAGGCGGCCTTCGCCAAGGGCGGCACGGAGGGCTGGATCCTCGGCGCGGTCACGCTGCTGGGCGCGGCGATCACCGCGTACTACATGACGCGCGTGATGCTGCTGACCTTCTTCGGCGAGGAGCGGTGGCGCAAGACGGCCACCGCGTCCCCGGCGGAGCCGGGCGTCGAGCCGGCCGCCGAGGAGCGCGGCGAGCACGCCGTTCCGCATCCGCACGAGTCGCCCAGGTCGATGACCATCCCGATGATCGTGCTCGCTTTCGGTTCGGTCTTCGCCGGTGGTCTCTTCAGCATCGGCGAGTCCTTTGTGAAGTGGCTGGAGCCGGTGACGCGGTTCGAACACGGTGAGCCGCCGATCAGCGCCGGAGCGGTCACCGCCTCGACGGTCGTGGTGCTGCTGATCGGTGTCGGGATCGCCTGGGCCCAGTACGGCCGGCGCCCGGTGCCTCGCGTCGCGCCGCGTGGCTCCCTGCTCACCCGCGCCGCTCGCCGCGATCTTCTCCAGGACGACTTCAACCATGTGGTCCTGGTGCGCGGCGGCGAGCATCTCACCCGCTCTCTCGTCTATGTCGACCACACCTTGGTGGACGGAGTGGTCAACGGCACCGCGGCATCCTTCGGCGGGCTCTCCGGCCGGCTGCGCAAGCTGCAGAACGGCTACGCCCGCACCTACGCGGTCTCGATGTTCGGAGGTACGGCAGTGCTCATCGCCGCGACCCTGCTGATGAGGGCGGTGTAATCGGATATGTCGTTCCCTCTTCTGACGGTGACGGCCGCGCTTCCCGCGGTCGGCGCGATCGCCACGGCGGCCGTCCCGGCCGCCCGGCGCACCGCCGCCAAATGGCTGGCGCTGCTCTTCTCGCTCGCCACGCTCGTGCTGGCCGCCATCGTGCTGGTCCGCTTCGAGCCCGGCGGTGACCGCTATCAGCTCACCGAGTCGCATGCCTGGATCGCGGACTTCGGTGTCCGGTACGAACTGGGCGTGGACGGCATCGGGGTGGCCCTGCTCGCGCTGACCGCACTGCTGATCCCGTTTGTGATCCTGGCGGGCTGGCACGACGCCGATCCGCTGGAGACGGACTCCGCGGGCCGCTCGGCGGTGAGCGAGGCGAACCGCCGCTGGCGGCCGACGCAGGGCTTCTTCGCGCTGATCCTGATGGTCGAGGCGATGGTGATCCTCTCCTTCGAGGCCACCGACGTCTTCCTCTTCTACATCCTCTTCGAAGCCATGCTCATCCCGATGTACTTCCTCATCGGAGGCTTCGGGGACCGCGCGGCGCCCGCCCAGTTCGCCGCCACCGCGGCGGGCGGCGGTGATGACGCCGCCGCCACGCAACGCTCGTACGCGGCCGTCAAGTTCCTCCTCTACAACCTGGCCGGCGGTCTGATCATGCTGGCCGCGGTCATCGGGCTCTATGTGGTCGCCGGGAGCTTCTCGCTCTCCGAGATCGCCCAGGCGCGGGCCGACGGCTCGCTGTCCATCGCGACCAGCACCGAGCGGTGGCTCTTCCTCGGCTTCTTCTTCGCCTTCGCGGTGAAGGCGCCGCTGTGGCCGCTGCACACCTGGCTGCCCAACGCCATGGGCGAGGCCACCGCGCCCGTCGCCGTGCTGATCACCGCGGTGGTCGACAAGGTCGGCACCTTCGCGATGCTGCGCTTCTGCCTCCAGCTCTTCCCGGAGGCGTCCAAGTGGGCCACCCCGGTGATCCTGGTACTGGCGCTGATCAGCATCGTGTACGGGGCGCTGCTGGCGGTCGGTCAGCGCGACATCAAGCGTCTGATCGCCTACGCGTCGATCTCGCACTTCGGCTTCATCATCATGGGCATCTTCGCGATGACCAGCCAGGGCCAGTCGGGCGCCACGCTCTACATGGTCAACCACGGGATCTCGACGGCCGCGCTGATGCTGGTGGCCGGCTTCCTGATCTCGCGGCGCGGCTCGCGGCTCATCGAGGACTACGGCGGTGTGCAGAAGGTCGCGCCGGTCCTCGCCGGTACGTTCCTGATCGGCGGCCTCGCCACCCTCTCGCTGCCGGGACTCTCTCCGTTCGTGAGTGAATTCCTGGTCCTGGTCGGGACGTTCAGCCGGTATCCGGTGATCGGCATCATCGCCACCACCGGCATCGTGCTGGCCGCTCTGTATGTCCTCGTCCTCTACCAGCGCACGATGACCGGCGCGGTGAGGGCCGAGGTCCGGAGCATGCCGGATCTGCGGGTCCGGGAGCTGGTGGTCGTCACTCCGCTGATCGCGCTGCTCCTCTTCCTGGGCGTCTATCCGAAGCCGCTGACCGAGATCGTCAACCCGGCGGTGCAGCACACGCTGTCCGACGTACAGAAGACCGATCCCAAGCCCGAGGTGGAGGCCGCTCCGTGAGTGCGACTGCTGTCCACAGCCCCTGGACAACCATGGCGGCCGACGGGATCAACAAGATCCCGGCCCCGGACATCGAATACGCGCAGCTCGCACCGGCACTGATCGTGGTGGGCGCCGCGATCCTGGGTGTGCTGGTCGAGGCGTTCGTCCCACGCAAGGGGCGCTACCACGCGCAGCTCTTCCTCTCGGTCGTCGCCCTGGCCGCCGCCTTCGCGGCGGTGATCGCGCTCGCGGCCGGCGGATACGGCTCGACCAAGGCGCATGTCGCGGCGATGGGCGCCATCGCCGTCGACGGTCCGACGCTCTTCCTCCAGGGCACGATCCTGCTGTCCTCGGTCGTCGCCGTGTTCACCTTCGCCGAGCGCAGGCTCGACCCGGAGAGCCACGGCGGCCGCGTCGACTCCTTCGCCGCGCAGGCCGCCTCCGTACCGGGCAGTGACAGCGAGAAGGCGGCGGTCAGGGCCGGGTTCACCACCACCGAGGTGTTCCCGCTGGCGCTGTTCGCCGTCGCCGGCATGCTGGTCTTCCCGGCGGCCAATGACCTGCTGACACTCTTCATCGCGCTGGAAGTCTTCTCGCTCCCGCTCTATCTCCTCTGCGCCCTCGCCCGCCGCAAGCGGCTGATGTCGCAGGAGGCGGCGGTCAAGTACTTCCTGCTGGGGGCCTTCTCGTCGGCGTTCCTGCTCTTCGGGATCGCTCTGCTGTACGGGTACGCGGGCTCCGTGTCGTACGCGCGGATCGCGGAGGTGGTCGACGGCACCGTCCAGAACATCAACCCGGCGCTCGCCGACACCATGGGCAACGACGCGCTGCTGCTGATCGGCGGCGCGATGATCCTGACGGGTCTGCTCTTCAAGGTCGGCGCGGTGCCGTTCCACATGTGGACCCCGGACGTCTACCAGGGCGCTCCGACTCCGGTCACCGGCTTCATGGCCGCCGCGACCAAGGTGGCCGCCTTCGGGGCGCTGCTGCGGCTGCTGTACGTCGTCCTGCCGGGCCTGCGCTGGGACTGGCGGCCGGTGATGTGGGCCGTCGCCATCATCACCATGCTGGGCGGCGCGATCGTGGCCATCACGCAGACCGACATCAAGCGGCTTCTGGCGTACTCGTCGATCGCGCACGCCGGCTTCATCCTGGCCGGTGTGATCGCGGCGACGCCCGACGGGATCTCGTCCGTCCTCTTCTATCTCGCGGCGTACTCCTTCGTCACGATCGGCGCGTTCGCGGTTGTCACGCTGGTGCGCGACGCGGGCGGTGAGGCGACGCATCTCTCCAAGTGGGCGGGCCTGGGACGGCGTTCGCCGCTGGTGGCGGCGGTCTTCGCGGTCTTTCTGCTCGCCTTCGCCGGTATTCCGCTGACCTCGGGCTTCTCCGGGAAGTTCGCGGTCTTCAAGGCGGCGGCGGACGGTGGCGCGGGAGCGCTGGTGGTGGTCGGTGTGATCGCCTCGGCGATCGCGGCCTTCTTCTACATCCGCGTCATCGTGCTGATGTTCTTCAGCGAGCCGAAGGCCGACGGCCCGACGGTGGCGGTGCCGTCGCCGCTGACGACGACGGCGATCGGCGTGGGCGTGGCGGTCACGCTGGTGCTGGGTGTGGCCCCGCAGTACTTCCTGGACCTGGCCGGACAGGCGGGCGTCTTCGTACGGTAGGCGGCGCGCACAGACACGCGGAGGGCCCGGCATGCTGGTGCCGGGCCCTCCGCGTGTCGGCTACGCCTGACCGGCGGTGCGGCGGCGCGGAGTGATGGTGGTGAGATCCAGATCGACGGGGAACGGGACCGAGACCTTCATCCGGTCGTGGAAGATCCCGGTGCTGGTGTAGGCGCCGGTGGCCGGCTCCAGCTCGAAGACGTAGACCACGGCCCGGCCGTCGTGATTCTCCACCCGCCAGTAGTGCGGGATCTTGGCGCGGGCGTACTTCAGCGGCTTGGTCTCCCGATCCCGCGACCGTGACTCCGGGGAGACGACCTCGACGGCGAGCAGCACGGACTCGGCGGGAAACCGGGTCTGTTCGGGGTCGTCGACGATGTCTCCGCGCACGGCGATGACATCGGGCTCCGGCCGGTTGTACCGGTCGATGTCGATGGAGAACTCACGGACGATCTCCAGGTCGGCGGGAGCCACGGACTGGAGCTGCCATTCGAAGAAGGTGACTGCCCGTGAGTGGAAAAGAGTCTGCGGACGCACGAAGACGAGGCTCCCGTCGATCAGCTCCGTGTGCGGAGGCAGGTTCGGAAGCCGGTCCAGATCGTCGGCGGTCCAGCCGCCGTCCGGCGGGGTCGGCCACGTGGGCTCAGGGGCCTCGGGTTCGACGCTCATCAGTGCTCCCATGGGACGGAGTCTCGCGGGTTCTGCCAGCGTAACCGCCGGATACAAGATCAAGCTCCCTCGCACGTGGGAAGGCGGCGTGTGGCGTTGACGTGCGCGCGGCGCCCGCTCATTCCGGCCGGGCGGGCAGTCCGCGTGCCGCGTCCGTGCAGCCGTCCATCCACGCGGCGTTGGTGTCCACGCCGTCCGTCTCCGCGTGTTCGCCGCACTCCGACTCGGCGGCGCCGAGCGAAACCTCGCCGCCGCCGCCGAGATGGCCGGCCGGCCCCTCGTCCCGGCCGAAGCGGTAACCGTCCTCATACCGGGCCGCCGGAGTCTGTTCCGCACCGCAGCCCGTGAGCGCGGGAGCGGAGAGGAGCAGGGAGAGGACGAGGAGAGCGGCACGGGCGCCGCCGTGCCGGCCGGTCATCGGGCCACGATCCGGCCGGTCACCTCGCCCAGGCCGACCCGGGTGCCGTCGGGGCCGGGGGCCCAGGCTGTCAGGGTGACCTCGTCGCCGTCCTCCAGGAACGTGCGCTTGCCGGTGGGCAGTTCGAGAGGTTCGGTGCCGTTCCAGGTGAGTTCGAGGAGGGAGCCGCGCTGCTCGCGCGCGGCGCCGCTGACCGTGCCGGAGGCGAAGAGGTCTCCCGTACGGAGCGAGGCACCGTTGACCGTCAGATGGGCGAGCTGCTGGGCGGCCGTCCAGTACATGGAGGAGAACGGCGGCTCGGAGATCACCTCGCCATTGAGCGAGACGGAGATCCGCAGGTCGAAGCCGCCCGGCTGCTCGTCGTCCGTGTCGTCCAGATACGGGAGCGGCTGCTCGGTACGGGCCGGAGGCGTCACGCGTGCCGCGTCCAGGGCCTCCAGCGGAGTGACCCAGGCGGAGACGGACGTGGCGAAGGACTTTCCGAGGAACGGGCCGAGCGGCACATACTCCCAGGCCTGGATGTCGCGCGCGGACCAGTCGTTGAGGAGGCAGAGCCCGAAGACATGGTCGCGGAAGGACGTCAGCTCCACCGGAGTGCCCTGCCGGGACGGCGTGCCGACCACGAAGCCGACCTCCGCCTCGATGTCGAGCTTGACGGACGGCCCGAAGACGGGCGCCGGGTCGGCGGGAGCCCTGCGCTGGCCGGAGGGGCGCGCCACGTCCGTACCGGAGACGACGATCGTGCCGGCCCTGCCGTGGTAACCGATCGGCAGGTGCTTCCAGTTGGCCGGCAGCGCGTCGCCGTCGGGCCGGAAGATCCGGCCCACATTGGTGGCGTGGTGCTCGCTCGAATAGAAGTCGACATAGTCGGCGACCTCGTACGGCAGATGCAGCGTGACGGATCCGAGCGGATGGAGGAGCGGCTCTATGTCCGCCCGGTGCGCGGGGACGGTGACCCAGGCGGTGAGAGCGCGGCGGACATCGCGCCAGGCCGTGCGACCGGCCGCCATCAGCGGGTTGAGACTCGGCCGGTCCAGCAGCGCGGCATATGGAGAGCCCAGGACGTGCGCCGCCGCTCCCGCGTCGAGCACCTGATCGCCGATGCGGACCCCGAGCCGGCGGCGGTCGGGCTCGTCGGCGGTGGAGAAGACTCCGTACGGCAGATTGTGCGGACCGAAGGGATCGCCCTCGGCCGGTTCGAGCGGGCTCTGCTCGGGCATCGGTGCTGCCTCGCTTTCCGGATCGGTGCAGGACACGTTACGTCGCTGTTGCCCAGCGGCGGCAGTGGTGAAAAGTCCGCATTGACCGAAAAGAGGCAAGCATACCGGCCCGGTTGGAGGATGTACCGGCGGTAGCCCTCAATGGGCCCTCGACGTGACCTGACGGGCCGAAGGGCCCGGAGCTTCGGAGCGGCCGGAGCGGGCATGATCGTCGCCGGGTCCGGCCGCTCGCCGTTCGCTTCCGTTCCGGCCGCCGTTACCGGACAAAAGTTCTAGCACTGGTCGTATGGCTGATCCCGAACATACCGGCGGTGCCGGGAAGGCGCCCATGGTGATCGAAAGGCGACCGGATACGCTGACTTGAGTGAAGACAACGACACATCGACAATCCGTGTGAGCGTCAGTAGACAGGAGTACCTCTCGTGACCGTCGTCGGGCCGTTCGGGCTGAGCGTGCGGGACCAGGCTCTTGAGGCCGATGTCCAGACCGGATTGGCGGGTGTCGAGGCGGGGTTGCTCGAAGCCACCAAGAGCGAGGTGCCGTTCATCACCGAGGCCGCGCAGCACCTGGTGCGGGCCGGTGGCAAACGGTTCCGTCCGCTGCTGGTGATGCTCGCCGCGCAGTTCGGTGACCCGTACGCGCCCGGTGTCGTCCCGGCGGCCGTGGTCGTCGAGCTGACCCATCTCGCGACGCTGTACCACGACGACGTGATGGACGAGGCGGAGGTCCGCCGCGGAGTCGACAGCGCCAACGCCCGCTGGGGCAACTCGGTCGCCGTCCTCACGGGTGATTTTCTCTTCGCGCGCGCCTCGCACATCCTGGCCGACCTCGGCCCCGAGGCCGTCCGTATCCAGGCGGAGGCATTCGAACGGCTGGTCACGGGTCAGATCCTGGAGACGGCGGGGCCGCGTGACGGCCGCGATCCTGTCGACCACTACCTCGATGTCATCTCGGGCAAGACCGGCTCGCTGATCGCCGTTTCGGTGCGGTTCGGCGCGATGATGTCCGGCGCGGACGAGTCGGTCGTCGACATCCTCACCCAGTACGGCGAGCGGCTCGGCGTCGCCTTCCAGCTCGCCGACGACGTCCTCGACATCGCCAGCGACTCCCACGAGTCGGGCAAGACGCCCGGCACCGATCTGCGTGAGGGCATCCCCACGCTGCCGGTGCTGCTGCTGCGCGCGCAGGCCGAGGCGCACGGCAAGCAGGAAGACCTGGAGCTGGTCGAGCTGCTGGACGGCGATCTGGCGGACGACGCCCTGCACGCGAAGGCGCTGGCTCTGCTGCGCGCGCACCCGGCCCTGGAGCGGGCGCGGCGTGACACGGTGCGGTACGCGGAGGCGGCGCGGGCCACGCTGACGCCGCTGCCGGAGGGCTATGCGAAGTCCGCGCTGATCGAGCTGTGCGACGCGGTGGTCCACCGCGCGGGCTGACCCGCGCGATGTGCTCCACCGCGCGGTTCCGCCGTGCGCGCGGAGCGGACCGGCATCACCCAGGTGGTGGAGGCGACCGCTCGTTTTTCCGCCAACCCCTACTGGACGGGGCAGGTATCTCATCGGTTTGTCATCCCAGAGCAGTACGCGAAGTTGCTCCCGCGGTCTGACGCTTGGGGACGGCCGATTTGGTCAGATGGACAACACCACTCCTGACCAATTCGGGTGAGAATGGCGGCAAGGAGTGGACGAGCGCAACGGACGGAAGGCCGCCGACCACGGAGGTAGGGCACACATGGCACCGAAGGACAGCGCACAGACCACCGATGACGACATGGGCCCGGGCGCGGGCCGTCGCAAGGCGGCGCGCTACGCGGTCCCGGTCGCGGTGGCCGGAGTGGCCGCGGCGACCATCGGGCTCGTTCCGGCACTCGCGGCGCAGGGCGAACCCGAGCTGCCGAAGATCAGCGCACAGCAGCTCATCGAGAAGATCGCCGCGTCGGGCACCGAACAGCTCTCCGGCTCGGTGAAGATCACCACGGATCTCGGTCTCCCGTCACTGGGCGGCCTCGACGGTGCGGCCGGAAGCGCGTTCGCGTCCGGAGGCGGCGAAGGCGCCCGCGGCTCGTCGGCCGACCCGAACGCCAAGCTGATGGAGCTCAGCTCCGGCACGCACACGCTGCGGGTCGCGGCGGACGGCCCCGGCAAGCAGCGCGTGTCGATCCTGGAGGACGCGGCCGAGTACAGCCTCGTCCACAACGGCGACGAGGTCTGGGCGTACGACAGCGCCTCCAACGAGGCCTATCACGCCACCGCGCCGAAGGACGCGTCCCAGAACGAAAAGCAGCGGCTTCCGAGGGACGTGCCGGCCACGCCGCAGGAGTTCGCCGCACAGGCGATCAAGGCCGCCGGTGACACCACCTCGGTGAGTGTCGACGGTACGTCGCGGGTCGCCGGACGTGACGCGTACCAGCTTCTCATCAAGCCCAAGCAGGCCGCCGATTCCACGGTCGGCTCGATCAGGATCGCGGTCGATGTGAAGACCGGCACTCCGCTCAAGTTCACTCTCTCGCCGAGCAGCGGCGGCAAGGCCGTCGTCGACGTGGGCTTCACCAGGATCAGCTTCGCCAAGCCGGCCGCCGCCACGTTCGACTTCGAGCCGCCCAGGGGCGCGAAGGTGACGCGTGGCGCCGACCACAAGGCGCCGGAGATTCCGGGGACGGACGACGCCAAGGGATTCCGGAGCGCCAGTGAACCGAAGGTCATCGGCGAGGGCTGGAACGTGGTCTACGAGCTGGCGTCGCCGGACGTGAAGGGCTCGCCCGGACCGTCCAAGGCCGGTGAGATGCCGCACGACGCGCAGAAGTTCGTGGACGCGCTGGGCGACAAGGTCTCCGGGAAATTCGGCACGGGCCGGGTCTTCCAGACCCGTCTGGTCAACGCGCTGATGACGGAGGACGGCAAGGTCTACGTCGGCGCGGTGACAAAGGACGCGCTGGTCAAGGCCGCCAACCAGGCCGGCTGACGCGACAGCGGCCCGCCCCGTCGTACGCTCCGTACGGCGGGGCGGAACGCTGACCGGGACCGGTCCGTTCCGCCGGGAGAGACCACGGCCCCGACCGGGAGAATGGGGAAGCGAGATGACAGCCGTCAGCACCGATAGCGGGACAGTCATCGAGACACGCGGACTCACCAAGCGCTACCGCGGCGGACAGCTCGCCGTCGACCGTCTCGACCTGTCCGTACCCGCCGGCAGCGTCTTCGGCTTCCTCGGCCCCAACGGCTCGGGCAAGACCACCACCATCCGGATGCTGATGGGCCTGATAGAGCCGACCGCCGGCTCGGCCACACTCCTCGGACGGCCCGTGCCGCGCGCCGCCCGAGGCGTCCTGCCGCAGGTGGGCGCGCTGATCGAGGGTCCCGCGCTGTACGGGTTCCTGAGCGGCCGGGACAATCTCGTACGGTACGACTCCGCCGATCCCACGGCCGATCCGCGCACCCGGCGCGCCCGGGTCGCGCAGGCGCTGGACCGGGTCGGGCTGACCGCCGCCGGTGGCAAGAAGGCGAAGGCGTACTCCCTCGGTATGAAGCAGCGGCTCGGGCTGGCGGCGGCACTGCTCCAGCCGCGCCGTCTGCTGGTGCTCGACGAGCCGACGAACGGTCTCGATCCGCAGGGCATGCGGGAGATCAGGACGCTGGTGCGGGAGCTGACGGCGGACGGCACGACCGTCTTTCTCTCCTCGCATCTCCTCGACGAGATCGAGCAGGTGTGCACGCATGCCGCGGTGATGGCCCGGGGCCGGCTGCTCGTCCAGGGACCGGTCGCCGATCTGGCGGCCGGCTCCCGGGGCCGGCTGGCCGTCACCACTCCCGATCCCGGCGAGGCCGCCCGCGTACTGAAGGAACGGGGAGTCACCGACGTGGCCGTGGCGGAGGAACGCGTGAGCGGTGAGCTCCCGGCGGGCGAGACGGAGCCGGCGGATCTCAACGCGGCGCTCGTGCGGGCCGGAGTACGGGTCCGGTCCTTCGGCGTGGAGCGGGTCTCACTGGAGGACGCCTTTGTCGCGCTGACCGGCGAGGGCTTCGATGTCGTCGGCTGAGGCGCTGGATACGGCGGACATCCCGCCGGGCCGGCCGGGAGGCCGGGAGACCCGGCTGTGGTGGACACTCGGTCTCTTCCGCTCCGAGCTGGTCATCACCTTCAGACGCTGGCGCACCCTGGCGCTCCTGGCCGTACTGGGCGCCGTTCCCGTCCTGATCGGTATCGCCGTGAAGATAGAGACGAGCGACGGCGGTGGGATCGGCCGCGGCCAGGGAGGCGGTCCCGCCTTTCTCACGCAGGTCACCAACAACGGACTGTTCCTGGTCTTCGCCGCGCTCGCCGTGACGCTGCCCGTCTTCCTGCCGATGGCGGTCGGAGTCGTCGCGGGCGACGCGATCGCCGGCGAGGCCAACAGCGGGACACTGCGCTATCTGCTGGTCGCGCCGGCCGGACGCACCCGGCTGCTGCTCGCCAAGTACGCGTCCGTCCTGGTGTTCTGCCTGGCCGCCACGGCGGCCGTGGCGGCCTCGGCGCTCGCCGTCGGCGCGCTGCTCTTCCCGCTCGGTGAGGTCACCACGATCTCCGGCACCCGGATCTCCTTCGGCGAGGGGCTGGGCCGGGCCGCGCTGATCGCGGTGATCGTCGCCGCGTCGCTGATCGGACTCGCGGCGCTCGGCCTGTTCATCTCGACCGTGACCAACAGCGGGATCGCGGCCATGGCGGCGACGGTAGGGCTGCTGATCACCGTGCAGATCCTGGACACGATTCCGCAGCTTCACGCGATCCAGCCGTATCTCTTCTCGCACTACTGGCTGTCGTTCGCGGATGTGCTGCGCGAGCCGGTCTACTGGGACGAGCTGGTCAGGAATCTGGGACTCCAGGCGCTGTACGCGGCGGTGTTCGGCTCCGCGGCCTGGGCCAGATTCACCTCGAAGGACATCACGGTCTGAGGCGGCGCGCCGTTCCGCGTACGCGCCCGCGCGGCGGCCATCCCGGTCGCGGCGGCCCGGACGGCCGCGTACGCGCGCTGTCCGCACGCACACGCGGTCGTCCGAAACACGTCCTAGGCCCTGTCTGACACATCCCGCCTGGCCTGCGACGTCTGGCACGCACGCTCACCGCGTTGTCGGAGTCATCCGAGTACGTCCAGTACACGGATGATCCTCCGCCTTGGGATCGCACGCACCAGACGTCGCAGGCCCCGCCCTCCGGGCGGACGGCGCTATGTGTCAGACACGGCCTAGAAGGTCAGCCGCCAGCTATCGATGTAGCCCGTGTCCGAGGACGCGATGTCCTGCACCCGGAGCTTCCAGACACCGTTGGCGACCTCGCTCGACGCGTTCACCGTGTAGGTGGCGATCACGTTGTCCGCCGAGTCGCTGCCGCTGGAGTTCTTCAGCCGGTAGGCGGTGCCGTCCGGCGCGAGCAGGTCGATGACCAGATCACCGCGCCAGGTGTGCTTGATGTCCACGCCCACCTTGAGCGCCGGAGGCGCGTTGCCCGTGAGGCCGGAGACGGTCACCGACGAGGTGATGGCGGCGCCGTTGTCCGGGACGGTGACATCGGCGAGGTTCTCGAAGACCGTGCCGGCCGGCGGGACGGTGGTGGCCGCCGAGAGTGTCCAGACCGCGTAGGCGATGGCGTCGCTGTTGCGGTCGAGCACCGTGTCGTTGATGTTGGCGGTGGTGTCGCAGGAGGCGTGGTAGCAGCGGTCGAACGCCTGGCCGGAAGTGCCGCCCCACTTCTGCGCCTGCGCGGCGGTCTTGATGTAGTCCGCGCCGCTGAAGAGGCCGCCGACCGGGATGCCCACGTTCTGGAACGGGGCATGGTCGGAGCGGCCGTCGCCCTCGGTCTCGATCTCCGTCGGGATGCCGATACCCGCGTAGTAGTCCTTGAAGGTCTGCTCGATCTCCGGATCGTCGTCGTAGACGAAGTAGCCGGGGTTCGGAGATCCGATCATGTCGAAGTTCAGATAGCCGCTGATCTTCGCACGCTCGGCGGACGGCAAGTTGTTGACGTAGTACTTCGAGCCGATCAGACCCAGCTCTTCCGCGCCCCACCAGGCGAAACGCAGATGCTTCGCCGGCTGGAGCTGCGCCCTGGAGACGGCGAGCGCGGCTTCGAGGGTGGCGGCGGACCCGGAGCCGTTGTCGTTGATACCGGCGCCCGAGGTGACCGAGTCGAGGTGAGCGCCGGACATGACGACCTGGTTCGGATCGCCGCCGGGCCAGTCGGCTATCAGGTTGTAGCCGGTGGCGCCGCTGGAGGTGAACTGCTGGACGGAGGTGGTGAATCCGGCCGCGTCCAGCTTGCCCTTCACATAATTGACCGACGCCAGATAGCCGGCCCGGCCATGAGCGCGGTTGCCGCCGTTGGCGGCGGCGATCGACGACAACTGCGTCAGATGCGCCTTGACGTTGGCGAGCGGGATGTCGGGTGCGGCGAGGACGGCGGACGGCGCGGATCTGAGTGTGGGCGGCGCGGCCATGGGCGCCGCTGTCGCGGCCGGCGCGGCGGTGACGAGCAGCCCGGCGAGAGCGAGCCCGGCGGCCGTGGCCGTACGCGTGGATATTCGGCGTGCTCCGGGAACGGAGATTTTCATGTGGGGGCTCCGGATTCCGTACGGGGACAGGACGGAACGTGCGAGACGCCCCACGACGGCTGCGACGTGAGGCGTTTGGAGCTGCTGGCGCGCTGCGCGTGAATGGTGCGTGCGCTGTGCGTGCTGAATGGTGAGTGAAAGGCTGACTCACCGTCAAGGGCGCGAACCGGTCATGGGAGTTCGCTGACCGGACCTCCGCTGTCCCCGGCCCGGTCCTCGGTACGTCCGTCTCGTCGCCGTGACGCCGGTTCAGCCACAGGACGGCGCTCGGCCAAACCGGTGAACGCGCGCGGCGAATCTGGTGGATGCGCGCGGTGGACCTGGTGGATGTGTTCAGCGAGCCTGGTGAATGTGGTCAGGGAACCTGGTGGATGTAGAGGGCGCCGCACGCGTGGCAGAGGGGCTGCCCGGCAGGTGTGCCCCAGGCGTCGGACGACTGTGTGAGGGCGGCCGGATCCAGGTCGCGTCCGCACAGGGCCGTCGACTCGTTGACTCTGGTCATGTGCCACACCTCAAGTCGAGCGTTCCGGTCCTGGGGCGAGTCGCCTTCCGCGTACTCCGCGCGCATTTCGTATTGCATGGTTCAACTCCTGATCGTGTGATGACCCATGGCGCGACATTGGGAGTGAATGGTCATCAAGGACGCACGCGGTGGTGGCGTTTCGACTTGTCGCGGCCCGCGCAGAGATGTCCTCGGCGCACGGGTCGGTTGAAACGGAATCAGCAATGCCCGCGCCGGAGCGCGGGAGCACACGCCCATGACACGGATAGGTGCTGCTGAAACGTTTCTGTGATCGGCCGTTCGGCGGCGGCAGCCGCCGCGCGGCGGGCGCGTCAGCTCGCTGGTTCCCGGGTGCCGGGAACCGGATCCGGCGATCCGTCCGGGGCCGGAGTGAGCGGCGCGGCCGGGCCGCCGGACGGGTCCGCCGCCGCGATCGCGGACAGCCGCTGGGCCTCGGCTCTCGTACGGTGGGCCGTGCGCAGCGCGTCCCAGGTGAGAATCGTCAGCGCAAGCCAGACCAGCGAGAAGCCCGCCCACCGCTCCGCCGGCATCGCCTCGTGGAAGTACGCGACGCCCAGCAGGAACTGGAAGACCGGGGCGAGATACTGCAACAGCCCCAGCGTCGACAGCGGTACCCGTATCGCCGCCGCGCCGAAGCAGATCAGCGGCACGGCGGTGACCACGCCTGTCGCGGCGAGCAGAGCGGAATGGCCCGCGCCCTCGGTGGCGAAGGTGGACGATCCGGACGCGCTCAGCCACACCAGATAGCCCAGCGCAGGCAGGAACAGGACGGCGGTCTCCGCCGCCAGCGATTCCAGACCGCCGATATTGATCTTCTTCTTGACCAGGCCGTATGTCGCGAACGAGAAGGCCAGCGTCAGCGAGACCCAGGGCGGCTGACCGTATCCGATCGCGAGTACCAGTACGGCTGCCAGACCGACGAGGACCGCCGTCCACTGGGCTGGCCGCAGCCGCTCCTTGAGCAGGAGGACGCCCATGGCGATGGTCACCAGCGGGTTGATGAAGTAGCCCAGGGACGCCTCGACGACCCGGCCGGTGTTGACGGCCCAGATGTAGAAGCCCCAGTTGACGGTGATCACGACGGCGGCCACGGCGATGAGCCCCAGCTTGCGCGGCTGCCGTACCAACTCCCGAATCCATCCCCAGCGGCGCAGCGCGAGCAGCCCGATCGCCACGAAGACCAGCGACCAGGCCATCCGGTGGGCGAGGATCTCCATCGCTCCGGCCGGTTTGAGCAGCGGCCAGAAGAGCGGGACCAGTCCCCACATCCCGTAGGCGCCGATCCCGTACAGCAGTCCTGTCCGCTGATTGCCGTCCGCCTTCACTGGCCCTCCCGCACTCCGCACGCCGTCACGGCGCCGCACCGTCTCGACATCCTGTCGAAGGTAGCGCCGCGCGGGCCGCGATGTCATGTTCGTATCGTCATACGGTCATGACGCGTGGGTGGGAGAGAGGGAGGGGCAGGCGGCCTTGGATCCCGGGCTCCGGTCCGAGGTCTTGGGCCTCGGGCCGGATTCCGGGCTCGGGTCTCAGGCCTTGAGTGCCTCCGCGATCGAGTCGGCGAGCGGTGTGGTCGGGCGGCCGATGAGCCGGCCCAGGTCGCCCGTCCGGCGGCTGAGCAGTCCCTGGCCGATCGCGGTGTCCACGCCGACGAACACCGCGGCCACCGGCTCAGGCACGCCCGCGCCGGTGAGGATCTCAAGCCGCTCTCCGGGAGTGACCTCGGTGTAGGTGATGGTCCGGCCCGTCTGCCGCGACAGTTCCGCCGCGTACTCGGCGAAGGACCACGCCGCGTCGCCGCTCAGCTCGTAGGCGACGCCGACATGCCCGTCACCGGTCAGCACGGCGGCAGCCGCCGCCGCGTAGTCCGCGCGGGCGGCGGAGGCGATACGGCCCTCGCCCGCGTTGGCCACCACGGCTCCGTTCTCCAGCACGGGAGCGAGGTTCTCGGTGTAGTTCTCCGTGTACCAGCCATTGCGCAGGAAGGTGTACGGCAGTCCGGAGTCGAGGATGGCCTGTTCGGTGGCCTTGTGCTCGGCGGCCAGTTCGAAGTCGGCCTCCGGGCCGCCCAGTACGCCCGTGTACGCGAGCTGCGCCACACCGGCGGCCCGCGCCGCGTCGATGGCGGCGGTGTGCTGCGCTACGCGCCGGCCGACCTCGCTGCCCGAGATCAGCAGCACGCGGTCGCCGGCGTGGAAGGCATCGGCCAGCGTCTCGGGCCGGTCGTAGTCGGCGAGGCGCAGCTCGACACCGCGCGCCGCGAGATCCGCCGCCTTCTCCTTGCTCCGTACGGCGGCGGCGATCTCCGAGGCCGGGACATCGGCGGCCAGCAGGGACTCGACGACAAGACGGCCGAGGTGTCCGGTTGCTGCTGTGACAACGATGCTCATGGGGGGTATTTCTCCAGTTCCTGTGGTTGCGTGGCGCTCCGCCACTCACCCTACGATGGGCACTTACCGAGGGAAAGTACCCACCTTCAAGTAAGGTACTGGTGTGGATGTAACCAGCGAGTCCCGGCCGGAGATCAAGCCGCCCAATGTCAATCTGCCCCTGTGTCCCTCCCGGCTCGTCCTGGAACACGTCACCAGTCGCTGGGGCGTGCTTGTGCTGGCCAGCCTGCTGGAGCGCTCGTACCGCTTCAGTGAACTGCGGCGCGAGGTGGGCGGTGTCAGCGAGAAGATGCTCGCCCAGACCCTCCGGACACTGGAGCGCGACGGCTTTGTCCACCGTGATGCCAAGCCCGTGATCCCGCCGCGCGTGGACTACTCGCTCACGGAGCTGGGACGGGAGGCCGCGGAGCAGGTGTGGGGCCTGGCGCGCTGGACGGAACGGCGGCTGGACGAGGTGTTCACGGCGCGCGAGTCCTACGACGCGGCCCGGGTCTCGGAGAGTGGACCGGCCTCGATCCCGGCGCATGACGAGGCCCGGACCTCCTGAGAGATCCGGGCCCGGGCGCGGCGGCGCTCTGGTCAGCCGACGACGGTCCAGGTGTCGCCACCGGCGAGCATCGAGGACAGATCACCCTTGCCGTGCCGCTCGACGGCCGTGTCGAGCTGGTCCGACATCAAGGTGTCGTAGACGGGCCTTTCGACACTGCGCAGCACGCCGATGGGCGTGTGGTGCAGCGTGTCCGGGTCCGCGAGGCGGGACAGGGCGAACGCGGTGGTGGGGCTCGCCGCGTGGGCGTCATGGACGAGAATCCGTGACTCGTTCTCGGAGGTGACGGCCACCACCTCCAGGTCGCCGGTGGCCGGATTCCGGACCACGCCCTTCGAGCCCTCGGCGCCGAAGCGGATCGGCCGGCCGTGCTCCAGCCGGATCACGGCCTCTTCGGCCTGCTGCTTGTCCTTGAGGACGTCGAAGGCGCCGTCGTTGAAGATATTGCAGTTCTGGTAGATCTCCACCAGCGCGGTACCGGGATGGTCGGCGGCCTGGCGCAGCACCTCGGTGAGGTGCTTGCGGTCGGAGTCGACCGTCCGGGCCACGAACGACGCCTCCGCGCCGATCGCCAGCGACACCGGATTGAAAGGCGCGTCGAGCGAGCCCATCGGTGTCGACTTGGTGATCTTCCCGACCTCGGAGGTGGGGGAGTACTGCCCCTTGGTCAGACCGTAGATCCGGTTGTTGAACAGCAGGATCTTGAGGTTGACGTTCCGGCGCAGCGCGTGGATGAGGTGGTTGCCGCCGATGGAGAGCGCGTCGCCGTCGCCGGTGACGACCCAGACGGACAGATCGCGGCGCGAGGTGGCCAGACCGGTGGCGATGGCCGGGGCCCGGCCGTGGATGGAGTGCATCCCGTAGGTGTTCATGTAGTACGGGAAGCGGGAGGAGCAGCCGATGCCGGAGACAAAGACGATGTTCTCCTTGGCGAGGCCCAGCTCGGGCATGAAGCCCTGGACCGCCGCGAGAACGGCGTAGTCACCGCAGCCGGGGCACCAGCGGACCTCCTGGTCCGACTTGAAGTCCTTCATGGACTGCTTGGCCTCGGCCTTGGGGACCAGCGTCAGCAACTCGTTCGTATCAGACATCGATGGCCTCCTTGAGTGCCGTGGCGAGCTGCTCGGCCTTGAACGGCATGCCGTTGACCTGGTTGTACGAGTGGGCGTCGACGAGGTACTTCGCTCGCAGCAGCGTGGCGAGCTGGCCGAGGTTCATCTCCGGCACCACGACCTTGTCGTAACGCCCCAGGATCTCGCCGAGGTTGCGCGGGAACGGATTGATATGGCGCAGATGCGCCTGCGCGATCGGCGTGCCTTCCTTCCGCAGCCTGCGGACGGCGGCGGTGATGGGCCCGTAGGTGGAGCCCCAGCCCAGCACCAGCGTGCGGGCGCCGTCCGGGTCGTCGACGGTCAGATCGGGCACCTCGATGCCGTCGATCTTGGCCTGGCGGGTACGCACCATGAAGTCGTGGTTGGCCGGGTCGTACGAGATGTTGCCCGTGCCGTCCTGCTTCTCGATTCCGCCGATGCGGTGTTCGAGGCCCGGTGTGCCGGGCACCGCCCAGGGACGGGCGAGGGTCTCCGGGTCACGCTTGTACGGCCAGAACACCTCGGTCCCGTCCGCCAGTTCATGGTTGGGTCCGGTCGCGAACCGCACGCGCAGGTCGGGGAGTTCCTCCGGCTCCGGGATGCGCCAGGGCTCGGAGCCGTTGGCGAGATAGCCGTCGGAGAGCAGGAAGACCGGCGTCCGGTAGGTCAGTGCGATCCGGGCCGCTTCCAGCGCGGCGTCGAAGCAGTCCGCCGGAGTACGCGGCGCGACCACCGGGACGGGCGCCTCGCCGTTGCGTCCGTACATCGCCTGGAGCAGATCGGCCTGTTCGGTTTTGGTGGGCAGGCCGGTGGAGGGGCCGCCGCGCTGGATGGCGACGACCAGCAGTGGCAGTTCCAGCGAGACCGCCAGGCCGATCGTCTCCGACTTGAGGGCCACTCCGGGCCCCGAGGTGGTGGTGACGGCCAGTGAGCCGCCGAAGGCCGCGCCCAGCGCCGCGCCGATGGCGGCGATCTCGTCCTCGGCCTGGAAGGTCCGGACGCCGAAGTTCTTGTGCCGCGACAGCTCGTGCAGGATGTCGGAGGCCGGTGTGATCGGGTACGAGCCCAGATAGAGCGGCAGCTCCGCCTGGTGGCCGGCGGCGATCAAGCCGTACGACAGCGCCAGATTCCCGGAGATGTTGCGGTACGTACCGGGCGGGAACGCGGCGCCGGCCGGTGCGACCTCGTACGAGACGGCGAAGTCCTCGGTCGTCTCGCCGAAGTTCCAGCCGGCGCGGAACGCGGCCACGTTCGCCTCGGCGATCTGCGGCTTCTTGGCGAACTTGGTCCGCAGGAACTTCTCGGTTCCCTCCGTCGGCCGGTTGTACATCCACGACAGCAGTCCGAGCGCGAACATGTTCTTCGAGCGCTCGGCCTCCTTGCGGGAGAGACCGAACTCCTTGAGGGCCTCGATCGTCAGTGTGGTCAGCGGCACCGGGTGGACCTGGTAGCCGTCCAGCGAGCCGTCTTCGAGCGGCGAGGTCAGATAACCGACCTTGGCCATCGGGCGCTTGGTGAACTCGTCGGTGTTCACGATGATTTCCGCGCCGCGCGGCACATCGCCGATGTTCGCCTTCAGCGCGGCCGGGTTCATCGCGACCAGGACATTGGGTGCGTCACCCGGAGTGAGGATGTCGTGATCGGCGAAGTGGAGCTGGAACGAGGAGACGCCCGGCAGCGTCCCGGCGGGCGCCCTGATCTCGGCGGGGAAGTTCGGCAGCGTCGACAGGTCGTTCCCGAACGACGCCGTCTCCGAGGTGAACCGGTCACCCGTCAGTTGCATCCCGTCGCCCGAGTCACCCGCGAAGCGGATGATGACCCGGTCCAGACGGCGGACTTCCTTCTCGCCGGCACCTTCCTGTCCGGACAGAGGGACTCGCTGTTCCCCGACGGCGCCTTCGCTGGCGTCGTCGGCCTCATCGGCACGCTCGGCTGGGCTACTGACCTGGCTGGTCACTGAACTGGACCTCCTTCGAGGCGGCGGCTCGGGACTGACCGGCCACCCGGCAGTCCCGGAGGCCACCCTACGTCGGTAAGGGTCGCCTTCCCTGGACCGGTCGCATGGTGGACGTCATCGCGAAACGCCATGGCGTACCGATTTGTCATACTTTGCCCGCCCCTGGATTCTTCCGTGAAAGGTGCTCCGGCCTCGTCCTTTGGTTCTAGGACTCTCGCTCCACCACACATCTGACGGAGTGGCAGGCGCGGTCCCGGCTGTCAGGTCTTCAGATAGGTCAGCACGGCCAGGACCCGGCGGTGATCCCCGTCACTGGGGGAGAGGCCGAGCTTCAGGAAGATATTGCTGACGTGCTTCTCCACCGCGCCGTCGCTCACGACAAGCTGCTTGGCGATCGCCGAATTCGTCCGTCCCTCGGCCATCAGACCGAGGACCTCCCGCTCGCGAGGCGTCAGCCCGGCCAGCACGTCCTGCTTCCGGCTGCGGCCCAGAAGCTGGGCCACCACCTCGGGGTCCAGCGCCGTCCCGCCCCTGGCCACCCGTACCACGGCGTCCACGAATTCCCTGACGTCGGCCACCCGGTCCTTGAGCAGATATCCCACGCCCCGGCTGCTGCCGGCCAGCAGCTCGGTGGCGTACTGCTCCTCGACGTACTGCGACAGCACCAGGACCCCGATCGCGGGATGGTCCCGCCGCAGCCGCACGGCCGCCCGCACTCCCTCGTCGGTGTGGGTCGGCGGCATCCGTACGTCCGCGACCACCACATCCGGCAGCGCGTCCTGGTCCGCCAGCTCGCCCACGGTCTTGATCAGCGCTTCGCCGTCTCCGACACCGGCGACCACGTCGTGCCCGCGGTCGGTCAGCAGCCGGGTCAGGCCCTCCCGAAGCAGCACTGAGTCCTCGGCGATGACCACCCGCACCCTGTCCTCCACGACTTCGCAGCCCCACTGTCGATGTTTGCCCGCCCCTGTGCCCTCCAGCATCCCAGTATTCGGATCGGTCCGCGCCCGCCTGGGAGGAAACAGGACAGCGCCGCTCGCGGGCGGCTCCGTCCGGCGGGTGGGGCCGGGCCCCCTCTCTTCGTACGGTCAGCCACGCCAGGGCAGCTCCGCCGTCACCGACGTCGGACCGCCGGCCGGTGAGTCGATGACCAGGATCCCGTCCACCGCGTCCAGCCGCTCCGCCAGTCCGGCCAGGCCGCTGCCCGTCGACGCGTCCGCTCCTCCCTGGCCGTCGTCCGTGACCTGAAGCATCAGCCGGTCGTGCGTCTGCCACACATCCACCGACGACCGCCTCGCCCGTGCGTGCTTGCTGACGTTCTGCAGCAGCTCGGAGACCGTGAAGTAGGCGATGCCCTCGATCGCGGCGGCCGGCCTGGAAGGCAGATCGACCTCCACATTCACCGGCACCGTGCAGCGGGAGGCGATCGCGGACAGCGCCGCGTCCAGTCCGCGGTCGGTGAGGACCGCCGGATGGATGCCGCGAGCCAGGTCGCGCAGCTCCTGCAGAGCCGTCTTCACTTCTCCGTGCGCCTCGGCGACCATGCGCGCCGCGGCCTCCGGGTCCTCTGTCAGCTTCTCCTTCGCCAGCCCCAGGTCCATGGCCAGGGCCACCAGACGGGCCTGCGCGCCGTCGTGGAGATCGCGCTCGATCCGGCGCAGATCGGCCGCCGCCGTGTCCACGACCACGCCTCGGTCCGACTCCAGCTCCGAGACCCGAGTGGCCAGCCGGGAGGGCCCGAGCAGCCCGGCGACCATCAGCCGGTCCACGCTCGTCAGGCCGCGTATCAGCCAGGGCGAGGCGAGGACCAGCACCAGTCCGACCGCACTGGTGACACCTATCTCGAACGGTGTGTCGAGATAGAGGCCATTGCCGCTGCCGTCGCCGTAGACCGCGATACCCGACTGGCCGAGATGGTTCGGGAACACCCACTGCCAGAGCGGATAGAGGAACAGCGCCCAGCCCGTCGTCCAGAAGGTCACCGCGACCACGAAGGCGAACACCGCCCACGGGAAGTGCAGCACCGCGTACAGCAGATGCCGCCAGGACGCCCCGCTCTTCAGGACCGCGCCGACCCACGACATCAGCCCGTGCTTCTGGCCGCGGACCGGCTCCGGATCCGCCACCTTCAGCCCCAGCAGCCCTCGGGCCCGCGCGCGCTCCATGGCGCCGAAGGCACGGCAGCCGGCGAGTCCCATCGCGAGCACCGGCACCCCGAGGAAGGTGACGAGCAGTCCCGCGCCGACTGAGATCGTCGCTATCGCGTAGCTGAACAGCACGGCGGCGATCGGCAGGCTGAGCAGCAGATAGCCGAACTCGCGCCAGGTGCGTCCCTCCACCGGCGCGCGCAGCGCGGGCGGAAGGATGTGGGGCCGCGACTGCGATCCGTCATCGATGGCCATCGGTGTTGTCCGTTCTGAGCGCCGTCCGGTGGGAGCGGGCTGTGTGCTCCCGGGTACTCCATGCTGCTGGGGCCGGGACCTCCGCACCATGAGGACGGTCTCCGTTTTCACCCTGGGGTTTTCCCCACCTCGGAGGTGTGGTTCCGCCCTCGCGGAGACGTCAGGCCTTGCCGCGTGGGCGCCAGGGCAGCTCCGCCGTGACGACCGTCGGCCCGCCGACCGGGGAATCGAGGACGAACAGTCCGTCGACCGCGCCCAGCCGCTCGGCCAGCCCGGACATGCCCGTACCGCCGTCCAGCCGCGCGCCGCCGCGTCCGTCGTCCTGGACCTGGACCAGCAGCCGGTCGTCCGCCCGCCACACATCGACGGCCGCGGTCCGCGCCGCGCTGTGCTTGCTGACGTTCTGGAGCAGCTCGGAGACCGTGAAGTAGGCGATGCCCTCGATCGCCTCGGCCGGCCGCTCGCTCAGATCCACCGTCACCTTCACCGGCACCGTGCAGCGGGAGGCGATCGCGGACAGCGCCGCGTCCAGTCCGCGGTCGGTGAGGACCGCCGGATGGATGCCGCGAGCCAGGTCGCGCAGCTCCTGGAGGGCCAGCTTCACCTCTCCGTGCGCCTCGTCGACCATGATGGCGGCCCCCTCCGGGTCCTCCGTCAGCTTCTCCTTGGCGAGGCCGAGACCCATGGCCAGGGCCACCAGACGGGCCTGTGCGCCGTCGTGGAGATCGCGCTCGATCCGGCGCAGATCGGCCGCCGCCGTGTCCACGACCACGCCGCGGTCCGACTCCAGCTCGGCGATCCGCCGCTCCAGCTCGTCCGACGGGGAGAGCAGCCCTCGCACCATCGCCCGGTCGGCGTTGGTCAGACCGCGTGCCACGAACGGAAGGACCGGCCAGAGCACGAACAGACCCACCAGAGTGACACTGAACGTCACCACGGCCCAGGGCAGCCGGATGAATTCGTACAGCACCGTCCGCCAGGCCACCGGATCCTTCAGCCCCGCCCACACCCAGCCCAGGACGCCCTCGGGACGGCGCCCGCGCGCGTACAGCGGACTCGGCTCCTCGATCCGTACACCCAGCAGCGCACGCGCCCGCGCGCGCTCCGCCCGGCCGAGCAGCCGTGCGCCCGTGAGCCCGCCGACGAGCCACGGCAGCCCGATCACCGTCACCGACAGCCCGACACCCGTGGAGATCGTGAACACCACATAGACAAATCCGATCAGAGCGACCGGAAGATTCGCGAGGAGATGGGCGATCTCCTTCCATGTGTGCCGGTCGTACGCGAAACGCACAGGCGGCGGCCGGTCATTGTCGGGAAGGCTGCTGATCGCGGTCATAGCCACTAAGCCTGCCGGGCCCGGAGGCCGTACGCCATGGGGTTGCTGGGGGGCCTGGAGTAGGGGTAGCCCCCCTGTGCGGGACGCACCTGCTTACCGTCTCTTTAACAGGGCCTAGACTCCCGTCCGTACAGATCGTCGAAGACGCTACGGGTCAGGGAGCGAGGGACGGACGTGTCGGAACCGACCGTTCTCGCGTCGGACTACTTCCAGAGCTATTCGGTGGTCGGACTGCTCGCGGTCGTCGGTGCGCTGTTCGTCGCCGTGGCCTTCGGAGCGGGCCGGCTGCTGCGGCCGGTGGTGCCGACGCCGGAGAAGCTGCTCACATACGAATGCGGTGTCGACCCCGTCGGCGAGGGCTGGGCGCACACCCAGGTCCGCTACTACGTCTATGCGTTCCTGTATGTGATCTTCGCGGTCGACTCGATCTTCCTGTTCCCGTGGGCGACCGTTTTCGCCGCTCCCGGTTACGGTGCCACGACACTGGTCGAGATGTTCATCTTCCTCGGCTTCCTGGCCGTGGGACTGCTCTACGCATGGAAGAAGGGCGTCCTCGAATGGACGTGACCCCGGAATCGCTGCCGGTAGTGCCCGAGAGCGGCCCTGCGGTGAAACGTCTCGGCGTGCTCTCCCGCCTGGCCCCCGAGCCGATGAAGGTGGTCCTCAACTGGGGCCGCCGCTACAGCCTCTGGGTCTTCAACTTCGGGCTGGCCTGCTGCGCGATCGAGTTCATCGCCGCCTCCATGGCCCGGCACGACTTCATCCGGCTCGGTGTGATCCCCTTCGCGCCGGGACCGCGCCAGGCGGACCTGATGGTGGTGTCCGGCACGGTCACGGACAAGATGGCGCCCGCGGTGAAGCGGCTGTACGAGCAGATGCCCGAGCCCAAGTACGTGATCTCCTTCGGCGCCTGCTCCAACTGCGGCGGCCCCTACTGGGACTCGTACTCCGTGACCAAGGGCGTCGACCAGATCATCCCCGTCGACGTCTATGTACCGGGCTGCCCGCCGCGTCCCGAGGCGCTGCTCCAGGGCATCCTGAAGCTCCAGGAGAAGATCGCCAGGGAATCGCTCGGCGAGCGCTACGGCTCGGGAGGCCGGCCCTCGGCCGCCGCGCTGCGCAGCGGCCTGGTCGAAGCCCCGCCGACGCCCGGGGAGAGCACCTCGTGAACGCCCACGACGCGCCCGGTCCGAACGACTACGACCGGCTGCCGGACGCCGTCACCGAGATCTTCGGCGCGGACGCCACGGCCGAGCGCGCCTATGACCTCCTGACGGTCGACGTCCCGCCCGAGGCATGGATCGGTGCTCTCGAAACCGCCCGTGACCGGCTGCGCTGCAGCTACTTCGACTGGCTGAGCGCGGTCGACGAGCCGGGCGCGGGCTTCCGTGTCTGCGCCCATGTGGCCGCGCTGGAAGGCGGTACGGTCCGCCGGCTCCTGGTCCGTACGACCGTCCCGCACGCGGCGGCCGTCCTGCCCACGGCCGTCGAGGTCTACGCGGGAGCCGGCTGGCACGAGCGGGAGACGCACGAGATGTTCGGCATCGCCTTCACCGGCCATCCGAACCTGGCCCACCTCCTTCTGCCCGAGACCTTCGAAGGCCATCCGCTGCGCAAGGACTTCGTCCTCGCCGCCCGCGTCGCCAAGGCATGGCCGGGCGCCAAGGAACCGGGAGAGCCCGCGGCGGGCGCGGAACACAGCGGACCCCGGCGCCGCCAGATGCTTCCGCCCGGTGTTCCCGACCCGAACGAATGGGGTCCGCTCAAGGGCCAGCTCCCTCCGGCGCCCAGCCGCCCCGCCCGGACGGCCCGCGCCGCCGGTGACCGGCCGGTCCGTGCGGCCCGCGGTGTCCCGGAGGGCTCGGCGCCTCCGCGCCGGACGCGCGGCGCGTCGGAGGGCTCGGCGAGCCGGCCCGCGCCGGCACGGACCGGCGGTGACGAAGCGTCGCCGGAGGACAGCAGGCCGGCGTCGCCGGTAGCACCGGAACCGCCGCGTGAGGAAGGCACCACCGCCGCGGACGCCGCCGGCGAGACCGCGTCCGGCGCCACACCGGGCCGGCGGTCGCGGAGCGCCTCGGAGGGCTCGGCGTCCCAGCGGCGCGAGCCGTCCGCACCGGACGCTCCGTGGCACAAGCCCCGCCAGGCCTTCGGCGACGACGCCGCCGCCGAAGGCGAAGAAGCCTCCGACGCCGACGCCGAAGAAGCCTCCGACGCCGACGCCGAAGAAGCCTCCGACGCGGAGGACCGGCCCGACAAGGCGGATAAGGCGGACAAGGCCGGCCCCGGCGAGCCGGAGAAAGCCGCTCCCACCGAGGCTCCCGAGAGCGACCGCCCAGAAGGAGACGCGTGAACGACGTACTCGACGTCGCCCTCCGGCTGATCGTCGTCTTCGCCGTGTTCCTGGTCCTCCCGCTTGTCGTCGGGCAGACCGAACACAAGGTGATGGCCCATATGCAGGGCCGCCTCGGTCCCATGTACGCGGGCGGCTTCCACGGCTGGGCCCAGCTCGTCGCCGACGGTGTGAAGTTCGCGCAGAAGGAGGACGTGGTCCCGGCCAACGCCGACCGGCGCGTCTTCCAGCTCGCTCCGGCCGTCGCACTCCTTCCGTATCTGCTCGTCCTGGTGGTCATTCCGGTCGGCCCGAGCTCCGGCGCGGTCGGCCAGGTCGTCGACGCGGGCATCTTCTTCGTGCTCGCCGTGATGGGCGTCGGAGTGCTCGGCTCGCTCATGGCGGGCTGGGCCTCGGCCAACAAGTTCTCTCTGCTCGGCGGTCTGCGCACCGCCGCGCAGCTCCTCGCGTACGAGCTGCCGATGCTGCTCGCCGCCGCCTCCGTCGCGATGGCGGCCGGCACGGTCTCCCTGCCCGGCATCCTCAACGCCTTCCAGTGGTGGTGGCTGCCGTGGCAGATCATCGGCGCACTCGTCTTCTTCACCGCCGGCCTCGCCGAACTCCAGCGCCCGCCCTTCGACATGCCGGTGGCCGACTCCGAGATCATCTTCGGCGCCTACACCGAATACACCGGGCTGCGCTTCGCGCTGTTCCTGCTCGCGGAGTATGCGGGCATCGTCGTCCTCTGCGGGCTGACCACCGTCCTCTTCCTCGGCGGCTGGCACGGACCGCTCGGAGCCGACGGACTCGGCTGGGTCTGGACACTCCTCAAGACGGCCGTCCTCGCCTTTGTCGTCATCTGGCTGCGGGTGAGTTATCCACGGCTGCGGGAGGACCAGCTCCAGAAACTCGCCTGGACCGGACTCATCCCCCTCGCTCTCGCGCAGATCGCGCTCACCGGCATCGTGAAGGTGGCGATCAACTGATGCCCCCGATCCCCGGCTCCGGCCTGGCCAAGGGCCTGGCAGTCACCCTGCGGACCATGACGAAGAAGTCCGTCACCGCGCAGTATCCGGACGCCCAGCCCGAACTCCCGCCCCGCAGCCGCGGGGTGATCGGGCTGTTCGAGGAGAACTGCACGGTCTGCATGCTCTGCGCCCGTGAGTGCCCCGACTGGTGCATCTATATCGACTCCCACAAGGAGACGGTCCCGGCCGCGGTCCCCGGTGGCCGCGAGCGGAGCCGTAACGTCCTCGACCGGTTCGCCATCGACTTCGCGCTCTGCATGTACTGCGGTATCTGCATCGAGGTCTGTCCTTTCGACGCGCTTTTCTGGTCGCCGGAGTTCGAGTACGCGGAGACGGACATCCGTGAACTCACCCACGAGCGGGACAAGCTCCGCGAGTGGATGTGGACGGTGCCCGCGCCGCCCGCGCTCGACCCGGGAGCGGAAGAGCCGAAGGAGATCGCCGCCGCCCGCAAGACGGCCGAGAAACAGGCGGCGGCACGCCGGCAGGAGCAGGCACGGGAACAGGAGGAAGGCGAGTGACCCTCGCGGCAACCGCCTCGACCGTGTCCGCCGCGGCCGGACACGGCTTTCTGTCACCGAGCGGCGTCGAAATAGCCTTTGTCCTCGTCGGCCTTGTCACCTTCGGCGCGGCCCTGGTCACCGTCAGGACCAGACAACTGGTCCACGCCGCGCTCTGGCTGGTCGTGGCGCTCGGTGGCCTGGCTGTCGAATACCTGCTGCTGACGGCGGAGTTCATCGCCTGGGTGCAGGTCCTGATCTATGTCGGTTCCGTGGTGGTCCTCCTGCTGTTCGGTCTGATGCTCACCAGGGCGCCCATCGGCCGTTCTCCGGACGCCGATTCGGAGAACCGGCCCGTCGCGCTGGCGGTGGCCGTCGCCGCGGCGGCCGCACTGGTCTGGGTGGTCGTCGACGCGTTCCGTACGACCTGGATCGACCTGGACGGACCGGCACAGGGCTCCACCGAGGTGTCGGGCCGGATCCTGTTCCGGTACTGGGTGCTGCCCTTCGAGGCGCTGTCCGTCCTTCTGCTGGCCGCGCTCGTCGGCGCGATCGTCCTGTCCCGCAAGCACAGCGGCGCGACCGACGACGGCGCGTCCGACACCAGCGGCGCACCGGATCGCGGCGGCGCGGGCAGCGGCGCCGCCAACGGCAGCGGCAAGGAGCAGCGCTGATGCATCTCGCCTATCCCGCCGTGCTCGCGGCGCTGCTGTTCTGCACCGGTGTGTACGGAGTGCTCGCGCGCCGGAACGCGATCCTCGTCCTGATGTCGGTCGAGCTGATGCTCAACGCCGTCAACCTCAATCTGGTCGCCTTCGACGTCTGGCTGCGCGACACCCTCCACACCGGCCAGGCGCTCACGCTCTTCGTCATCGCCATCGCCGCCGCGGAGATCGGCATCGGACTGGCGATCGTCCTGATGGTCTACCGCACCCGCGGCACCCCGGACGTGGACAAGCTCCGGGACACCGCCGAGCATCCGGACGGCCCGGACGGCCCGGACGGCACCGACGGCTCAGACGGCACCGAGGGCGCCGAACCGGAAGAAACCACCGCCCCGGCACAGAAGGCTGAGGCCACCGCGTGACCACCACGACCCTCGCCGTCCTTGTCCCTCTCCTTCCGTTCCTCGGAGCCGTCGGCGGACTGCTGCTCGGCCGTACCTCACCCGGTTTCGTCCGTCCGCTGGCCGTCCTGCCGCCTCTCGCGTCGGCCGCGCTCGCCGTCGTCGTGGCCGTACGCCTGGGCGGCGGCGCCGGTGACGGAACGCCGCCACTGGACGCCGCGACCCGGCTCACACCCACCGGCTCCGTCCCCGTCGACCTGGCCCTGCACATCGACGGCTTCGCGGCCCTGGTCGCCGTACTCGTCGCCGTGGTCGCGTCGTGCGTGCAGCTCTACTCGACCGGCTATCTGCGCGGCGACGCGCGCTATCCGTCGTACGCGGCTCTTGTCTCCCTCTTCACCTCCGCGATGCTGCTCGTCGTCTACTCCGGCGATCTGATGGTGCTGCTGGTCGGCTGGGAGATCATGGGCATCTGCTCGTACTTCCTCGTCGGCCACTACTGGGAGACGCCCGAGGCGCGCGCCGCCTCACTGAAGGCGTTCCTGGTCACCAAGCTCGGCGATGTCCCGTTTCTGTTCGGGCTGTTCGCGCTGGCCGCCGACGCCGGCACCTTCCGAATCACCGGTGTGCTGGAGACGGTCGCCAACGGCGGCCTCGACCACCCGACCCTGATCGCGCTGCTGCTGCTCGCCGGAGTGGCGGGCAAGTCCGCGCAGTTCCCGCTGCACACCTGGCTGCCCGACGCGATGGCAGGCCCCACGCCCGTCTCCGCGCTCATCCACGCCGCGACCATGGTCGCCGCCGGTATCTACTTCGTGGCCCGGCTGCTGCCCGTCTTCGCCGCGTCGAGGGCCGCACTGGTCGTCCTGGCCGTGATGGCCGCCGTCACGATGGTCGGCTCGGCCCTCGCGGCCCTCGCCCAGGACGACATCAAGCGCGTGCTCGCCTACTCGACGATCGGCCAACTCGGCTATATGTCAGGAGCCCTGGCCGTCGGCGACCGGGGCGCGGCGGTCTTCCATCTCCTCTCGCACGGCGCCTTCAAGGCTCTTCTCTTCCTCGGCGCCGGCGTGATCATCCATGGCGCCGGCACCAACTCGCTCGCCACCATGTCCCGGATGCGCGGCCTGCCCAAGCGCATCCCGGACGCCTACTGGACGATGACGATCGGACTGCTCGCGCTCGCCGCGATCCCTCCGTTCGCGGGCTTCTTCTCCAAGGAATCCGTCCTTGTCGCCGCCGAGCACTCAGCCCTCGGAGAGTCCGGCGTCGCTCCGGGCGCCGCCGGCTGGACCGTGCTGATCGCCGGTCTGGCCACCGCGCTCCTCACCGCCGCGTACGCCACCCGCCTCTGGCTGCTGGCCTTCCGCGGCCATGGCGTGGACGCGCCCGACCACGGCGGCGGGCCCGTCGTCATGAACGCCGTCCTGTGGGTGCTGGCCATCCCTTCGCTCGCCCTCGGACTGACCGTCGGACAACTGCCCCGCTGGTTCGACGGACACAGCCTCGCTCCGAACCTCACCACCTCCATCCTGAGTACCGGAGTCGCGCTCGTCGGCGGTCTGGTCACCTACGGGAGCTGGCGCCACACCACGGCCCTGGCCGCGCGCACACCGATCGGCGCCGTGACCGCCCACCCCGGCGGCGAACCCGCCGTCTCCGAGGCGGAAGCCATCGCGACCCACGTTCCCGTCTACGGCGATATCGCGGCGGCCCCGGACCCGGCCGACCCCGCCCGTATCCTGCTGGGCCCGCTCCATCGCCACGCGGCGTCCGGCTTCCATCTCGACGCCGTCCACCACACCCTCTTCGTACGTCCCGTCCTGGCAGCGGCCCAGCTCGTCCGCTTCCTCGACCGGGAGGTCATCGACGCGTACGTACGCGCCGCGGGCGCCGGCAGCCGCCGGCTCGGCGACGCCGTACGGCGCGCGCAGACCGGCAATGTGCAGACCTATCTCAGCGCCCTGCTCGCCGGCTCCGTCCTCCTGGCGATCGCCGCCGTACTCGTCGCCGCCGGAGCGTGAGCCGTGATCGATATCAGTGAATCCGTGATGCAGGCCCTTCTCGCGTTGATCGTCGCGGGGCCGCTCGTCGGCGCCGTGGGCGCGCTCCTCCCGGCCCCTCCCGGACTGCGTGGCAAAAGCCCCGACCAGGCCGTGCTCCGCCATGGAGTGACCGTGACCGGCGCGATCCTGGTCGCCGCGATCGTGCTGGCCCTCGGCTTCGACCACGACCAGCCGTCGAGCATGCAGGCCACGACGGACATCAGATGGATCGCGGCCCTGGACGTCCGGATCCATCTCGGCATCGACGGCATTTCGCTCCCCCTTCTGCTCCTGACCGCGCTGCTGACCTTCCTCTGCGCGCTCCACAGCTACGTCAAGCAGCAGCGGGCGCCCGGCGGCGCCGGTCCCTCACCCAAGGCGTTCGTCGCCCTGCTGCTCCTCCTCGAATCCGGCACCCTCGCGACCTTCGCCGTCCTCGACCTGGTGCTCTTCTTTCTCGCCTTCGAGATGGTGCTGATCCCGATGTACTTCCTGATCGCCCGCTGGGGCGGTTCGGAAGGCGTCACCGGCGGCAGGCAGGCCGCCGCCTCGAAATTCATCCTCTACACGCTGCTCGGTTCCGTGGTCATGCTGCTCGGCCTGCTGCTCATCGGACTTAACGCGGGCACTTTCGACATGGTGGCACTCGCCACTGACAACGGCCGGGGCCTCAGCACATCGGTGCAGGTCATCGCCGTTCTCGCGATCGGTCTCGGCCTCGCGGTGAAGACTCCGATGTGGCCCCTGCACAGTTGGCTGCCGGACGCCCACACCGCCGCACCGACCGTCGGCTCCGTACTGCTCGCCGGTGTTCTGCTCAAGATGGGTACGTACGGTTTCGTCCGTATCGTGCTGCCCATCGCGCCGGACGGGATGCGGACCTTCGCGCCCTGGCTCGGTGCTCTGGCCGTCGTCGGCATCATCTACGGATCCCTCGCCTGTCTCGCACTCGCCAGACAGGGCGCGGGCGGCGACCTCAAACGGCTGATCGCCTACTCCTCCGTCGGCCACATGGGCTTCGTCCTGCTCGGCATCGCGACCATGACGCCCACCGGCGTCAATGGCGCGCTCTTCGCCAACATCGCCCACGGCCTAGTCACCGGCCTGCTGTTCTTCCTGGTCGGAGCGGTCAAGGACCGCTACGGCACCGCCGACCTCGACACCCTCTCCGGGGCCGCCGGAGCCGCGCTCTACGGCCGCGCCCCGCGCCTCGGCGGACTGCTCGCCTTCGCGGCCGTCGCCTCCCTCGGCCTGCCAGGTCTCGCCGGGTTCTGGGGCGAGATGCTCACGATGTTCGGCGCCTTCGACCCGGCGGACGGGCTGAGCCGCCCCGCCTTCCTCACCTTCATGGCGATCGCCGGCTTCGGCACCCTGCTCACCGCGGCGTATCTCCTGATCGTCGTGCGCCGCGTCTGCATGGGCGCGAAGGTCCCGGAGGCGCAGCCACTCGCCGATGTCCAGCCGTACGAATTCGCCGCCTGGACCCCGCTCGTCGCCCTGACCGTCCTCGCCGGACTCTGGCCCGCGGTCCTCCTCGGCCTCACCGACCCGGCCGTGCAGAAGCTCCTCGCAGGAGGCAAGTCGTGACCGTGGCCGCCGAGAGCGCCGCCAGCCTCGTCCAGTCCATCGACTGGCTCGCGATCGCGCCTCCCACCATCACCGCCGTGGTCGCTCTGATCGTCCTGGTCGCCGACCTCTTCGTACCGGAGCACCGCAAGCCGCTCCTCGGCGGTGTCGCGATCACCGGCCTGGTCGCCGCGATCATCACTCTCGTACCGCTGCGCGCCGGCGGCCGTTCGACGTTCTGCCTCACGACGGACGCGACGGCCTGCAGTTACACGGTCGACCGCTTCGCGCTGGTCATCCAGCTTCTGGTGCTCGGCGGGGCGCTGCTCACGGCGCTGCTGTCGCTCACCGGGAACCGGAAGCTTCCCATGGGCGAGTTCTGGTTCCTGCTGCTCTCCTCGGCGGCCGGCGCGGCCCTGCTGCCCGCCGCCCGTGATCTCGCGACCCTGGTGGTGGCCCTCGAAGTCGCCTCCCTCCCCGCCTTCGCCCTGGTCGGACTCCGGCGCGGCGACCGGCTCTCCGCCGAGGCCGCGCTGAAGTTCTTCCTCTCCTCCGTCACCGCGACCGCCGTGATGCTGCTCGGTGTCAGCTTCGTGTACGCCACGACCGGCACCCTGCACCTCACCCGGATCGCCGAACGGCTCGATCACGTCCCGGGCCAACTGGACACCCTCGCCAAGGCGGGCGTCGCGCTCACGCTCGTCGGCTTCGCCTTCAAGACGGCCGCGGCGCCCTTCCACTTCTGGGTGCCCGACACCTATGTCGGCGCGCCCCTGCCCGTCGCCGCGTATCTCTCCGTCGTCGGCAAGGCGGTCGGCTTCTCGGGCCTCATCCTGGTGACCGTCGTCGCTTTCCCTTCGTACGCGGACGTGTGGGGGCCGGTCATCGCGGTCCTCGCCGCGCTCACCATGACCGTCGGCAATGTCGCGGCGCTGCGGCAGTCGGCCACCCGCACCTGGAGCGCGGTACGGCTGCTCGCCTGGTCGTCGGTGGCCCAGGCGGGCTACTTCCTGGTGCCGATCGCCGCCGCCGCGTACGCGGACGACAACCGGATCGGATCCACCGTCGCGTACGCCCTGATGTACGCCGTCGTGAACCTCGGCGCCTTCGCCGTCGCCGCGCTCGTGGCCCGGACGAAACCGCTGAACCGTGTCTCGGACTACCGCGGCCTCTACGCGCGGCGGCCCCTCGTCGCCCTCGCGATGGGTTTCTTCCTGCTCTGCCTGGCCGGGCTGCCGCCCGGCATCATCGGCCTGTTCGCGAAGGTCACCGTCTTCTCGGCGGCCGTCGACGCGGGCCTCGGCTGGCTCGCCGTCGTCATGGCCGTCAATGTGGTCATCGCTCTCTCTTACTACCTCCAGTGGACGGCGATCCTCTTCCGGGCCCCCGAGGGCCGGCAGGAGCCGGGCCGGCAGGAGCCGGCCGGTGCGGGCGTCCGGGCCGGACAGGGCGGGCAGGCGGTGCTGGAGGCCCCGGCGGCGCTCACGGTGGCCATTGTCATGACCGCCGTCGTCGGCATCGTCCTGTCCGTGGCGCCACAGCTCGTCCTGCGCTTCGCGGACATCAGCCTCTTCTGAGTCCGCCGGCTTCTGAGTCAGCCGGCTTCCGCGAACGCCGGGCGTCGCCGCCGGCCGCGCCACTCGTTCGGCGCACGCCCTGCCCGGACGGCACAAGGGAACCCGCGCCGCCCGCCTGGCGTTCACCTGTACGCAAGGGTCCACTGAAGAGTGGAGCGCATCAGGCAGCATCAGGAAAAGGGTTCCCCTGCCGCACCACTTGGAGGGCGTACCGTGCACCGCCGGCACAACGGACTCAGGACTGCCCTACTCCTCGGGGGCCTGTCCGCCCTCATCATCGCGATCGGCAGTTTCTTCGGCCGTACGGGGCTGGTCGTCGCCGTTCTCGTGGCGGTCGGTACCAACGCGTACGCCTACTGGAACAGCGACAAGCTGGCGCTGCGCGCCATGCGCGCCCGGCCCGTCAGCGAATTCGAGGCGCCGGAGCTGTACCGCATCGTCCGCGAGCTCTCGACCGCCGCCCGCCAGCCCATGCCGCGGCTGTACATCTCGCCCACCCAGGCTCCCAACGCGTTCGCCACCGGCCGTAACCCGCGCAATGCCGCCGTCTGCTGCACGGAGGGGATCCTGCAGATCCTCGACCGGCGCGAGCTGCGCGGTGTCCTCGGGCACGAGCTCAGCCATGTCTACAACCGGGACATCCTGATCTCCTCGGTCGCCGGGGCCCTCGCGTCGGTCGTGATGTTCCTGGTCAACTTCGCCTGGCTGATCCCGGTCGGCCGTTCCGACGACGATGACGGCCCCGGTGTCTTCGGCCTGCTGCTGATCATGATCCTGGGCCCTCTCGCGGCCTCCGTCATCCAGCTCGCGGTGAGCCGCTCACGGGAGTACGCGGCGGATGCCTCCGGCGCGCAGATCACCGGTGACCCGCTCGCGCTGGCGAGCGCGCTGCGCAAGCTCGAAGCCGGGACGAAGCAGCTTCCGCTGCCGCCCGAGCCGCGCATCGAGACCGCCAGTCACATGATGATTGTGAATCCCTTCAGGCCCGGGCAGGGGTTCGCGAAGCTGTTCTCCACGCATCCGCCGACCGCGGAGCGCGTCGCCCGGCTGGAGCAGATGGCAGGTCCTCGACCATGAAGACAATCCTGAACGTCATATGGCTCGTCCTGTGCGGGTTCTGGATGTGCCTCGGATATCTGCTGGCGGGCGCGCTCCTGTGCCTCACGATTATCGGAATTCCCTTCGGCGTGGCCGCCTTCCGCATAGGCGTCTACGCCTTGTGGCCCTTCGGTTACACGGCCGTCGACCGCCCGGACGCGGGCGCGCCCTCCTGTGTCGGCAATGTGCTGTGGCTGGTCCTCGCGGGCTGGTGGCTCGCTCTCGGTCATGTCTTCACCGGCATCGCGCTCTGCCTCACGATCATCGGTATCCCGCTCGGCTTCGCCAATTTCAAGCTGATCCCGGTCTCGCTGATGCCGCTCGGCAAGGAAATCGTGCCCACCGACCGTCCGTTCGCGGCCCGCTGACCTCGCCACACCTCCACCGGCCCGGTACGACGGCCCTCCGGTCTCGCCGCGGCGGATCGGAGCCCCGAGCGCCAGGTCAGGCCCTGCGCCGTGTGCCGCGACCCATCGACGTCCGCAACCGTTCCCCGCTCTCGCGGCGTCTTATGGGGCAACACGGTACGAAAGGCAGGTGCATGGCATGGGCATCATCAGTTGGATCATTCTCGGACTGCTCGCCGGAGCCGTCGCCAAAATTCTCCTTCCCGGCCGCGATCCCGGCGGGCTGATCGGCACCACGATCATCGGTGTCGCGGGAGCCTTCATCGGCGGCTGGATATCGGCCCGCTGGCTCGACCACCCCATCAACAAGCAGTTCTACGACGGTGCCACCTGGGTCGCGGCCATCGGCGGAGCGCTCGTCCTGCTCATCGTCTACCGGATCCTCTTCGGTCACTCCCGGTCGCGGGAGCGCTGACGCGGCTCAGCCGAGGCCGGTCTCGCGCAGAGTGATGTTCAGCCGTCCGCCGCTGATCCCCGTCCCGGGACCGGCGGTCCCGGGACGGATCCTGGGCACGCCGTGGTACGCGAGGCGGGCCGGCCCGCCGAAGACGAAGAGGTCGCCGGAGGAGAGCGCGACATCCGTGTACGGCCGTCCCCGGTGCTCCGTATTGCCGAAGCGGAAGACACAGTCGTCGCCGATGCTCAGCGACACCACCGGCGCACCGGACTTCTCGTCCTTGTCCTGGTGCATCCCCATCTTCGCGCCGCTGTCATAGAAATTGATCAGCGCGGTGTCCGGGCTGTACGCGGCACCGGCCGCCGCGTCGCCGTACGCCTCGGTCACCGCCGCGCGGCCCAGTCGCACGAGCCAGTCGGGGAAGGCCGCGACGGTGGCGCCGTTCACATCCCCGGCGGTCCTGGTGTACCGGTAGGGCTGCCAGTGCCAGCCGACGCAGACCGTCTGTACGGACATGACACCGCCGCTCGGCAGCACGGTGTGCCGGATCGGCACCGGGCCGCGTGCCCAGCCCCGGCACGCCTCGACCAGCTCCCGCTGCCGCTCCTCGGACAGCCAGGCCGGTACATGCACGGCCCCGGGCGTGATGACCGTCCGTGGCCTCGGGAAGAGTTCTCCGGTCATGACACCGGCGCACCTCCTGGCCCGGGAAGCCGCTCCTGGTGCTCAGGCCCGCCGGCCATCAGCGGTCCGTCGATCGTCGTGTACACGGTCATCGCTCGTTCCTCTCCGCGCGGCGCTTCCGCCGCCGGCGAGTGAGGAGGCCCCGGAGCGCCGAGTCCGTGTCCGCCGAGCCGCCACGGCCCGGCGGTATCCCGGCGGAGCGTCCTCGGGAAGGGCACGGAGGCGGAAGCTGTTCGTCCGCCTCGCCTCCGTACCGCCCTCATCACCGGTAGTTCACGAATTGCAGTGCGAAGTCGAAGTCGTGCCCCTTCAGCAGCGCGATCACGGTCTGCAGATCGTCACGGCTCTTCGAGCTGACCCGCAGCTCGTCGCCCTGCACCTGCGCCTTGATGCCCTTGGGGCCCTCATCACGGATGATCTTCGCGACCTTCTTCGCGTTGTCCTGGGAGATGCCCTCCTCGATCGACGCGAAGATCTTGTACTCCTTGCCGGAAAGCTGCGGCTCGCCGGCGTCCAGCGCCTTCAGCGAGATGCCGCGCTTGATCAGCTTGGACTGGAAGACGTCGAGGATCGCCTTGACCCGTTCCTCGGAGTTCGCCTGCATCAAGATCTTCTCGCCGGACCAGTCGATCGAAGCCCCGACGTTCTTGAAGTCGTAACGCTGGGAGATTTCCTTGGCGGCCTGGTTGAGGGCGTTGTCGACCTCCTGCCGCTCGACCTTCGAGACGATGTCGAAACTGGAGTCGGCCATGTCCTGTGGCTCCTTGTATCGGTGCTTGACGGTATTTATCGGTGGTTGGCGCCTGTCGGCCGGGTCCCGATGCGTGACGGGAAAACCGCCGACCGCTGCCGCAAAGCCTAGTCACCCACACCCGCCCCGAGCGCTGATCAATCCGGTGGCGGAGCACCCCTGGGCATCGGGTATCGTTTACGTCGTTGCCAAGGAGCACCGCCCACAGCGGCCCCTCCGACTGGCAGCGACATCCCATGGCGGTGTGCCCGAGTGGCCAATGGGAGCGGACTGTAAATCCGTCGGCTTAGCCTACCCAGGTTCGAATCCTGGCGCCGCCACGCGATAACGATGGCCCTTGATCCCCGAAAGCGGATCAAGGGCCATCTGTGTAAGCGGGACCCATCCTTTGTGCGCAGGAGACGGACCGGCCGGCGGCCGCGCACCGTCAACTCCGCGCGGGACGGAGCCGGTTGTTCCCGGTGCCTCCGGACGGTCTTCGCCGTGTGCCGCCGGCCTCGTACGCGGCCCGGAGCTCAGCCGGCCGCGACCGCCTTGACCGCCTCCGCCACCGGAACGCTCCCGCTGATCAAATTCAGCGTCAGTCCCGCTGTCCCCGGAGTGTTCAGCAGCTCCAGCAGCACCGCCGCCACATCGTCGCGCGGCACCGGACCGCGCCCCGTCGACTCCGCCAGCAGCACAAGACCGGTACCGGGATCGTTCGTCAGCATCCCCGGCCGCAGGATCGTCCAGTCGAGCGCCGAGGTGGACCGTACGTGCACCTCCGCCTCGCCCTTGGCGCGCAGATACACGTCGAAGACATCGTCACCCGGGTGATCCGGGTCCGCGCCTGTCGAGGAGACGAGGAGATGGCGCCGTACGCCCGCGCGCTCGGCGGCGTCCGCGAAGAGCACCGCGGCGTCGCGGTCCACGGTCTCCTTGCGCGCCGTACCGCTGCCCGGGCCCGCGCCCGCCGCGAACACCGCCGCGTCCGCGCCCTCCAGCACGGCCGCGACATCTCCGACCGAGGCCGACTCCAGGTCCAGGACGACCGGTTCGGCACCGACCGCCCTCAAGTCCTCCGCCTGCTCCGGTTTGCGGATGATGCCCGCGACCCCGTGTCCGCGCGTGGCGAGCAACCGCTCAAGCCGCAGCGCGATCTGACCATGTCCTCCGGCGATAACAATTCGCATGCTCACGACCGTACGTCCGCCGAGCCGTTCGCGCTCAGGGACCGGGATGACCGAAGTCGGACCGTCCCTGCCGCGGCAGTTCCAGCGCGGCGGCGGCGGCCGAGTCGCAGTACTCCCGCACCGCGCTCGTACGCGCCACCACCCGCCCCTTGTGGATGACGATCCTGCTGTACGCGAGGGACAGCGCGCCCTCGATCCGATCGCCGCGCACCGCCAGCAGTTCGGCGGGAAAGCCCGCCTCCACCCGTACCTCCGGCAGTCCCATCGCCGCCCGCGCCGCCGTACTCACCGTGTCGTACGCGTCCGCCGCCCGCATCCCGCTCTGCGAAGCCAGCAGATACGCGGCCTCCAGCGGATCACCGCGTCCCACCGGATTCGACACATCGCGCAGCGCTCCGCTGCCCGCCGCCACCCGTACGCCGGCGGCCCGCAGCAAGCGCACAGGTGCGACGGCACGCTGGGCCGGACCTCCGCGCTCCATCCCGCCGCAGCCGCCCTGCGGCAGACAGACCACCGTCACACCGGCCGCCGCGAGCTGGTCCGCGGCGCGCGCCGCCACACCGGCCGGCAGCCGGGCCAGACCCGCGCACGGTCCGAGCGTCACTCCGGGCCGCATACCGCCCGCCATCGCCGCGAGGCGCCCGAGCCGGGCCGGATCGTCACCATCCGTGTGCAGATCGACCGGACAGCCGTGCTCGGCCGCGACCTCCAGCACCGCCTCCGCATAGCCGGCCGGATCCGGGTCGAGGTCGGGGCAGCCGCCCACCACACCCGCGCCCATCTTCACCGCGTCGCGCAGCATCGCGAGCCCGTCGGCGCCCGCGACACCCGTCAGCAGCCGCGGTACGGCGACGGCGGTCAGATCGGCCAGCCCGCGCAGCGAACGCCGCGCGCGGAGCACCGCCGCCATCCGTCCCAGCTCCTGCGCGTCTCCGATCCGTACATGGGAGCGCACCGCGGTCGCGCCGTGCCCGAGCTGCAGCAGAGCGGCCTCGGTGGCCCGGCGCTGCACGTCCTCGGACGCGTAGGAGACGGGCTCGTCGAGAGTCAGCGCGGTGAGCGCGGTGTCGTTGTGGGCGTGCGGCTCGGCCGGAGCGGTCAGCAGCAGATAGCCGGCGAGGTCCAGCCGGGTGCCGGGCGAGGTGAGGCTGCCCGCCGTGCCGACGGCCTCGATCCGGCCCGCGCCGAGCCGTACGTCGACGGTGCGGCCGTCGCTGAGAAGAGCGCCGCAGAGGACGAGCGCGGTGGTGTCGGCCGGGGCGCCGTCGTCGGGCGGCTGCGGCTGGCTGTCGGACATCACGCTCCTGGTGGGGCTTCCTGGTCGGGCTCCGGGGCCGCGCGGACTCCGGGGCTCTGGCGGACAAGATCACGCAGCGCGGGTTCGAGACTAGTGCCCCTTTCGGCGAGGTTTGTCCCGTCGCGACGCCTCGCCGCGTGGTCGGATCGTTCGAGTACGTCCAGGAGGAGAACGATTCGCCGGTGTGTGATGTACCGCACTGAAGGCCATGGGTTCTGCCACGCGGTTCTGTCACGAAGCGGGCTGGATCTCGCCGCCGCGAGCCTTCGAAGAGGAGTCCGACAGTCGTACCGGAGCGGCCGCTGGTGGCGCGTGTGGCAGGTGGGGTGAGCGGCCAAGAAACGGATTTGGGCGATCGGCGACCGACCGTGTAATGTCTTCATCGCTCGCCCCAATAGCTCAGTCGGTAGAGCGTCTCCATGGTAAGGAGAAGGTCTACGGTTCGATTCCGTATTGGGGCTCAGATGTTCGGTGATCCTCGCCTTCGGGCGAGGAGATCCAGCATCGAAGCGGTGTAGCTCAGTCGGTAGAGCAAGCGGCTCATAATCGCTGTGTCACCGGTTCAAGTCCGGTCACCGCTACACACGGTAGCCGATTGTGGGGTCGGTCCTTCGATCGGCTACTCTTTTATGCGTTCATCTGTTCATCCGTTGTCCGTCCAAGGAGCACTCACGTGGCTGCCACCGACGTCCGCCCGAAGATCACGCTGGCCTGCGTGGAGTGCAAGGAGCGGAACTACATCACCAAGAAGAACCGGCGTAACAACCCGGACCGTCTTGAGATGAAGAAGCACTGCCCGCGCTGCAACTCGCACACCGCGCACCGCGAAACGCGCTGAAACAGGCTCGTATGCGAGGCCGTCCCCGTCTGGGGACGGCCTCGTGTCGTTTGTAGTGGTCACATCCAGCAGGAGGGAGCGGGTTCATGGCGCTCGATCAGTCCTTCGTGGGGCGGACCTATCCGCCCACCGAGCCGTACGAGGTCGGCCGGGAAAAGATCCGTGAGTTCGCCGAGGCGGTGGGCGACACCAATCCGGCGTACACCGACCCGGAGGCCGCCAAGGCGCTCGGGCACTTCGATCTGATCGCCCCGCCGACGTTTGTGTTCGCGATCACCTTCAAGGCCGCCGGCGAGGTCGTCGCCGATCCGCAGCTCGGTCTGGACTACAGCCGGGTGGTGCACGGCGACCAGAAGTTCGCGTACTCCCGTCCGGTGCGGGCCGGTGACCGGCTGTCCGTCACCTCGACCATCGAGGCCATCAAGTCGCTCGCCGGAAACGACATCATCGACGTCCGCGGCGAGGTGCACGACGAGGCCGGCGAACATGTCGTGACCGCCTGGACCAAGCTGGTGGCGCGCGCCGCCGAGAAGGCGTGAGGCTGATGACCGCGAAGATCGGTTACGACGAGGTCGAGGTCGGTACGGAGCTGCCCGCGCGGAGCTTCCCGGTCACACGCGCGACGCTGGTGCGGTACGCGGGCGCCTCCGGAGACTTCAACCCGATCCACTGGAACGAGAAGTTCGCCAAGGAGGTCGGACTGCCGGACGTCATCGCGCACGGCATGTTCACCATGGCGGAGGCGATCCGTGTGGTGACCGACTGGGCGGGTGACCCGGGATCCGTCGTCGAGTACGGCGTCCGCTTCACCAAGCCCGTCGTGGTGCCCAACGACGACCAGGGCGCCGTGATCGAGGTCAGCGCCAAGGTCGCGGCCAAGCTGGACGACAAGCGGGTGCGAGTGGATCTGACGGCCACCAGCGCGGGACAGAAGGTGCTGGGGATGTCCCGCGCCGTCGTCCGCCTCGGCTGAGCCGCACCTCGCGCGCGATCCGAGCGGCCCGGTGCCCGGGCGTCTTAGTGAGTGCCAGACGGGCCCGGCGATTCCTACCGATTCCTACTGCTTCCCGCCGATTCCTGCCAAGAAGGGGCACCCGCCACGGCGGAGTGCCCCTTTTTGCCGCTTGACATGGTAGTGATTGGTCAATAACTTTGCCTCATGGTCAGGATGAGCGCAGAGGAGCGACGCGAGAGCGTCATCCGCGCGGCGGTCACGGAATTCGCGCGCGGCGGCTACAACGGCACCTCCACGGAGGCGATCGCCCGCCGTGTCGGTGTCTCGCAGCCGTATCTCTTCCGCCTCTTCCCGAACAAGCAGGCCATCTTTCTCGCCGCGGCGGAGCGCTGTCTGGCGGACACCACGCGGGTCTTCGCGGAGGCGTCGGAGGGGCTGGAGGGCGAAGCGGCCCTGCATGCCATGGCCGAGGCGTACCAGCGGCTCATTACGGAGGACCCGGACAAGCTGCTGATGCAGTTGCAGATGTATGTCGCGGTCGCGTCCGCCGCCGCCGCGGGCGACCACGCCTTCGGTGATTCGGTGCGGACCGCCTGGCTCGGGCTCATGGACGCGGTCCATCTGGCCCTCGGCGCGGACGTCGACGAGACCAAGACGTTCCTGGCGTACGGGATGCTGATCAACACCCTCGCGGCGCTGGGTTTCCCGGCCGGGCACCGCGCCTGGGACAGCCTCTACGAGTCGGCGCGACCGCCTGTCGAGTGAGTTGCCGGGAGGCCACGGCGCGCGCCTTCCCGGGCGTTCTCCGTCCACACCGCTTTCTGTCCATGAAAGTTAGTCATCAATTACTAACTAGGAGAGTGAAATGAACCAAGCAGCAGCACGCGGCTCGCAGGCCGCCTGGGCCCTTGTCATCACCGGCGCCGCCGGCTTCATGGCGGCCCTGGACAACCTTGTCGTCACCACCGCACTGCCGTCGCTCCGCGAGGACCTCGGCGGCGCGCTGGAGGACCTGGAGTGGACGGTGAACGCGTACACGCTCACCTTCGCCGTACTCCTCATGTTCGGCGCGTCCCTCGGTGACCGGTTCGGCCGGCGCAGGCTCTTCCTCGTCGGACTCACGATCTTCACCGGCGCCTCCGCCGCCGCGGCGCTCTCACCGGGCATCGACGCCCTGATCGCCGCCCGCGCCGTCCAGGGCGTCGGTGCGGCGATCATGATGCCGCTCACGCTGACCCTGCTCACCGCCGCCGTCCCCGCCGAACGGCGCGGCGCCGCGCTCGGCGTCTTCAGCGCCGTCACCGGCCTCGCCGTCGCCAGCGGCCCGCTCGTCGGCGGCAGCCTCACCGAGCACTTCTCCTGGCAGTGGATCTTCTGGCTGAACGTCCCGGTCGGTCTCCTGCTGCTGCCGCTGGCCCGGCTGCGCCTGGCCGAGTCGTACGCTCCCGGCGCCCGCCTCGACATACCCGGCACCGTCCTCATCAGCGGCGGCCTCTTCGGCATCGTCTACGCCCTGGTCAACGCGAACGCCGACGGCTGGACCAGCACCTCCGTCCTGCTGGGCCTGATCGCCGGCGGCGCGCTGCTCGTCGCCTTCGTGCGCCACGGACTGCGCCGCCCGGACGCGATGCTGCCGATGCGGCTGTTCAAGGACCGCGCCTTCGCCGGGATCAACGGCGCGAGCCTGCTGATGTTCCTGGGCATGTTCGGCTCGATCTTCCTGCTCAGCCAGTTCCTCCAGGGTGTCTCCGGTTACTCACCCACCGAGGCCGGCCTGCGGATGCTCCCGTGGACCGCGATGCCACTGCTCGTCTCGCCGATCGCCGGTCTTCTCTCCGACCGCGTCGGCGGCCGTCCCGTCGTGGCCACGGGACTGGCGCTCCAGGCCGTCGGGCTCGGCCTGTTCGCGGTGGTCCTCGGACCCGACGTGTCGTACGCGGCGCAACTGCCCGCACTGATCCTCGGCGGAGTCGGCATGGGGCTGTACTTCGCTCCGGCCGCCAGCCTTGTCATGTCCAGCGTCCGGCCCGCCGAACAGGGCATCGCCTCCGGGGCCAACAACGCTCTCCGCGAGGTCGGCGGAGCGCTCGGCATCGCGATCCTCGGCGCGGTCTTCTCCGCGCGAGGCGGCTACGACAGCCCCGACACCTTCACCGACGGCACGGTCCCCGCGCTCTGGATCGGCGCCGCGGCGGTGGCCCTCGCGGCGCTGACCGCGCTGCTCATCCCGGGCCGCCGGGCCGTACGGATGTCCGAGCCCACGGGCGAGCCGGCCGAGCCCGAGCTTGTGACCGTCTGACCGACGGCGTACGCGTACGGTCCGTGGCCCCTCCCGGACGGAGGCGCCACGGACCGTACTCTTGTCCCCGTGCAGGAACTCCACGACGCGCCCCTCGCCCCACTGACCACCTTCCGGCTCGGCGGCCCGGCGGCCCGTCTGGTCACGGCCACCACCGATGACGAGGTGATCGCCGCCGTACGCGAGGCGGACGCCACCGGCACGCCGCTCCTGATCATCGGAGGCGGCAGCAACCTGGTCATCGGGGACAAGGGCTTCGACGGCACCGCACTGCGCATCGCGACCCGAGGCTTCGCGCTCGACGGCACCGCACTGGAGCTGGCCGCCGGCGAGATCTGGAGCGACGCCGTCGCCCGCACCGTCGAGGCGGGCCTCGCGGGTATCGAATGTCTCGCCGGTATCCCCGGCTCGGCCGGCGCCACTCCGATCCAGAACGTCGGCGCGTACGGCCAGGAGGTGTCCAGCACCATCACCGAGGTCGTCGCCTACGACCGCCACATCCGCGAGAGCGTCACGCTCGCCAACGCCGACTGCGCCTTCTCGTACCGCCACAGCCGTTTCAAGGAGCATCCCGGACGCTATGTCGTCCTGCGGGTCCGCTTCGCCCTGGAGGACGCCGGCGGCCTCTCCGCCCCTCTCAAGTACGCCGAGACGGCCCGCGCCCTAGGAGTCGAGCCGGGCGATCGCGTCCCCGCCGTGACCGCCCGGGACACCGTCCTCAGGCTGCGGGCCGGCAAGGGCATGGTGCTCGACCCGGAGGACCACGACACCTGGTCGGCCGGTTCCTTCTTCACCAACCCGGTCCTGACCGACGAGGAGTACGCGGACTTCCTCGTCCGCGCCCGGACCCGCCTCGGCGACGATGTGAGCCCGCCCGCCTTCCCCGCGGGGGAGGGGAGCACCAAGACCTCCGCGGCCTGGCTGATCGACAAGGCGGGATTCGCCAAGGGATACGGCACGGGACCGGCCCGTATCTCCACCAAGCACACGCTCGCCCTCACCAACCGGGGCGCGGCGACCACCGAGGACCTGCTCGCACTCGCGCGCGAAGTGGTGGCCGGCGTGCACGAGGCCTTCGGAATCACTCTGGTCAACGAGCCGGTGACGGTCGGCGTCAGCCTCCGGGCGGCGGGCTGACCAGCCAGCTCTCGATTCCCGCGAGCAGCTTCTCCCGCATCGGCACCTCCGCCGCGGACCCGCGCACGGACTGACGGGCCAGCTCGGCCAGCTCGCTGTCGCTGAAGCCGTGGTGGCGGCGCGCCAGCTCGTACTGCGCCACCAGGCGTGAGCCGAACAGCAGTGGGTCGTCCGCGCCCAGCGCCATCGGCACACCGGCGTCGAACAGAGTGCGCAGCGGCACGTCCTCCGGCTTCTCGTAGACGCCCAGCGCGACATTCGAGGACGGGCAGACCTCGCAGGTCACACCGCGCTCCGCGAGCCTGCGCAGCAGCTTCGGGTCCTCGGCCGCCCGTACGCCGTGCCCGATCCTGGCGGCGCGCAGATCGTCCAGGCAGTCCCGCACGGACGCGGGACCGGTCAGCTCTCCGCCGTGCGGCGCGGCCAGCAGCCCGCCGTCCCTGGCGATGGCGAACGCCCGGTCGAAGTCCCTGGCCATCCCGCGGCGCTCGTCGTTCGAGAGCCCGAAGCCGACGACTCCCCGGTCCGCGTACCGCACCGCGAGCCTGGCCAGGGTCCTGGCCTCCAGCGGATGTTTCATCCGGTTCGCCGCGACCAGCACGCGCATGCCGAGACCCGTGTCCCGCGACGCGCTGTCCACGGCGTCCAGAATTATCTCCAGCGCCGGGATCAGTCCGCCGAGATGCGGAGCGTACGAGGTGGGATCTACCTGGATCTCCAGCCAGCCCGAGCCGTCCCGGACATCCTCCTCGGCCGCCTCGCGCACCAGCCGCTGGATGTCCTCCGGCGTACGCAGGCAGGACCGGGCGATGTCGTACAGCCGCTGGAAGCGGAACCAGCCGCGCTCGTCGGTGGCGCGCAGTCTGGGCGGTTCGCCGCCGGTCAGGGCCTCGGGGAGATGAACGCCGTACTTGTCGGCGAGCTCGATCAGCGTCGTGGGCCGCATGGATCCGGTGAAGTGCAGATGCAGATGGGCCTTGGGCAACTGACTCAGATCGCGCGGTCGGGTGGTGCTCTCCATTTGAAGATCCTGCCGCACCGGAACCGGCCCTGCCAGCCCCTTTCCTCCAATGAGTTCGGCCCGAACGAAGAAACGGGCTCCCGGCCTCGGCCGGGAGCCCGTTTCTTCGTTCGGGCCGGTGCGCCGTCGGATCAGTCCCGGGCCTCCGCGAGCAGCTTCTGGATCCGCGCGATGCCCTCGGCCAGGTCCTCGTCGCCGAGCGCGTACGACAGCCGCAGATATCCCGGAGTGCCGAAGGCCTCACCGGGGACGACCGCGACCTCGGCCTCGTCGAGGATCAGCGCGGCCAGCTCGACGGACGACCGCGGCCGCCTGCCGCGGATCTCCTTGCCGAGCAGGCCCTTCACCGACGGATACACATAGAAGGCGCCTTCCGGCACCGGGCAGAGCACGCCTTCGATCTCGTTGAGCATCCGCACGATGGTCTGGCGGCGGCGGTCGAAGGCCGACCGCATCTCGGCGACCGCGGTCAGGTCGCCGGAGACGGCGGCGATCGCCGCGGCCTGCGAGACGTTGGCGACATTGGAGGTGGCGTGCGACTGGAGGTTGGTCGCGGCCTTCACGACATCCTTGGGGCCGACGACCCATCCCACGCGCCAGCCGGTCATCGCGTAGGTCTTGGCCACACCGTTGACCACGACGCACTTGTCGCGCAGCTCCGGCACGACGGCCGGCAGCGAGGTGAACGCGGCGTCGCCGTAGACGAGGTGTTCGTAGATCTCGTCCGTCATCACCCACAGCCCGTGCTCGACGGCCCAGCGGCCGATCGCCTCGGTGTCGGCCGCGCTGTAGACCGCTCCCGTGGGATTGGACGGCGACACGAAGAGCACCATCTTCGTGCGCTCGGTGCGGGCCGCCTCCAACTGTTCGACGGAGACCCGGTAGCCGGTGGTCTCGTCGGCCACGACCTCTACCGGGACACCGCCGGCCAGCCGGATCGACTCGGGGTACGTCGTCCAGTAGGGAGCCGGGACGATGACCTCGTCGCCCGGATCGAGGACGGCCGCGAACGCCTCGTAGATCGCCTGCTTGCCGCCGTTGGTCACCAGGACCTGGGAAGGCTCGATCTCGTAACCGGAATCACGCAGCGTCTTCGCGACGATGGCGGCCTTCAGCTCGGGAAGCCCGCCGGCCGGCGTGTAGCGGTGGTACTTGGGATTGCGGCAGGCCTCGACCGCGGCGTCGACGATATAGCCGGGAGTCGGGAAGTCGGGCTCGCCGGCGCCGAAACCGATCACCGGACGCCCGGCGGCCTTCAGGGCCTTGGCCTTGGCGTCCACGGCGAGGGTCGCGGACTCGGAGATCGCGCCGATTCGGGCGGAGACCCGGCGCTCGGTGGGAGGGATTGCAGCGCTCATACGGGCCATGGTCCCAGACCTGAAACCTCGCCGGCACACAGGTTTCACGGAGCGGACAGAAGCGGGAAGGCGGAGTCGGCGCACAAGAGGACGGGGTGCGCGCGATGCTGACGGGAATCGTTCCCGGTGAAGCTGTTCGACGCGGGGGCCGCGACCACGTACACTCACTCGTCGTTGGCCCTCAGCAGCCAAGTCCGTACCGGGCACTCCGTGCATCCGGTCGGATGCGGTAGGTTGGGGAAAACGCAAAGGGTCGTAGCTCAATTGGTAGAGCACTGGTCTCCAAAACCAGCGGTTGGGGGTTCAAGTCCCTCCGGCCCTGCTACACACTCCTCCGCCAGGATGTGTGCGCATGTACGTACATTCAATGCTTCGCCGTGCGGCTCCCCCGGGCGCGGCACGGCCACGACCCGGAATCAGGTGAGAGAGCGTGACGGACGCCGTGGGCTCCATCGACAAGCCTGATGCCGACGATGAGGCCGCTGAGTCGAAGAAGCCCCGTAAAGGTGGCAAGCGCGGCAAGAAGGGCCCACTGGGCCGTCTCGCGCTCTTCTACCGTCAGATCGTCGCCGAGCTGCGCAAGGTCGTCTGGCCGACTCGCAACCAGCTGACGACGTACACCACAGTGGTGATTGTCTTCGTTGTCATCATGATCGGTCTGGTGACCGTGATTGACTATGGATTCAACCAAGCGATCAAGTACGTCTTCGGCTGATCCCGCGAGGGCGCCCCGCGCGGCGCCCCTTTCGCGTGTTCCACCCATTGAGCCAGGAAGAAGCAGCCACCGTGTCTGACCCGAAACTGAACGACGCCAGCGAGTCGGTGGAGTCCGTAGAGGACGAAACCGACATCGTCGAGGCGGCGGACGCTGTCGAGCCAGACCAGGCCGAAGCCGCTGATGAAGCCGCGGGCGAGCCGGCCGAAGAGGCCGCGCTCACCGTCGAGGACGAAGCCGCGAACGCCGAGGACGCCGACGAGGACGCTGAGGACGTCGGCGACGATTTCGCGGACGAGGCCGATGAGAACGAAGCCGCGAGTGACGTCGAGGACGAGGCCGCCGCGGTGGCCGTCGATCCGGTCGAGGCTCTCCGCGAGGAGCTCCGTGGTCTGCCCGGCGAGTGGTACGTCATCCACACCTACGCGGGCTACGAGAAGCGCGTGAAGGCGAACCTGGAGCAGCGTGCCGTCTCGCTGAACGTCGAGGACTTCATCTATCAGGCCGAGGTCCCGGAAGAAGAGATCGTCCAGATCAAGAACGGCGAGCGTAAGAACGTCCGCCAGAACAAGCTCCCGGGCTATGTCCTGGTGCGGATGGATCTGACGAACGAGTCGTGGGGCGTCGTCCGTAACACTCCCGGTGTCACCGGCTTCGTGGGCAACGCCTACGACCCGTACCCGCTGACCCTGGACGAGATCCTCAAGATGCTCGCGCCGGAGGCCGAGGAGAAGGCCGCCCGTGAGGCCGCAGAGGCCGAGGGCAAGCCGGTCCCGTCCCGCAAGGTCGAGGTCCAGGTGCTGGACTTCGAGGTCGGCGACTCGGTCACCGTCACCGACGGCCCGTTCGCCACGCTCCAGGCGACCATCAACGAGATCAACGCCGACTCGAAGAAGGTCAAGGGCCTTGTCGAGATCTTCGGCCGAGAGACCCCGGTCGAGCTGAGCTTCGACCAGATCCAGAAGAACTGAGCCTCCGGGCCACTTCTGGAACAGCAGCTTCCGACCAGGTCAGACAGGCTTCCTTAGCTGTCTGACCTGTCGGTTTTTGGCCGCGCGACTATACCCGTTATCGTTGTGCGGTATGCCTCCGTCCGGATGACCGGATGGCCGGCTGAAAACTCTCACTAGGACCCGGAGAGAGCAATGCCTCCCAAGAAGAAGAAGGTCACGGGGCTTATCAAGCTCCAGATCAGTGCCGGTGCGGCCAACCCGGCTCCGCCGGTCGGCCCCGCACTCGGTCAGCACGGCGTCAACATCATGGAGTTCTGCAAGGCCTACAACGCCGCGACCGAGTCGCAGCGTGGCATGGTCGTGCCGGTGGAGATCACGGTCTACGAGGACCGTTCCTTCACCTTCATCACCAAGACTCCGCCGGCCGCCAAGCTGATCCTCAAGGCCGCTGGTGTGGACAAGGGCTCCGGCGAGCCGCACGTCAAGAAGGTCGCGAAGCTGACGCGCGACCAGGTGCGTGACATCGCCACGACCAAGATGCCCGACCTGAACGCCAACGACCTCGACGCCGCCGAGAAGATCATCGCCGGCACCGCCCGTTCCATGGGCATCACGGTCGAGGGCTGATTCCAGCTCGGGCAGTCCCAGTGGCAGGGCCATGCGCGGCCCGGACCACGAACTCCACACCTGATGAACCACCAGGAGAAGAAGTGAAGCGCAGCAAGGCTCTCCGTGGCGCGGACGCCAAGATCGACCGGGAGCGCAACTACGCCCCGCTTGAGGCCGTCCGTCTCGCCAAGGACACCACCAGCACCAAGTTCGACGGCACCGTCGAGGTGGCCATGCGTCTGGGCGTCGACCCGCGCAAGGCCGACCAGATGGTCCGTGGCACCGTGAACCTTCCGCACGGCACCGGCAAGACCGCCCGGGTCCTGGTCTTCGCGACCGGTGACCGTGCCGAGGCCGCGCGTGCCGCGGGCGCCGACATCGTCGGCGCCGACGAGCTCATCGACGAGGTCGCGAAGGGCCGTCTGGACTTCGACGCCGTCGTCGCCACACCGGACCTCATGGGCAAGGTCGGCCGCCTCGGCCGCGTCCTCGGCCCGCGTGGTCTGATGCCGAACCCGAAGACCGGCACGGTCACCCCGGATGTCACCAAGGCTGTCACCGACATCAAGGGCGGCAAGATCGAGTTCCGTGTCGACAAGCACTCGAACCTGCACTTCATCATCGGCAAGGTCTCCTTCGACGAGACGAAGCTGGTCGAGAACTACGCCGCGGCGCTGGAGGAGATCCTCCGTCTGAAGCCGTCCGCGGCGAAGGGCCGCTACATCAAGAAGGCGACCCTGGCGACGACGATGGGCCCCGGCATCCCGCTGGACTCCAACCGCACTCGTAACCTCCTCGTCGAGGAGGACCCGGCCGCCGTCTGACACTGACGGCAGCCGCGGATCACGCGTACGCAGGGCCGGTCTCCTCATCTCTCCGGAGGTGAGGAGACCGGCCTTTTTTATCCCGTACGGAGCTGTCAGTGGGGCGCGGTATCGTACGGGAACTGGAAAGATCTTGTGTTTACCCGTGGGGGGAATCATGAAAACGATGTACCGCAACTTCGCCGGAGCCGCGCTCACCGGTGCGCTGCTGTGCGGCTCCGTGGCCTGTTCGGCGGACAGCGGCAAGCCCGCCTCCGACAGCAAGCCCGCCGCCGACAGCAAGGCGGCGGAGAAGCCGGTCGCGGTGACGCCTGCCGCCGCCGTCAAGCGTGCCGTGGACAACGGTCAGAAGCTGACCTCACTGAGCTACTCGATGAGCGGCAAGGTCCCGGGCGAAGGCCCCGTCGAGGGCAGCGCGTCGATGAGTCTGAAGCCGCTGGGCATTCAGATGAAGATGAACGCCGAGCTGGACGGAAAGCTGGAGAAGCTTGAGATCCGGATCATCGACGACGGCATGTACATCAACGGCGGCAAGGAAGCCGCCGCCGAGCTGGGCGGCAAGACCTGGCTGAAGTTCCCGATGGACACGCTGGGCAAGGGCAGCCCGCTCGACCAGCTTCCCAGTCAGGTCAGCGAGAACCCGGCCGACGAATCCGCCTCCCTGACCGAGGCCAAGGACCTCAAGAAGGTCGGTGAGGAGACCGTCGACGGGGTCAGCACCACGCACTACACCGGCACGGTGACGCTCGCCGCCATGCGCGAGAGCGCGAAGGGCGAGGACGCGGAGGCGGAGAAGCGCCGGGAGAAGACCATCAAGTCCTACGAGGACATGGGCCTCGACAAGCTGACCATGGACATCTGGGTCGACAAGGACGACCGCACCAAGCAGTTCCGTACGCAGGGCACCTCGAAGAAGGGCCCGCTGGACCTCATGATCAAGTTCTATGACTACAACAAGCCCGTGGCCGTCAAGGCCCCGCCGGCCGCGGAGACGGAGGACCTCGCCGAGTTGATGCAGGGCGCCGGGGCCGACGCGAGCTGACGCGTACACCCGATTTGCCTGCCGCGGATCCGTTCACGTACTCTTCGCAGGAAGCCAAAGACCGCTGGTCGTTGCCGTGCTCTCGGAAGAGCGTGCGGTGGCCGAAGGATCCGCTAGCTGCGGACGACCTGCGCAGGTGACTGTGGACAGCTCCCGGATCCCATTCGGTCGAGCTACGCCCCGTGCGCCTGCGCCGGGGCGTTTCGTTTTGCCCAGCCCCTTCTGAGCGGTCCTCATCACCCGGAAGGAGGCCGACGCTCATGGCAAGGCCCGACAAGGCTGCCGCGGTGGCCGAGCTGACGGACAAGTTCCGCAGCTCGAACGCCGCCGTGCTGACCGAGTACCGGGGTCTCACCGTGGCGCAGCTCAAGGAGCTGCGCCGTTCTCTCGGTGAGAACGCCCAGTACGCCGTGGTGAAGAACACGCTGACCAAGATCGCGGCCAACGAGGCCGGGATCAACACGCTGGACGACCTGTTCGCGGGTCCGACGGCGGTTGCCTTCGTCACCGGTGACCCGGTGGAGTCGGCGAAGGGTCTTCGTGACTTCGCCAAGGACAACCCCAATCTCATCATCAAGGGCGGTGTCCTTGACGGTAAGGCGCTGAGCGCCGATGAGATCAAGAAGCTTGCGGACCTCGAGTCCCGCGAGGTTCTGCTTTCCAAGCTGGCCGGTGCCATGAAGGGCAAGCAGTCTCAGGCTGCCGCGCTCTTCCAGGCGCTTCCGTCGAAGTTCGTCCGCACCGCGGAAGCGCTTCGTGCCAAGAAGGAAGAGCAGGACGGTGCCGGTACGCCGGCTCCCGTCGAGGCCGACTCCGAGTAATCACGCTCGCTCGGTCGCAGCGGGCCGGTCTACGCAGTAATGCCGTTAGGCACACGCCCGCGGAACTGTACATACGGCACCAGCCGAATTAGTGGAAGGACCGCCATCATGGCGAAGCTCAGCCAGGACGACCTGCTCGCGCAGTTCGAAGAGATGACCCTCATCGAGCTCTCCGAGTTCGTGAAGGCGTTCGAGGAGAAGTTCGACGTCACGGCCGCCGCCCCGGTCGCCGCCGCCGTCGCGGGCCCGGGTGCCCCGGCCGCCGAGGCCGAGGCCGAGCAGGACGAGTTCGACGTCATCCTCACGGGTGCCGGCGAGAAGAAGATCCAGGTCATCAAGGTCGTGCGTGAGCTGACCTCCCTGGGCCTCAAGGAGGCCAAGGACCTCGTGGACGGCGCCCCGAAGCCCGTTCTTGAGAAGGTCGCCAAGGAGCAGGCCGAGAAGGCCGCCGAGTCCCTCAAGGGCGCCGGCGCCTCCGTCGAGGTCAAGTGACCTCACGCGAGTCCGCCGCCGCGCGCCGCTAGGCGCCCGGAGGCAGTCTCGGCGCCGCGAGGCGCGGTGTTGACGCGAAGGGCGATCACCCAGTCGGGTGGTCGCCTCTTTGCGTTCGCGTGGGGGGTGCCTTGCCGCCGGGCCGCCGCCGGGTATCGTGATCATCGCCGTGCCCTCCGTACGCCCAGTGACGTTTCGCATGGGGTGGGGGGCCTTGACGAACCGCACGCAGCGCGCAATTCTCAGGACGCGTCGTCACAATCGATCCGGATCCGAGGCATGGATCGAGCGCGAAGAGGGCAGTATCGATGTGCGCCTACGGCGCGAGGTTTTGCCGCAGTTGAGACAAGGGTGTTGAGAACAACGAGGGTGTCGGAAAACCCGCTCTGGACATCAGTGTGCCAAGTGGCTACACTGACCCTTTGCGCTGCCTGTTAGCTGCTCCCTGCCCGTCACCAGGGGCACCCCCTCGCACGAGCATCGGTGATTGAACGGCCCCGATCTGGGCTTTCCCTCTCCGTGCCCCGCTTGGGACCGGTACGCGCGTAGTGAGTCCGAGCCCTCGGAAGGACCCCCTCTTGGCCGCCTCGCGCAACGCCTCGACCGCGAATACGAACAACGGCGCCAGCACCGCCCCGCTGCGCATCTCCTTTGCAAAGATCAAGGAGCCCCTCGAGGTTCCGAACCTCCTTGCGCTGCAGACCGAGAGCTTTGACTGGCTGCTCGGCAACGCCGCTTGGAAGGCTCGTGTCGAGGCGGCTCTCGAGAACGGGCAGGACGTCCCCAGGAAGTCCGGTCTGGAGGAGATCTTCGAGGAGATCTCTCCGATCGAGGACTTCTCCGGGTCGATGTCGCTGACCTTCCGCGACCACCGCTTCGAGCCCTCCAAGAACTCCATCGACGAGTGCAAGGAGCGCGACTTCACGTTCGCCGCCCCGCTCTTCGTCACCGCCGAGTTCACCAACAACGAGACCGGCGAGATCAAGTCCCAGACGGTCTTCATGGGCGACTTCCCGCTCATGACCAACAAGGGCACCTTCGTCATCAACGGCACCGAGCGTGTCGTGGTGTCCCAGCTCGTCCGCTCGCCGGGTGTCTACTTCGACTCCTCCATCGACAAGACGTCCGACAAGGACATCTTCTCTGCCAAGATCATCCCGTCCCGGGGTGCCTGGCTGGAGATGGAGATCGACAAGCGCGACATGGTCGGTGTCCGCATCGACCGCAAGCGCAAGCAGTCCGTGACCGTCCTCCTCAAGGCTCTCGGCTGGACGACCGAGCAGATCCTGGAGGAGTTCGGCGAGTACGAGTCGATGCGCGCCACCCTGGAGAAGGACCACACCCAGGGCCAGGACGACGCACTGCTCGACATCTACCGCAAGCTGCGCCCGGGCGAGCCCCCGACGCGCGAGGCGGCTCAGACGCTGCTGGAGAACCTCTACTTCAACCCGAAGCGCTACGACCTCGCCAAGGTCGGCCGCTACAAGGTGAACAAGAAGCTCGGCGCTGAAGAGCCGCTGGACGCCGGCGTGCTCACCACCGACGATGTCATCGCGACCATCAAGTACCTGGTCAAGCTGCACGCCGGCGAGACCGAGACGGTCGGCGAGAGCGGCACCCAGATCGTCGTCGAGACCGACGACATCGACCACTTCGGCAACCGCCGTCTGCGCAATGTGGGCGAGCTCATCCAGAACCAGGTCCGTACGGGTCTGGCGAGGATGGAGCGCGTCGTGCGTGAGCGCATGACGACTCAGGACGTCGAGGCGATCACGCCGCAGACACTGATCAACATCCGGCCGGTCGTCGCCTCCATCAAGGAGTTCTTCGGCACCAGCCAGCTCTCCCAGTTCATGGACCAGAACAACCCGCTGTCGGGTCTGACCCACAAGCGCCGTCTGTCGGCGCTGGGCCCCGGTGGTCTGTCCCGTGAGCGGGCCGGCTTCGAAGTCCGTGACGTGCACCCGTCGCACTACGGCCGCATGTGTCCGATCGAGACCCCTGAAGGCCCGAACATCGGCCTGATCGGCTCGCTCGCCTCGTACGGCCGGGTCAACGCGTTCGGTTTCGTCGAGACTCCGTACCGCAAGGTCACCGACGGCCAGGTCACCGACGAGGTCGACTACCTGACCGCCGACGAGGAGGACAGGTTCGTCATCGCCCAGGCGAACGCGCTCCTCTCCGACGACCTGCGCTTCACCGAGCCCCGCGTCCTGGTCCGCCGCCGTGGCGGAGAGGTCGACTACGTGCCCGGCACGGACGTCGACTACATGGACGTCTCGCCGCGCCAGATGGTGTCGGTCGCGACCGCCATGATCCCGTTCCTGGAGCACGACGACGCCAACCGTGCCCTGATGGGCGCGAACATGATGCGTCAGGCCGTGCCGCTGATCACGTCCGAGGCGCCGCTCGTCGGCACCGGCATGGAGTACCGCTGCGCGGTCGACGCCGGTGACGTCATCAAGGCGGAGAAGGAGGGTGTGGTCCAGGAGGTATCCGCGGACTACATCACCGTCGCCAACGACGACGGCACGTACACCACGTACCGCATCGCCAAGTTCTCCCGCTCGAACCAGGGCACCTCGGTCAACCAGAAGGTTGTCGTGGACGAGGGCGACCGGGTCGTCGAGAACCAGGTTCTCGCCGACGGTCCGGCCACCCAGCAGGGTGAGATGGCGCTCGGCAAGAACCTCCTCGTGGCGTTCATGCCGTGGGAGGGCCACAACTACGAAGACGCGATCATCCTCAGCCAGCGTCTGGTGCAGGACGACGTCCTCTCCTCGATCCACATCGAGGAGCACGAGGTCGACGCCCGTGACACCAAGCTCGGCCCCGAGGAGATCACCCGGGACATCCCGAACGTCTCCGAAGAGGTCCTCGCGGACCTCGACGAGCGCGGCATCATCCGTATCGGTGCCGAGGTCGTCGCCGGAGACATCCTCGTCGGCAAGGTCACGCCCAAGGGTGAGACCGAGCTGACGCCGGAGGAGCGCCTGCTCCGCGCGATCTTCGGTGAGAAGGCCCGTGAGGTCCGTGACACCTCGCTGAAGGTGCCGCACGGCGAGACCGGCAAGGTCATCGGTGTGCGCGTCTTCGACCGCGAGGAGGGCGACGAGCTGCCGCCGGGCGTGAACCAGCTCGTCCGCGTGTACGTCGCGCAGAAGCGCAAGATCACCGATGGTGACAAGCTCGCCGGCCGTCACGGCAACAAGGGCGTCATCTCGAAGATCCTGCCGATCGAGGACATGCCGTTCCTGGAGGACGGCACCCCGGTCGACATCATCCTCAACCCGCTGGGTGTGCCGTCCCGGATGAACCCGGGACAGGTCCTCGAAATCCACCTCGGCTGGCTCGCCAGCCAGGGCTGGAAGGTCGAGGGCAGCGAGGAGTGGATGGAGCGGCTGAAGGCGATCGGCGCCGACGAGGTCGCCGCCGGTACCAACGTCGCCACGCCGGTCTTCGACGGCGCCCGCGAGGACGAGATCTCCGGTCTCTTCGAGGCCACGATCCCGAACCGCGACGGCAACCGCATGGTCCAGCCGTCCGGTAAGGCGCACCTGTTCGACGGCCGCTCCGGTGAGCCGTTCCCGGACCCGATCTCGATCGGGTACATGTACATCCTCAAGCTCCACCACCTGGTCGACGACAAGCTGCACGCCCGCTCGACCGGTCCGTACTCGATGATCACCCAGCAGCCGCTGGGTGGTAAGGCCCAGTTCGGCGGTCAGCGCTTCGGTGAGATGGAGGTGTGGGCGCTGGAGGCTTATGGCGCCGCGTACGCCCTCCAGGAGCTGCTGACGATCAAGTCCGACGACGTGACCGGCCGCGTGAAGGTCTACGAGGCCATCGTCAAGGGCGAAAACATCCCCGAGCCCGGCATTCCCGAGTCCTTCAAGGTGCTCATCAAGGAAATGCAGTCGCTCTGCCTCAACGTGGAGGTGCTGTCCTCGGACGGCATGTCCATCGAGATGCGCGACACGGACGAGGATGTCTTCCGCGCGGCGGAGGAGCTCGGTATCGACCTGTCCCGGCGAGAGCCGAGCAGCGTCGAAGAGGTCTGACGGGTTGGCCGGCCGGATCCCGTATCCGGCCGGCTCTCCCCGGACCCGTTCAGACCATTGCTGAAGTGCCCCATTTTCTCGCTTGACGGCGAGGGGCTCGAACCCCCGAAAGAGGGATTGACGACAAGTGCTCGACGTCAACTTCTTCGACGAGCTGCGGATCGGCCTTGCCACCGCGGACGACATCCGGACCTGGTCCCACGGCGAAGTGAAGAAGCCGGAGACCATCAACTACCGCACGCTCAAGCCCGAAAAGGACGGACTCTTCTGCGAGAAGATCTTCGGTCCGACCCGGGACTGGGAGTGCTACTGCGGCAAGTACAAGCGTGTCCGCTTCAAGGGCATCATCTGTGAGCGCTGTGGCGTGGAAGTCACGCGCGCCAAGGTGCGCCGTGAGCGCATGGGACACATCGAGCTTGCCGCTCCCGTCACGCACATCTGGTACTTCAAGGGCGTCCCGTCGCGCCTGGGATACCTGCTGGACCTCGCGCCGAAGGACCTTGAGAAGGTCATCTACTTCGCCGCGTACATGATCACGTTCGTGGACGAGGAGCGCCGTACGCGCGATCTGCCGTCGCTGGAGGCCCATGTCTCCGTCGAGCGCCAGCAGGTCGAGAACCGTCGCGACGCCGACCTCGAAGCCCGCGCCAAGAAGCTTGAGACCGACCTGGCCGAGCTGGAGGCCGAAGGCGCCAAGGCCGACGTGCGCCGCAAGGTGCGCGAAGGTGCCGAGCGTGAGATGAAGCAGCTCCGCGACCGTGCGCAGCGCGAGATCGACCGCCTCGACGAGGTGTGGAACCGCTTCAAGAACCTCAAGGTCCAGGACCTGGAGGGCGACGAGCTCCTCTACCGCGAGCTGCGTGACCGCTTCGGCACGTACTTCGACGGTTCGATGGGTGCCGCGGCGCTGCAGAAGCGCCTGGAGTCCTTCGACCTGGACGAGGAGGCCGAGCGCCTCCGCGAGATCATCCGTACCGGCAAGGGCCAGAAGAAGACCCGTGCGCTCAAGCGCCTCAAGGTCGTCTCCGCGTTCCTGCAGACCAGCAACAGCCCCAAGGGCATGGTGCTGGACTGCGTGCCGGTGATCCCGCCGGACCTGCGTCCGATGGTGCAGCTCGACGGTGGCCGTTTCGCGACCTCCGACCTGAACGACCTGTACCGCCGTGTGATCAACCGCAACAACCGTCTCAAGCGTCTCCTCGACCTCGGTGCTCCCGAGATCATCGTGAACAACGAGAAGCGGATGCTGCAGGAGGCCGTCGACGCGCTGTTCGACAACGGCCGCCGCGGTCGCCCGGTGACCGGTCCCGGTAACCGCCCGCTGAAGTCCCTGAGCGACATGCTCAAGGGCAAGCAGGGTCGTTTCCGTCAGAACCTGCTCGGCAAGCGAGTCGACTACTCGGCCCGTTCCGTGATCGTCGTCGGCCCGCAGCTCAAGCTGCACCAGTGCGGTCTGCCGAAGGCCATGGCGCTGGAGCTCTTCAAGCCGTTCGTGATGAAGCGCCTGGTGGACCTGAACCACGCGCAGAACATCAAGTCGGCGAAGCGCATGGTCGAGCGTGGCCGTACGGTCGTGTACGACGTGCTCGAAGAGGTCATCGCCGAACACCCGGTGCTGCTGAACCGTGCGCCGACCCTGCACCGCCTGGGCATCCAGGCCTTCGAGCCGCAGCTCGTCGAGGGCAAGGCCATCCAGATCCACCCGCTCGTCTGCACCGCGTTCAACGCGGACTTCGACGGTGACCAGATGGCCGTCCACCTGCCGCTCTCCGCGGAGGCGCAGGCCGAGGCCCGCATCCTGATGCTGTCCTCGAACAACATCCTCAAGCCGGCCGACGGCCGTCCGGTCACCATGCCGACCCAGGACATGGTGCTCGGTCTCTTCTTCCTCACCACGGACGAGGAGGAGCGCAAGGTCATCGGTGTGGGCCGGTCCTTCGGCTCGTCCGCCGAGGCCACCATGGCCTTCGACAACCGTGAGCTCTCGCTCCAGGCGAAGGTCGACATCCGCTTCCCGGTGGGCACCATCCCGCCGCGCGGCTGGACCCCGCCGGCCGGCGACGAGGCGGACACCGACGGCGTCAACGGCTCCGAGTGGCAGCAGGGCGACCCGTTCCGGCTGCGTACGACCCTGGGCCGCGCGCTCTTCAACGAGCTGCTGCCCGAGGACTACCCGTTCGTCGACTACTCGGTGGGCAAGAAGCAGCTCTCCGAGATCGTCAACGACCTGGCCGAGCGCTACCCCAAGGTCATCGTGGCGGCGACGCTCGACAACCTGAAGGCGGCGGGCTTCTTCTGGGCGACCCGTTCCGGTGTCACCGTGGCCATCTCCGACGTCGTCGTGCCCGAGGCGAAGAAGGCGATCGTCCAGGGTTACGAGGCGCAGGACGAGAAGGTCCAGAAGCAGTACGAGCGCGGTCTGATCACCAAGGACGAGCGCACCCAGGAGCTCATCGCGATCTGGACCAAGGCGACCAACGAGGTCGCCGAGGCGATGAACGCGAACTTCCCGAAGACCAACCCCATCTTCATGATGGTGAACTCGGGTGCTCGTGGAAACATGATGCAGATGCGTCAGATCGCCGGTATGCGTGGTCTGGTGTCCAACGCCAAGAACGAGACGATTCCGCGTCCCATCAAGGCGTCCTTCCGTGAAGGTCTGTCCGTGCTGGAGTACTTCATCTCCACGCACGGTGCCCGTAAGGGTCTGGCCGACACCGCCCTGCGTACCGCCGACTCGGGTTATCTGACCCGTCGTCTGGTGGACGTCTCGCAGGACGTGATCATCCGCGAGGAGGACTGTGGCACCGACCGCGGTCTGAAGCTGCGGATCGCCGAGCGCGGCGCCGACGGTGTGCTGCGCAAGGCGGAGGACGTCGAGACGTCCGTGTACGCGCGGATGCTCGCCGAGGACGTCGTCGTCGACGGCAAGGTCATCGCGCCGGCAAATGTCGACCTGGGCGATGTCCTGATCGACGCCGTCGTGAAGGCCGGGGTCGAGGAGGTCAAGACCCGCTCGGTCCTGACCTGCGAGTCCGCGGTCGGCACCTGTGCCTTCTGCTACGGCCGCTCGCTGGCCACCGGCAAGCTGGTCGACATCGGTGAGGCGGTCGGCATCATCGCCGCGCAGTCCATCGGTGAGCCCGGTACCCAGCTCACGATGCGTACCTTCCACACCGGTGGTGTGGCCGGTGACGACATCACCCAGGGTCTGCCCCGTGTCGTCGAGCTCTTCGAGGCTCGTACGCCCAAGGGTGTCGCCCCGATCTCGGAGGCGGCCGGCCGCATCCGTATCGAGGAGACCGAGAAGACCAAGAAGATCGTTGTCACTCCGGACGACGGCAGCGAAGAGACGCCGTTCCCGATCTCGAAGCGTGCCCGTCTGCTCGTGAGTGAGGGTGACCACGTCGAGGTGGGCCAGAAGCTCACCGTGGGTGCCACCAACCCGCACGACGTGCTGCGGATCCTCGGTCAGCGCGCGGTCCAGGTCCACCTGGTCGGCGAAGTCCAGAAGGTCTACAACTCGCAGGGTGTGTCGATCCACGACAAGCACATCGAGATCATCATCCGGCAGATGCTGCGCCGTGTGACGATCATCGAGTCCGGCGACGCGGAGCTGCTGCCGGGCGAGCTGGTGGAGCGCTCGAAGTTCGAGACCGAGAACCGTCGTGTGGTCACGGAAGGCGGCCACCCGGCCTCCGGCCGTCCGCAGCTCATGGGTATCACCAAGGCGTCGCTGGCCACCGAGTCGTGGCTGTCGGCGGCGTCCTTCCAGGAGACGACCAGGGTCCTCACCGACGCGGCGATCAACGCCAAGTCGGACTCCCTGATCGGCCTCAAGGAGAACGTCATCATCGGTAAGCTCATCCCGGCCGGTACGGGTCTGTCCCGTTACCGCAACATCCGGGTCGAGCCGACCGAGGAGGCCAAGGCCGCGATGTACTCGGCCGTCGGCTACGACGACATCGATTACTCGCCGTTCGGCACCGGCTCCGGCCAGGCCGTCCCGCTGGAGGACTACGACTACGGTCCGTACAACCAGTAAGGCGTGAGCGAACCGGAGGGCGGCCATCCCGCGAGGGGTGGCCGCCCTCCGGCGTGCGCGCCCGCGTGGCTGCTGTCCCGCGTGGCTGCTGTAAGTGGCACAGCGCGGCCAGCACGGCGGACGGGCACTGTCAAACCGGGATGTTCCGTACTTTGATTCGATAAGGGACTGGCCGGGGCATAGCGCATCTGGCACCCTGGGCTTCTGGCGGCCGTCGGGGCGGCTGTCGCGAGGTTCCGCAGCGGCGAGCGCGTACGGCGTGTCTGGTCCACGGCATTTGTTTTGACCGGAGTCGATGAGGTAGGTACGCTCAGACCTTGTGCCTGGGGTGTGCCTGGGCTCCTGTGCGTGTCTTCAGCCGCACGAGGGGTCCGAGTATCGGCCACCGTGATCTGCGCCTTATCCGCTTTCGAGCGGGGTCGTGCAGCATTCGACACACCCGACCGCGTGGGTCGGTGACGTTCCAGGTTAGTTTTACGAACGGCACACAGAAACCGGAGAAGTAGTGCCTACGATCCAGCAGCTGGTCCGGAAGGGCCGGCAGGACAAGGTCGAGAAGAACAAGACGCCCGCGCTCGAAGGCTCGCCTCAGCGTCGCGGCGTCTGCACGCGCGTGTTCACGACCACCCCGAAGAAGCCGAACTCGGCCCTGCGGAAGGTCGCGCGTGTGCGTCTGACCTCCGGCATCGAGGTCACGGCCTACATCCCGGGTGAGGGACACAACCTGCAGGAGCACTCCATCGTGCTCGTGCGTGGTGGCCGTGTGAAGGACCTGCCGGGTGTTCGTTACAAGATCATCCGCGGCTCCCTTGACACCCAGGGTGTCAAGAACCGCAAGCAGGCCCGCAGCCGCTACGGCGCCAAGAAGGAGAAGTAAGAATGCCTCGTAAGGGCCCTGCCCCGAAGCGCCCGGTCATCATCGACCCGGTCTACGGTTCTCCTCTTGTCACGTCGCTGATCAACAAGATCCTGCTCAACGGCAAGCGTTCCACCGCCGAGCGGATCGTGTACGGCGCCATGGAAGGCCTCCGCGAGAAGACCGGCAACGACCCGGTCATCACGCTGAAGCGCGCGCTTGAGAACGTCAAGCCCACGCTTGAGGTCAAGTCCCGCCGTGTCGGTGGTGCCACCTACCAGGTGCCGATCGAGGTCAAGCCCGGTCGCGCCGCCACCCTCGCTCTGCGCTGGGTCGTGGGTTACTCCCGCGCCCGTCGCGAGAAGACCATGACCGAACGCCTCATGAACGAGCTGCTCGACGCCTCCAACGGTCTCGGCGCCTCGGTCAAGAAGCGTGAGGACACGCACAAGATGGCCGAGTCCAACAAGGCCTTCGCGCACTACCGCTGGTAGTCGCTACCCCCATCGAGACCGAGAGAAGACTGAGCCAAATGGCCACCACTTCGCTTGACCTGGCCAGGGTCCGCAACATCGGGATCATGGCCCACATCGACGCGGGCAAGACGACGACCACCGAGCGCATCCTGTTTTACACCGGTGTGAGCTACAAGATCGGTGAGGTCCACGACGGCGCTGCCACGATGGACTGGATGGAGCAGGAGCAGGAGCGCGGCATCACGATCACGTCCGCCGCGACGACCTGTCACTGGCCGCTCGAGGACGTCGACCACACCATCAACATCATCGACACCCCGGGTCACGTGGACTTCACGGTCGAGGTGGAGCGTTCGCTCCGCGTGCTCGACGGCGCCGTCACCGTGTTCGACGGTGTCGCCGGTGTGGAGCCGCAGTCCGAGACGGTGTGGCGTCAGGCCGACCGTTACGGCGTGCCCCGCATCTGTTTCGTCAACAAGCTCGACCGGACCGGCGCGGAGTTCCACCGCTGCGTCGACATGATCTCGGACCGCCTCGGCGCGACCCCGATCGTCATGCAGCTTCCGATCGGTGCCGAGATGGACTTCAAGGGCGTCGTCGACCTCGTGACGATGAAGGCCTTTGTCTGGTCCGCCGAGGCTGCCAAGGGCGAGATGTACGACGTCGTCGACATCCCCGCGACGCACACCGAGGCGGCCGAGGAGTGGCGCGGCAAGCTGCTGGAGACCGTCGCCGAGAACGACGACGAGCTGATGGAGCTGTACCTGGAGGGCCAGGAGCCTTCCGTGGAGCAGCTCTACGCGGCGATCCGCCGTATCACCATCGCGTCCGGCAAGTCCGACGGCATCACCGTCACCCCGGTGTTCTGTGGCACCGCGTTCAAGAACAAGGGCGTCCAGCCCCTGCTCGACGCGGTCGTGCGCTACCTGCCTTCTCCCCTGGACGTCGAGGCCATCGAGGGCCGCGACGTGAAGGACCCGGAGCTGGTCGTCAAGCGCAGGCCCTCCGACGACGAGCCGCTGTCGGCGCTGGCGTTCAAGATCATGAGCGACCCGCACCTCGGCAAGCTCACGTTCGTCCGGGTGTACTCCGGCCGTCTGGAGTCCGGCACCGCGGTGCTGAACTCCGTGAAGGGCCGCAAGGAGCGCATCGGCAAGATCTACCGTATGCACGCGAACAAGCGTGAGGAGATCGAGGCCGTGGGCGCCGGCGACATCGTCGCCGTGATGGGCCTGAAGCAGACCACCACCGGTGAGACGCTGAGCGACGAGAAGAACCCGGTGATCCTGGAGTCCATGGACTTCCCGGCGCCGGTCATCGAGGTCGCGATCGAGCCCAAGTCCAAGGGCGACCAGGAGAAGCTGGGTGTCGCCATCCAGCGTCTCGCGGAGGAGGACCCCTCCTTCCAGGTGCACACCAACGAGGAGACCGGCCAGACCGTCATCGGCGGTATGGGCGAGCTCCACCTTGAGGTGCTGGTCGACCGCATGAGGCGCGAGTTCCGCGTCGAGGCGAACGTCGGCAAGCCGCAGGTCGCTTACCGTGAGACGATCCGTAAGGCCGTCGAGCGGGTGGACTACACCCACAAGAAGCAGACCGGTGGTACGGGTCAGTTCGCCAAGGTGCAGATCGCGATCGAGCCCATCGAGGGCGGCGACACCTCGTACGAGTTCGTGAACAAGGTCACCGGTGGCCGTATCCCGAAGGAGTACATCCCTTCGGTGGACGCCGGTGCGCAGGAGGCCATGCAGTTCGGCATCCTCGCCGGTTACGAGATGACCGGTGTCCGCCTGACGCTGCTCGACGGTGCGTACCACGAGGTCGACTCCTCCGAACTCGCGTTCAAGATCGCCGGATCGCAGGCCTTCAAGGAGGCCGCGCGCAAGGCGTCTCCCGTGCTCCTTGAGCCCATGATGGCCGTTGAGGTCACCACGCCCGAGGACTACATGGGCGATGTCATCGGCGACATCAACTCCCGCCGTGGCCAGATCCAGGCCATGGAGGAGCGGGCCGGCGCCCGGGTCGTCAAGGGCCTGGTGCCGCTTTCGGAGATGTTCGGCTACGTCGGAGACCTCCGAAGCAAGACCTCGGGTCGCGCAAGCTACTCGATGCAGTTCGACTCCTACGCCGAGGTTCCCCGGAACGTCGCTGAGGAGATCATCGCGAAGGCCAAGGGCGAGTAGCTCTTCCGAGCGCACGCTTTAGGCTTGTCACCGGCAAGCTCTGGGGCATTCCGGCCGAATCACGGCCGGGATGCCCCGGGCCCCGGCATCCCAGCAAAGATCACCTGGCGCCGATGAGTAAGGCGTACAGAACCACTCCACAGGAGGACCCCAGTGGCGAAGGCGAAGTTCGAGCGGACTAAGCCGCACGTCAACATCGGCACCATCGGTCACATCGACCACGGTAAGACGACCCTCACGGCCGCCATTACCAAGGTGCTGCATGACGCGTTTCCGGACCTGAACGAGGCCTCGGCCTTCGACCAGATCGACAAGGCTCCTGAGGAGCGCCAGCGCGGTATCACCATCTCCATCGCGCACGTCGAGTACCAGACGGAGTCGCGTCACTACGCGCACGTCGACTGCCCCGGTCACGCGGACTACATCAAGAACATGATCACGGGTGCGGCGCAGATGGACGGCGCCATCCTCGTGGTCGCCGCCACCGACGGCCCGATGCCGCAGACCAAGGAGCACGTGCTCCTGGCCCGCCAGGTCGGCGTGCCGTACATCGTTGTCGCGCTGAACAAGGCCGACATGGTGGACGACGAGGAGATCATGGAGCTCGTCGAGCTTGAGGTACGTGAGCTCCTCTCCGAGTACGAGTTCCCGGGCGACGACCTTCCGGTCGTGCGTGTCTCGGCGCTCAAGGCGCTTGAGGGCGACAAGGAGTGGGGCCAGTCGGTCCTGAACCTGATGGCCGCCGTCGACGAGGCGATCCCGCAGCCCGAGCGCGACGTCGACAAGCCGTTCCTGATGCCGATCGAGGACGTCTTCACGATCACCGGTCGTGGCACCGTCGTCACCGGTCGTATCGAGCGTGGTGTGCTCAAGGTCAACGAGACCGTCGACATCGTCGGTATCAAGCAGGACAAGACCACCACCACGGTCACCGGCATCGAGATGTTCCGCAAGCTGCTCGACGAGGGCCAGGCCGGTGAGAACGTCGGTCTGCTCCTCCGTGGCATCAAGCGCGAGGACGTCGAGCGCGGTCAGGTCATCATCAAGCCGGGTTCGGTCACGCCGCACACCAGCTTCGAGGCCCAGGCCTACATCCTGTCGAAGGACGAGGGTGGCCGTCACACCCCCTTCTTCAACAACTACCGCCCGCAGTTCTACTTCCGTACCACGGACGTGACCGGCGTCGTGACCCTCCCCGAGGGCACCGAGATGGTCATGCCGGGCGACAACACCGTCATGACGGTCGAGCTGATCCAGCCCGTCGCCATGGAAGAGGGCCTGAAGTTCGCCATCCGTGAGGGTGGCCGGACCGTGGGCGCCGGCCAGGTCACCAAGATCAACAAGTAGTTCTGTCGATCTGACCTGGTAGCTCCTTCAAGAGCATCCAGCAGGGGCCCCGCACCGCAGTCCGTGAGGACGGTGGCGCGGGGCCCCTGTGCTGTGTCCGCGGTGACCCGAGGCGCCGTGTCCGGAGGCCGGCGCGGGGGGCCTGAACAGCGAGGCGGGTTCGCGTGCGGAGCGGGCCCGCGTTTGATGACCCGCGTTGACGGGGTACCCTTTCGGGCCGCGATTGGCCAGGGCTGTAGGGCCTATGGCACACTGTTCAGGTTGCTCGGTTGAGTGCCGATGCTGCGCGCCTCCCGCCGGGAGGACCGGAAGCGAGTCCCACAGTACTCGTCGTCCCAACTGCCTTACGGGCAGCGCTGGGACGGACGTACGGGAATCTTCCGGGAAGTGTCAGCGGGGCTCCGGCCAGGCGCCCGGTGGGTGTTCTGCCCCCGGCTCGCGGACTTGGGCCGCACCCTTTGGCAGGGAAAATCCTTCGGGAGTTTTCGTGGAGGGGATGCGACACGCCCGACCGCGTGGGTCGGAGCAGGACCGTGTGTTTGATGGTGCAGGGCCCAGCGGGTTCCAGAGCGTTACGAGAGACAGGACTACGAAGCAGCCATGGCGGGACAGAAGATCCGCATCCGGCTCAAGGCCTACGACCACGAGGTCATCGATTCCTCGGCGAAGAAGATCGTCGAGACGGTGACGCGTACTGGTGCGTCGGTCGCGGGCCCGGTGCCGCTGCCCACTGAGAAGAACGTGTACTGCGTCATCAAGTCGCCGCACAAGTACAAGGACTCGCGCGAGCACTTCGAGATGCGCACGCACAAGCGCCTGATCGACATTCTCGACCCGACGCCCAAGACCGTTGACTCGTTGATGCGCCTGGACCTTCCGGCCGGCGTCGACATCGAGATCAAGCTCTGAGAGGCGCGGAAGAGATGGCAAAGCAGATCAAGGGTGTCCTGGGCGAGAAGCTCGGCATGACCCAGGTCTGGGACGAGAACAACCGTGTCGTCCCGGTGACCGTCGTCAAGGCCGGGCCCTGCGTTGTTACCCAGGTCCGTACGAATGACTCCGACGGCTACGAGTCGGTCCAGATCGCCTTCGGCGAGATCGACCCGCGCAAGGTGAACAAGCCCCTCAAGGGCCACTTCGCCAAGGCCGACGTGACCCCCCGCCGCCACCTGGTGGAGCTGCGTACCTCCGACGCGAGCGAGTACACGCTCGGCCAGGAGGTCACCGCCGATGTGTTCGAGTCCGGCGTCAAGGTTGACGTCACGGGCAAGAGCAAGGGCAAGGGCTTCGCCGGTGTCATGAAGCGTCACAACTTCAAGGGCCTCGGCGCCGGTCACGGCACCCAGCGCAAGCACCGCTCTCCCGGCTCCATCGGTGGCTGCGCCACCCCGGGCCGTGTGTTCAAGGGCATGCGGATGGCCGGCCGTATGGGCAACGAGCGCGTGACCACCCAGAACCTGACCGTTCATGCCGTTGACGCGGAAAAGGGCCTGATCCTGATCAAGGGTGCGGTTCCTGGTCCGAACGGCGGCCTCGTCCTGGTCCGTACCGCGGCCAAGGGGGCCTGAGGTAACTGATGAGCACTGTTGACATCCTTTCGCCGGCAGGCGACAAGGCCGGGACCGTCGAACTCCCCGCGGAGATCTTCGACGCCAAGGTCAGCATTCCGCTGATCCACCAGGTCGTTGTCGCCCAGCTGGCCGCTGCCCGCCAGGGCACGCACAAGACCAAGACCCGCGGCGAAGTCCGTGGTGGTGGCAAGAAGCCGTACCGCCAGAAGGGCACCGGCCGCGCCCGTCAGGGTTCGACCCGTGCGCCGCAGTTCGCCGGCGGTGGCGTCGTTCACGGCCCCCAGCCGCGTGACTACTCGCAGCGGACGCCGAAGAAGATGAAGGCCGCCGCCCTGCGCGGTGCCCTCACCGACCGGGCCCGCCACTCCCGTATCCACGTCGTCTCCGGCGTGGTCGAGGACGCGGTGTCCACCAAGGCCGCCAAGGCCCTGCTGGGCAAGATCAGCGAGCGCAAGCACGTGCTCCTGGTCGCCGAGCGGGCCGACGAGGCCGCGTGGCTGTCCGCACGCAACCTGCCCCAGGTGCACATCCTGGCGCCGGGCCAGCTCAACACGTATGACGTGCTCGTCTCCGACGACGTGGTCTTCACCAAGGCCGCCTTCGAGTCCTTCGTGTCTGGCCCTTCCAAGGCCGCTGAAGACAACGAGGGGAGTGAAGCCTGATGGCCGAGATCACCAGCAAGACCTTCCACGACCACCGCGACATCCTCGTGAAGCCCGTGGTGTCCGAGAAGAGCTACGCGCTGCTCGACGAGAACAAGTACACGTTCATCGTGGCGCCCACCGCCAACAAGACCCAGATCAAGCAGGCCGTGGAAGCGGTCTTCTCGGTCAAGGTCGCAGGGGTCAACACGATCAACCGCCAGGGCAAGCGCAAGCGCACCCGCACCGGTTTCGGCAAGCGCGCCAACACCAAGCGCGCCATCGTGACCCTTGCTGAGGGCGACCGTATCGACATCTTCGGCGGCCCGGCCTCCTGACGGAGGCTGGATCGTTCAGAAGTCCGGAATCTTCCGAGGACTGAGAAATGGGTATCCGCAAGTACAAGCCGACGACCCCGGGCCGTCGTGGCTCCAGCGTCGCCGACTTTGTCGAGATCACGCGGTCCACGCCGGAGAAGTCGCTGGTCCGCCCGCTGCACAGCAAGGGCGGCCGTAACAACGCCGGTCGTGTGACCGTTCGCCACCAGGGTGGTGGCCACAAGCGCGCCTACCGCGTGATCGACTTCCGTCGTCACGACAAGGACGGCGTGCCTGCCAAGGTCGCGCACATCGAGTACGACCCGAACCGCACCGCGCGCATCGCGCTGCTGCACTACGCAGACGGCGAGAAGCGCTACATCATCGCCCCGGCGAAGCTCAGCCAGGGCGACCGGGTTGAGAACGGCCCCGGGGCCGACATCAAGCCGGGCAACAACCTGCCGCTGCGCAACATCCCGGTGGGTACGACGATCCACGCCATCGAGATGCGTCCCGGCGGCGGCGCGAAGATCTCCCGCTCCGCGGGCGCTTCGGTGCAGCTGCTGGCGAAGGAGGGCTCCATGGCCACCCTTCGTATGCCCTCCGGCGAGGTCCGGATGGTCGACGTACGCTGCCGCGCCACGATCGGCGAGGTCGGCAACGCCGAGCAGTCGAACATCAACTGGGGCAAGGCCGGCCGTATGCGCTGGAAGGGCGTTCGCCCGACCGTCCGCGGTGTCGCGATGAACCCGGTCGACCACCCGCACGGTGGTGGTGAGGGCAAGACCTCCGGTGGACGTCACCCGGTCAGCCCGTGGGGTCAGAAGGAAGGTCGTACTCGCTCGCCGAAGAAGGCAAGCAGCAAGTACATCGTCCGCCGCCGCAAGACGAACAAGAAGCGCTAGGAGCGGGTTTAGATGCCGCGCAGTCTCAAGAAGGGGCCCTTCGTCGACGACCACCTGATCAAGAAGGTGGATGTCCAGAACGAAGCAGGCACCAAGAACGTCATCAAGACCTGGTCCCGTCGCTCGATGATCGTCCCGGCCATGCTGGGCCACACGATCGCGGTGCACAACGGCAAGATCCACGTCCCGGTGTTCGTCACCGAGTCGATGGTCGGCCACAAGCTCGGCGAGTTCTCGCCGACTCGCACCTTCCGCGGCCACGTCAAGGACGACCGGAAGTCGAAGCGCCGCTAACGCGGGGTGGAACCGACTATGACTAACACCGAAGGGACAACCATGGAAGCCAGGGCCCAGGCGCGGTACATCCGCGTCACGCCCATGAAGGCCCGCCGCGTGGTGGACCTCATCCGTGGCATGGATGCCACGGAGGCTCAGGCGGTCCTGCGTTTCGCCCCGCAGGCCGCGAGCGTGCCGGTCGGCAAGGTGCTTGACAGCGCCATTGCCAACGCCGCGCACAACTACGACCACACCGACGCCAACTCGCTGGTCATCAGCGAGGCGTACGTGGACGAAGGTCCGACCCTGAAGCGGTTCCGTCCGCGTGCCCAGGGCCGTGCCTACCGGATCCGTAAGCGGACCAGCCACATCACCGTGGTCGTCAGCAGCAAGGAAGGAACCCGGTAATGGGCCAGAAGGTTAACCCGCATGGGTTCCGGCTCGGTATCACCACGGACTTCAAGTCCCGCTGGTACGCCGACAAGCTGTACAAGGACTACGTCAAGGAAGACGTCGCCATTCGTCGCATGATGACGAAGGGCATGGAGCGGGCCGGCATCTCGAAGGTCGAGATCGAGCGCACCCGCGACCGCGTCCGCGTTGACATCCACACCGCGCGTCCGGGCATCGTCATCGGCCGCCGCGGCGCCGAGGCCGACCGTATCCGCGGCGAGCTGGAGAAGCTGACCGGCAAGCAGGTCCAGCTCAACATCCTTGAGGTCAAGAACCCCGAGGTGGACGCTCAGCTGGTGGCCCAGGCCGTCGCCGAGCAGCTCTCCTCGCGTGTCTCCTTCCGTCGCGCCATGCGTAAGAGCATGCAGTCGACGATGAAGGCCGGCGCCAAGGGCATCAAGATCCAGTGCGGTGGCCGTCTCGGCGGCGCCGAGATGTCCCGCTCGGAGTTCTACCGCGAGGGCCGTGTGCCCCTGCACACGCTCCGCGCGAACGTGGATTACGGCTTCTTCGAGGCCAAGACGACCTTCGGCCGTATCGGTGTGAAGGTCTGGATCTACAAGGGCGACGTCAAGAACATCGCCGAGGTGCGTGCCGAGAACGCCGCGGCCCGCGCCGGCAACCGTCCGGCCCGTGGTGGCGGCAACGACCGTCCCGCCGGCCGTGGTGGCCGTGGTGGCGAGCGTGGCGGCCGTGGCCGCAAGCCGCAGCAGAGCCCGGCAGCCGAGGCCCCCAAGGCCGACGCCGCCGCTGCCGCACCGGCCGCTGAGGCGACGTCCTCTTCTACCGGCGGAACGGAGGCCTGACCGAAATGCTGATCCCCCGTAGGGTCAAGCACCGCAAGCAGCACCACCCGAAGCGCAGCGGTATGTCCAAGGGTGGGACGCAGGTTGCGTTCGGCGAGTACGGCATCCAGGCGCTGACCCCGGCATACGTGACGAACCGTCAGATCGAGGCCGCTCGTATCGCGATGACCCGTCACATCAAGCGTGGCGGCAAGGTCTGGATCAACATCTACCCGGACCGTCCGCTCACCAAGAAGCCTGCCGAGACCCGCATGGGTTCCGGTAAGGGTTCCCCCGAGTGGTGGATCGCGAACGTCAAGCCCGGTCGGGTGATGTTCGAGCTGTCCTACCCGAACGAGAAGATTGCGCGTGAGGCGCTTACCCGCGCTGCTCACAAGCTTCCGATGAAGTGCCGGATCGTTCGGCGCGAGGCAGGTGAGTCGTGATGGCGGCCGTTACCAAGGCGTCCGAACTGCGCGAGCTGGGCGACGAGGAGCTTCTCGGCAAGCTTCGCGAGGCCAAGGAAGAGCTGTTCAACCTCCGCTTCCAGGCGGCGACCGGTCAGCTCGAAAACCACGGTCGGCTGAAGGCCGTCCGGAAGGACATCGCGCGGATCTACACCCTGATGCGTGAGCGCGAGCTGGGCATCGAGACGGTGGAGAGCGCCTGATGAGCGAGAGCAACGTGACTGAGAACACTGCGAACACCAGCGGCACCGCCGCGGGCGACCGCGGATTCCGCAAGACCCGCGAGGGCCTTGTTGTCAGCGACAAGATGGACAAGACCGTCGTCGTCGCCGTCGAGGACCGTGTGAAGCACGCGCTGTACGGCAAGGTCATCCGCCGTACGAACAAGCTCAAGGCGCACGACGAGCAGAACGCCGCCGGCATCGGCGACCGCGTCCTCCTGATGGAGACCCGGCCGCTGTCCGCCACGAAGCGGTGGCGCATCGTCGAGATCCTCGAAAAGGCCAAGTAAACCCCTCCGAGGGGGCTTCCCCTCGGAATAGTTCCGCCAGGCTCGGTGGGGTCCGTGAGTCACTCGCGGCCCCCACCGGGAACCGGCAGACGATCAGGAGATAGACGTGATCCAGCAGGAGTCGCGACTGCGTGTCGCCGACAACACTGGTGCCAAGGAGATCCTTTGCATCCGTGTTCTCGGTGGCTCGGGTCGCCGCTACGCGGGCATCGGTGACGTCATCGTCGCCACCGTCAAGGACGCGATCCCCGGTGGCAACGTGAAGAAGGGTGACGTCATCAAGGCGGTCATCGTTCGCACCGTCAAGGAGCGCCGCCGCCAGGACGGCTCGTACATCCGTTTCGACGAGAACGCCGCTGTCATTCTGAAGAACGACGGCGACCCTCGTGGCACCCGTATCTTCGGCCCGGTGGGCCGTGAGCTGCGCGAGAAGAAGTTCATGAAGATCATCTCGCTCGCGCCGGAGGTGCTGTAAGCATGAAGATCAAGAAGGGCGACCTGGTTCAGGTCATCACCGGTAAGGACAAGGGCAAGCAGGGCAAGGTCATCGTGGCCTATCCCACGCAGGACCGTGTTCTCGTCGAGGGTGTCAACCGGGTCAAGAAGCACACCAAGGCCGGTCAGACGGCTCGCGGTTCGCAGACCGGCGGCATTGTCACCACCGAGGCCCCCATTCACATCAGCAACGTTCAGCTGGTCGTGGAGAAGGACGGCAAGAAGGTTGTCACCCGCGTCGGCTACCGCTTTGACGACGAGGGCAACAAGATCCGCGTTGCCAAGCGGACCGGTGAGGACATCTGATGACGACCACCACTGCACCGCGTCTGAAGCTGCGCTACCGCGAGGAGATCGCGGGCAAGCTGCGTGAGCAGTTCTCCTACGAGAACGTCATGCAGATCCCCGGCCTCGTGAAGATCGTGGTCAACATGGGTGTGGGCGACGCCGCCCGCGACTCCAAGCTGATCGAGGGCGCCATCCGCGACCTCACCACGATCACCGGCCAGAAGCCGTCCGTCACCAAGGCCCGGAAGTCCATCGCGCAGTTCAAGCTGCGTGAGGGTCAGCCGATCGGCTGCCACGTCACCCTCCGCGGTGACCGCATGTGGGAGTTCCTGGACCGTACGCTGTCGCTCGCGCTGCCGCGTATCCGTGACTTCCGCGGCCTGTCGCCGAAGCAGTTCGACGGCCGTGGCAACTACACCTTCGGTCTCACGGAGCAGGTCATGTTCCACGAGATCGACCAGGACAAGATCGACCGGGTCCGGGGCATGGACATCACCGTGGTCACCACGGCGACCAACGACGACGAGGGTCGTGCCCTCCTTCGTCACCTCGGCTTCCCGTTCAAGGAGAACTGACCGTGGCGAAGAAGGCACTGATCGCTAAGGCCGCCCGCAAGCCGAAGTTCGGCGTGCGCGGTTACACCCGCTGCCAGCGCTGCGGCCGTCCCCACTCCGTTTACCGCAAGTTCGGCCTGTGCCGCGTATGCCTCCGTGAGATGGCACACCGCGGCGAGCTGCCGGGCGTCACCAAGAGCTCCTGGTAATTCCCTTTTTGGGAATTACCCGAAGCTCTCGGTAAGCAACTGGTTGGCGGGAGCCCTTCCTCATATGCCGTAGGCTTGTGGGGTTGGGCGCCCGCTGATCCGGACCGCCCGCGGGCCATAGCCCGCTGACAACGCTTACTACGCCGTAGGTCCCCGCACCGCACCCGTCCCGGCTCTGATCGGGGAGAGGGATGGCGCATACAGGAAACCCCGGCGAGAGAGGCCGAAGGCCAATTCATGACCATGACTGATCCCATCGCAGACATGCTCACGCGTCTGCGTAACGCGAACTCGGCATACCACGACGATGTCGTGATGCCGCACAGCAAGATCAAGTCGCACATCGCGGAAATCCTCCAGCAGGAGGGCTTCATCACCGGCTGGAAGGTCGAGGACGCCGAGGTCGGCAAGAACCTCGTCCTGGAGCTGAAGTTCGGCCCGAACCGCGAGCGTTCGATCGCCGGCATCAAGCGCATCTCCAAGCCGGGTCTGCGCGTGTACGCGAAGTCCACCAACCTGCCGAAGGTCCTGGGCGGCCTGGGCGTGGCGATCATCTCCACGTCCCACGGTCTTCTGACCGGCCAGCAGGCAGGCAAGAAGGGCGTAGGTGGGGAAGTCCTCGCCTACGTCTGGTAGTCGGGAACGGAGGAAAAGCTCATGTCGCGAATCGGCAAGCTCCCCATCCAGGTTCCCGCCGGTGTGGACGTCACCATCGAAGGCCGTACGGTCGCGGTGAAGGGCCCGAAGGGTTCTCTCTCGCACACCGTTGCCGCGCCGATCGAGGTCACCAAGGGCGATGACGGCACGCTTCTCGTGCTGCGCCCCAACGACGAGCGTCAGAACAAGGCCCTGCACGGCCTGTCCCGCACGCTGGTGGCGAACATGATCACCGGCGTGACCCAGGGTTACGTCAAGGCGCTCGAAATCAGCGGTGTCGGTTACCGCGTCCAGGCGAAGGGCTCCAACCTGGAGTTCGCCCTGGGCTACAGCCACCCGATCCTCATCGAGGCCCCTGAAGGCATCACCTTCAAGGTGGAGAACCCCACTCGGTTCTCCGTCGAGGGCATCGACAAGCAGAGGGTCGGCGAGGTCGCCGCCAAGATCCGCAAGCTGCGGAAGCCCGACCCGTACAAGGCCAAGGGCGTCAAGTACGCGGGCGAGGTCATCCGCCGCAAGGTCGGAAAGGCTGGTAAGTAAGCCATGGCATACGGTGTCAAGATCGCCAAGGGCAAGGCCTACAAGGCCGCTGCCATCAAGCGCCGGCACATCCGCGTCCGCAAGAAGGTGTCGGGCACGCTGGAGCGTCCCCGCCTTGTTGTGACGCGTTCCAACCGCCACATGGTGGCTCAGGTCATCGACGACATCGCGGGCCACACGCTCGCGTCGGCGTCGACCCTGGACACCTCGATCCGCGGTGTGGAAGGTGACAAGAGCGCCCAGGCCAAGCAGGTCGGGTCGCTGGTCGCCGAGCGCGCCAAGGCGGCCGGTGTCGAGGCCGTCGTGTTCGATCGTGGTGGCAACCAGTACGCCGGGCGGATTGCCGCTCTGGCTGACGCCGCCCGCGAGGCCGGGCTGAAGTTCTGAGCCCCGGTTCCGGAGCTAGCGGACGTAACAGAGAGAGGTAGATCCAATGGCTGGACCCCAGCGCCGCGGAAGCGGTGCCGGTGGCGGCGAGCGGCGGGACCGGAAGGGCCGTGACGGCGGTGCGGCCGCGGCCGAGAAGACCGCGTACGTCGAGCGCGTCGTCGCGATCAACCGCGTCGCCAAGGTCGTGAAGGGTGGTCGTCGCTTCAGCTTCACCGCGCTGGTCGTGGTGGGCGACGGTGACGGCACCGTGGGTGTCGGTTACGGCAAGGCCAAGGAGGTGCCGGCCGCCATCGCCAAGGGTGTTGAGGAGGCCAAGAAGCACTTCTTCAAGGTCCCCCGTATCCAGGGCACCATCCCTCACCCGATCCAGGGCGAGAAGGCCGCGGGCGTTGTCCTGCTCAAGCCGGCTTCCCCCGGTACCGGCGTTATCGCCGGTGGCCCGGTGCGTGCCGTGCTGGAGTGCGCGGGCGTGCACGACATCCTGTCGAAGTCGCTCGGCTCGGACAACGCGATCAACATCGTGCACGCGACCGTGGCGGCCCTTCAGGGCCTGCAGCGTCCCGAGGAGATCGCGGCCCGCCGCGGTCTGCCCCTTGAGGACGTCGCCCCCGCGGCTCTGCTGCGTGCGCGAGCGGGAGCGGGTGCGTAATGGCTCGCATCAAGATCACGCAGACGAAGTCGTACATCGGCAGCAAGCAGAACCACCGCGACACCCTGCGTTCGCTCGGGCTCAAGCGCCTGCACGACGTGGTTGTCAAGGAGGACCGTCCCGAGTTCCGCGGCATGGTGCACACCGTCCGCCACCTCGTGACGGTTGAGGAGGTCGACTGACATGGCGGAGAACAACCCGCTGAAGGTCCACAACCTCCGTCCTGCCCCGGGCGCCAAGACCGCCAAGACCCGTGTGGGTCGTGGTGAGGCGTCCAAGGGTAAGACCGCAGGTCGTGGCACCAAGGGCACCAAGGCCCGCTACCAGGTTCCGGAGCGCTTCGAGGGTGGGCAGATGCCCCTCCACATGCGTCTCCCGAAGCTCAAGGGCTTCAAGAACCCGTTCCGCACCGAGTACCAGGTCGTGAACCTGGACAAGCTCGCGGACCTCTACCCCGAGGGCGGCGAGGTCACGGTGGCCGATCTGGTCACCAAGGGCGCGGTACGCAAGAACAGCCTCGTCAAGGTCCTGGGCCAGGGCGAGATCTCCGTGGCACTGCAGGTTTCGGTCAACGCCGTCTCCGGCTCCGCCAAGGAGAAGATTGCCGCCGCCGGCGGCACCGTCACCGAGCTCGTCTGAGACCACTCGATGGCCTGAACACCCAACCGGGGATGCCTCTCATAAGGGGCATCCCCGGTTGGTCGTTCCAAGGTGGGCACAGTCGCCGGTATGGTGGCGTGCATTATTGCTGTATTGAAGCCGGGAGCTCGCTCCCGGACCCCCGCCGCGCGGCGTGTCCGCAGGGGTTCCTCGCGCGGTACCGCTTGTTCCGTATCCGTCGATCCTCAATACCGTCACCTCTGACGCAGTAGCGCGGGGGTCGCAGGAGGCACCGTGCTCACCGCGTTCGCCCGGGCGTTCAAGACGCCCGACCTGCGCAAGAAGCTGCTCTTCACACTCGCCATCATCGTGCTGTACCGGCTCGGGGCGCATATCCCCGTGCCCGGCGTCAGTTACGAGAATGTCCAGACTTGTGTCGACGCGGCCCAGAAGGGCAACAACGGCCTGTTCGGGCTCGTGAACATGTTCAGTGGCGGGGCGCTGCTGCAGATCACGATCTTCGCGCTCGGCATCATGCCGTACATCACAGCGAGTATCATCCTGCAGCTTCTGACCGTGGTCATCCCTCGGCTGGAGGCCCTCAAGAAGGAGGGCAGTTCCGGCCAGACCAAGATCACGCAGTACACGCGTTATCTGACGGTCGCCCTCGCCGTGCTGCAGGGCACGGGCCTGGTCGCCACCGCGCGCAGCGGTGCGCTCTTCAGCGGCTGCCCGGTCGCCTCGGAGATCGTTCCCGACCGGTCGATCTTTGTCACCGTCACCATGGTGATCACCATGACCGCGGGTACCGCGGCGGTCATGTGGCTCGGCGAGCTGATCACCGACCGTGGCATCGGCAACGGCATGTCCATCCTGATGTTCATCTCGATCGCCGCCGGGTTCCCCGGTGCGCTGTGGGCCATCAAGCAGAGCGGCACGCTCGCCAAGGGCTGGATCGAGTTCGGCACGGTCATTCTGATCGGCTTCGTGATGGTGGGCCTGGTCGTCTTCGTCGAGCAGGCGCAGCGCCGGATCCCCGTGCAGTACGCGAAGCGCATGATCGGCCGCAGGTCCTACGGCGGTACGTCCACGTACATCCCGCTGAAGGTCAACCAGGCGGGTGTCATCCCGGTCATCTTCGCCTCGTCGCTGCTGTACATCCCGGCGCTGATCGCGCAGTTCTCCAACTCGAACGCGGGCTGGAAGACGTGGATCGAGGCGCACTTCGTCAAGGGCGACCACCCGTATTACATCGCCACGTACTTCCTGCTGATCGTGTTCTTCGCCTTCTTCTATGTGGCCATCTCGTTCAACCCCGAAGAAGTCGCGGACAACATGAAGAAGTATGGTGGCTTCATCCCGGGTATCCGGGCAGGTCGACCTACTGCCGAGTATCTGAGCTACGTGCTCAACAGGATCACTTGGCCGGGCTCGCTGTACCTGGGTCTGATTGCTCTTGTCCCGACGATGGCGTTGGCAGGCTTCGGCGGTGCGAACCAGAACTTCCCGTTCGGCGGGACAAGCATCCTGATCATCGTGGGTGTGGGTCTGGAGACCGTGAAGCAGATCGAGAGCCAGCTTCAGCAGCGCAATTACGAAGGGTTCCTCCGCTGATGCGAATCGTCCTCGTCGGGCCGCCCGGTGCCGGCAAGGGAACGCAGGCCGCGTACCTCGCCAAGAACTTGTCGGTCCCGCACATCTCCACGGGCGACCTGTTCCGCGCCAACATCAGCCAGGGCACGGAGCTCGGCAAGAAGGCGAAGGCGTACATGGACGCCGGCGAGCTGGTGCCCGACGAGGTGACGATCGCGATGGCGCGGGACCGGATGTCGCAGCCGGACGCCGGCAACGGCTTTCTGCTGGACGGCTTCCCGCGCAATCTCTCGCAGGCCAAGGCGCTGGACGAGGCGCTCAAGGAGGACGGTGTCCGGCTGGACGCCGTGCTGGACCTTGAGGTCCCCGAGGAGGAGGTCGTGAAGCGGATCGCCGGCCGGCGTGTCTGCCGCAACGACAGTTCGCATGTCTTCCATGTGACGTACAGCCCGCCGAAGCAGGAAGGTGTCTGCGACGTCTGCGGCGGCGAGCTGTACCAGCGGGACGACGACTCCGAGGAGACGGTGCGGACGCGGCTGGAGGTCTACCACACGCAGACCGAGCCGATCATCGATCACTACAAGGCCCAGGGCCTGGTCGTGACGATCTCCGCGCTCGGCAAGGTCACCGAGGTGACCGAGCGCGCGATGGAGGCGCTTCAGCAGGCCCGGGCCGCCCGGGCCTCCTGAGCGGAGCGGTACCAGTAAGGCCGTGGTGTCCCTCGGACACCACGGCCTTACTGTTGAACAGGTTGTGAGCGGACATGGTGTCCCGGTCGAAGAGTCAGGTGGAAGGCACAGTCATGGTGGAGATCAAGACTCCCGAGCAGATCGCGAAGATGCGTGAGGCGGGGCTGGTCGTCGCCGCTGTGCACGCGGCCACGGCCGAGGCCGCGGTGCCCGGTGCCACCACGAAGGATCTCGACGAGGTCGCCCGCAAGGTGCTGGCCGAGCACGGCGCGAAGTCGAACTTCCTCGGCTACGGCGGGTTTCCCGCGACGATCTGCACCTCGGTGAACAATGTCGTCGTCCATGGCATCCCGGACGAGAAGACCGTCCTCAAGGACGGCGACATCATCTCCATCGACGCCGGTGCGATCATCGACGGCTGGCACGGCGACGCCGCCTTCACCGCGTTCGTCGGCTCCGGTCACGCACCGGAGCTGATCGAGCTGTCCCGGGTGACCGAGGAGTCGATGTGGGCCGGTATCGCGGCGATGCGGAACGGCAGCCGGCTGGTGGACGTGTCCCGGGCCATCGAGAACTACATCCGCCGCCAGCCCCGGCCGGGCGGCGGCAAATACGGGATCATCGAGGATTACGGCGGCCATGGCATCGGCACCCAGATGCATATGGACCCGCATCTGCTGAACTACGTCTCGCGCAAGCGCGGCAAGGGTCCCAAGCTGGTGCCCGGCTTCTGTCTGGCGATCGAGCCGATGGTGTCGCTCGGTACGCCCCGGACGGATGTGCTGGAGGACGACTGGACCGTCATCACCACCGACGGCACCTGGTCCTCGCACTGGGAGCACTCGGTCGCGCTCACGGACGAGGGCCTGCTGGTCCTGACGTCGCCCGACGGCGGCCGGGCGAAGCTGGCGGAGCTGGGTGTGACCGCCGCTCCCGACCCCCTCGCCTGACCCCTGTCGGCGGGATGTGTCGGACAGGGCCTGGCGGCCCGGAATTCGCTTAGAAATCTCCACCGGTGGGCAGACTCAACGGATTCGTCTTTTCGAGTGTGCTGCCGTAGACTGACGCGTCGGCTCTGGTGTACCCGTGTGTCCGCATACGGCGGCGAGAGTCGATCAAGGTAGCCGATTCGAAGGGCGAAGCGTGGCCAAGAAGCAAGGTGCCATCGAAATTGAGGGCACCGTGATCGAGTCCCTCCCGAACGCCATGTTCAAGGTGGAACTCCAGAACGGTCACAAGGTCCTCGCGCACATCAGCGGCAAGATGCGGATGCACTACATCCGAATCCTTCCCGATGACCGGGTCGTGGTGGAGCTGTCTCCGTACGACCTGACGCGTGGCCGGATCGTCTACCGATACAAGTAGATCTTGCAGACGCCCCTTCCCGGGGTGTCCGCACTGACCCGGAGAACCTTAATCATGAAGGTCAAGCCGAGCGTCAAGAAGATCTGCGACAAGTGCAAGGTGATCCGCCGTCACGGCCGGGTCATGGTCATCTGTGAAAACCTGCGCCACAAGCAGCGCCAGGGCTGACGCAAGACCGCCTGCCTCTCGCAGTACTTCGCGCGACGCGAGCAACTCGTACATACGCAGTGTCCGACGCCCATGGGATGGGCGGCGACACCTCCGGCGGAGGCCGGGGACCCGGAAGCGTTCCTGCGCATACGCAGGGACACCGCTGTCCGGGAGAGACACTGCGGAAGACCTCCGACACCAACAGGAGCCATGAATGGCACGCCTCGCAGGCGTTGACCTCCCGCGCGAAAAGCGCGTCGAGGTCGCCCTCACCTACGTCTTCGGTATCGGGCGCACCCGGTCCAAGGAGACGCTCGCCGCCACCGGTATCGACCCCAACGTGCGCGTGCGTGATCTCGCCGAGGAAGACCTCGTCAAGATCCGCGAGTACGTCGACGGCAACCTCAAGACCGAGGGTGACCTCCGTCGCGAGATCGCCGCCGACATCCGCCGCAAGGTCGAGATCGGCTGCTACCAGGGTCTGCGTCACCGCCGCGGACTGCCGGTGCACGGTCAGCGCACCAGCACGAACGCTCGTACCCGCAAGGGCCCGCGTCGCGCGATCGCCGGCAAGAAGAAGCCGGGCAAGAAGTAGTCCTCAGCGGACGCTGATCAGCGGTCTTCGCTGTAGGACCGACCACCTCCACGCAGGAGTAAAGACATGCCTCCTAAGGGCCGTCAGGGCGCAGCCAAGAAGGTGCGCCGCAAGGAAAAGAAGAACGTCGCTCATGGGCACGCCCACATCAAGAGCACGTTCAACAACACGATCGTCTCGATCACCGACCCTTCGGGCAATGTGATCTCCTGGGCCTCCGCCGGCCACGTCGGCTTCAAGGGCTCGCGCAAGTCCACTCCCTTCGCCGCGCAGATGGCCGCCGAGTCGGCCGCCCGCCGCGCGCAGGAGCACGGCATGCGCAAGGTCGACGTCTTCGTCAAGGGTCCCGGCTCCGGCCGTGAGACCGCGATCCGCTCGCTCCAGGCCACCGGCCTGGAGGTGGGTTCGATCCAGGACGTCACGCCCACCCCGCACAACGGCTGCCGCCCGCCGAAGCGCCGCCGCGTCTGACCCTGTGCCCCTTCGCGGGGGCCGCAGGTGATGGACTTCGCGGGCGGTACGGCGCTTCGGTGCCGTACCGCCCGTACGCTTGTTCCGTTGGCATCAAATAGTGGGTGCCAAGACTGGAGGATCCCACCATGCTTATCGCTCAGCGTCCTTCGTTGACCGAAGAGGTCGTCGACGAATACCGCTCCCGGTTCGTCATCGAGCCGCTGGAGCCGGGCTTCGGTTACACGCTCGGCAACTCCCTTCGCCGTACGCTCCTCTCCTCGATCCCCGGTGCCGCCGTCACCAGCATCCGGATCGACGGTGTCCTGCACGAGTTCACCACCGTGCCGGGCGTCAAGGAGGACGTCACCGACCTCATCCTGAACATCAAGCAGCTCGTCGTCTCCTCGGAGCACGACGAGCCGGTCGTGATGTACCTGCGCAAGCAGGGCCCCGGCCTGGTCACCGCCGCTGACATCGCCCCGCCGGCCGGTGTCGAGGTCCACAACCCGGACCTCGTTCTGGCGACGCTGAACGGCAAGGGCAAGCTGGAGATGGAGCTGACCGTCGAGCGCGGTCGCGGCTATGTCTCCGCCGTGCAGAACAAGCAGGTGGGCCAGGAGATCGGCCGTATCCCGGTCGACTCCATCTACTCGCCGGTGCTCAAGGTCACGTACAAGGTCGAGGCGACCCGTGTCGAGCAGCGCACCGACTTCGACAAGCTGATCGTCGACGTCGAGACCAAGCAGGCCATGCGGCCGCGCGACGCCATGGCGTCCGCCGGCAAGACCCTGGTCGAGCTGTTCGGTCTGGCGCGCGAGCTCAACATCGACGCCGAGGGCATCGACATGGGCCCGTCGCCCACGGACGCCGCGCTCGCCGCCGATCTCGCCCTGCCGATCGAGGAGCTGGAGCTCACCGTTCGGTCGTACAACTGCCTCAAGCGCGAGGGCATCCACTCGGTGGGTGAGCTGGTGGCGCGTTCCGAGGCCGATCTGCTCGACATCCGTAACTTCGGTGCGAAGTCGATCGACGAGGTCAAGGCCAAGCTGAACGGCATGGGCCTGGCGCTCAAGGACAGCCCGCCCGGATTCGACCCGACCGCCGCGGCCGACGCCTTCGGCGCGGACGACGACGCGGACGCCGGTTTCGTCGAGACCGAGCAGTACTGATCGCCTCCGGCCAGAGGCGTCCGGTCCGCCGGGTGTCTCCGGCCGGAGCGAGTGAATCTTCCGGCGGGCGGCCGCCCGCCGGGAACTGACACCGGTACCTGATACGGCCGGTGCAGATATGAAGGAGTAACACCATGCCGAAGCCCGCCAAGGGTGCCCGTCTGGGCGGCAGCGCCGCGCACGAGAAGCTGCTTCTCGCGAACCTCGCGAAGTCGCTCTTCGAGCACGGCCGCATCACCACGACCGAGGCCAAGGCCCGCCGCCTGCGTCCGGTCGCGGAGCGTCTGATCACCAAGGCGAAGCGCGGCGACATCCACAACCGTCGCCTGGTGCTGCAGTCGATCACGGACAAGGGCGTCGTGCACACGCTCTTCACCGAGATCGCTCCGCGGTACGAGAACCGCCCCGGTGGTTACACGCGTATCACCAAGATCGGCAACCGTCGTGGCGACAACGCCCCGATGGCGGTCATCGAGCTGGTCGAGGCCCTGACCGTGGCGCAGGAGGCCACCGGTGAGGCCGAGGCGGCGACGAAGCGCGCGGTCAAGGAAGACGCCCTCAAGAAGGACGAGGCTCCGGCCGAGACCGTCGAGGACGCCAAGCCGGCCGAGTCGGAGTCCAAGGACGCCTGAGCGTTCCACGGCTGACGGACGGGCCCGCTCCCTCACGGGGGCGGGCCCGTTCCGCTTTGAGAGGATCATCGGGTGAGCGAGGACATCGAGGGCGCGGCGCCCGGACACGTACGGGTGCGGCTGGATCTCTCGTACGACGGCAAGGACTTCTCCGGCTGGGCGAAGCAGGCCACCCGGCGCACCGTCCAGGGAGAGATCGAGGACGCGCTGCGTACGGTGACGCGCTCCTCGCGCACGTATGAGCTGACGGTCGCCGGACGCACGGACGCGGGAGTGCACGCGCGCGGACAGGTCGCGCATGTCGATCTGCCGGAGGACGTGTGGGCCGAGCACCGGGAGCGGCTGCTGAGGCGGCTCGCGGGACGGCTCGGGCACGATGTACGGGTGTGGCGGGTGGCCGAGGCGCCGCCGGGTTTCAACGCGCGTTTCTCGGCGGTCTGGCGGCGTTACGCGTACCGGGTGGTGGACCATCCCGGCGGTGTCGATCCGCTGTCGCGCGGTCATGTGCTGTGGCACGACTGGCCGTTGGACGTGGCGGCGATGAACGCGGCGTCGGCCGGTCTGCTCGGCGAGCACGACTTCGCGGCGTACTGCAAGAGACGCGAGGGCGCGACGACCATCCGTACGCTCCAGCGGCTGGAGTGGGAGCGGGACGCGCACGGGATCATCACCGCGACGGTGCGGGCCGATGCCTTCTGCCACAACATGGTGCGCTCGCTGGTCGGCGCGCTGCTGTTCGTCGGAGACGGGCACCGGGGCGTGGAGTGGCCGGCGAAGGTGCTGGCCGCCGGTGTCCGGGACTCGGCGGTGCATGTCGTGCGGCCGCACGGGCTGACGCTGGAGGAAGTGGGCTATCCGGCCGACGAGCTGCTGGCCGCGCGCAGCCGGCTGGCCCGGAACAAGCGGACGCTGGGCGGCGCGGCCGGCTGCTGCTGAGCTCAGGGACGGCGCAGCCGCCGGGCCAGCCGGCGCAGCGCTCCCGGCCCCGGTCTGCCGGCCGTCGGCTGCTCGGAGGCCGTGACCCGCAGGGACAGACCGTGTCCCGGGCCGGTCCGGTACGGGATGATCCGGCGGTCCGGCAGAGCGGGATGCGGGACCGGCGCGAGGTCCTCGGGGCCGCCGGGGCCGCGCGGCGCGCCGAGCCTGGCGGTCCTGGTCCAGCCGAGCGCGGTGAGGCGTACGTACAGGTCCCAGACGCCGTCGCCGAGCGGTGCGCCGTCCACGGCGGTGCGCGGATCCAGGTGCGCGGTCCCGGCGACGCTCAGCGTGCCGTCGGCGCGGCGGACGGCGGTGTCCGTCGCGGGCCGGTACTCGGCGCCGGTGCCGCGCTCGCGGAGCACAAGGACGGCCGAGGCCCGGTCCGGTGCGTCGGCGCCGGTGAGCGGTTCACCGGCGAACCGGCCGCGCAGGGCCGGTGACAGGCCGGCCGGTACGAGTACCTGCCCGCCGGCGGCGGTGGTGACGGCCAGGAGGCCGTCGCCCGCGCGCGGTTCGCCGGTGAACGCCAGCCGCAGCCGGCCGTCCCGCCAGGACAGCGCGTCCAGCCGGGCCCGGCAGACGACGGAGGCTTCCCATCGGGCGAGGGCCACCAGATCGTCGAGGCGGTCGTCGGCGATCAGTCCGACGGCCAGCCGGCGTACGGCGGGCAGTCCCGCCACCGCGCCGTCGCAGACGCCGGACACGACGAGCTCGCGGATCGCCTGGAACAGCGCGCGCCGGTCGTCCTCGGCCAGGTCGAGAAAGCGTTTGCCGGTCAGCCGGTCGAGGATCTCCACGCGCAGCCACCGCCGGTGCAGCCGGTCGCGGCCGGCGCCGGGTCCGGTGAGGCCGTCGACGGTTTCCACGAGCGCGCGCAGCGCGGGATAGAACACGCCGGGCGGTACGTCGGAGGTGCTCCGCCGCTCGCCGTGGTGGTAGCAGAGATGGCTGCCGAGGACGGCGGTACGGCCCGCGCGCAGGATGGCCTCCGCGGTGAACGCCTGCTCGGCCAGCGGCCCCGGGCCGCCGCGGAAGCGGAGTCCGTGCTCGGTGAGAAAGGCGCGGTGGAACAGCTTGTCGGCGGTCAGGCTGTCGGCCAGCGGGTCCTGGGCGAGGGTGGCCCTGGGCCGGTCCCGCGCGAACAGCTCGCGCGGCACGGACCTGCCCGCGGGCTTGCCGGCGACGATGTCGGCGTCGTGCTCGATGCCGTACGCGTACATCCGCTCCAGGGCCCGGTCGCCGAGCCGGTCGCCGGGCTCCAGGTAGAGCACGTACTCACCGGTGGCGGCGGCGGTCCCGGTGTCGCGCGGGTCGGCGCCGGGTGCGGTCTCCGTGACCGTGATCACCTCGATGTCCCGGGACGGCAGGCTCTGGGCCGCCAGCGAGGCGAGCGTGTCCGCCACCGCCTCCGGGACCGCTCCGGCCGTCGGCAGGACGACGCTGACCTTCGGCGGTCGCGGACCGGAGGCGCGGTCGGTGGCGCGTACGGTCAGGGTCAGCCCGCCGGTGCCGAGCGCGGGCGTGATCAGATGGCCGCCGATGATCTCCGGCGCGGGCAGGTCCCGGACGTGGCCCGTCGCCTTCGCGAGCCGTGCGTACCGGTCGAGCCCGGCTCCGGTGAGCCGGACCTGGATCTCCCAGCCGCCCTCGGCCGGTGGTCCGCCGCCGGCGGCGCGCAGCGGGTCGATGATGACGGTGCCGCGGACGACGGGAAGGACCCGGGCCGGGTCCTGGCCGCCGAGGCCGGGCGCTTCTTCGAGGACGAGACGGGTCTCGTGCGGCAGGAGCCACGTCACCGAGGTGTCCTGGTGGCGCAGGTTCGCCGCGATCCGGAAGCTGGTCGGCTCAGCGGTGACCTCGACGGGTTCGCCGGTCACACCGTCGGTGAGCGCGGGATCCAGGAAGTGGCGGCCGTCGTGCCGGGTCAGGATCAGCGGAGCGCCGTCCGGCCCGGTCCGGAACCGGGCGCTGATCCCGGCCCGCAGCCGTCCTCTGCGCCAGCCGAGCGAGTCCAGCCGGGCCTCGGCCCGCAGCGGAGCGGCCCGCCGGGCCAGCTCCAGCAGCGCGTCCGGCCGATCGTCCCGGACCAGCGCGGCGCGGGCCCGCTCCAGGCCGACCAGCCCCGCGTACGCGCCGTCGGTCAGATGCTCCGCCGCCACGGCGCGCAGCGCCCGGAAGAGTGCCGTCCGGTGCTCGGGCTCGTACGCCGGGAAGAAGGGCTCGCTGAGGTACTTGACCATGTCGGCCCGCCAGAAGCGGCGCAGCCAGGTGTCCCGCGTCGGACCCGGCCCGGTCTCGGCGGCCAGCGCGTCGAGGATCCGCCGCAGATTGCCGCTGTAGGTCGCGGGATCCAGCAGGCGCGGGGTGGCGTGGCCGCCGTCCGCCCGCTCCAGATAGAAGTAGCAGGGATAGTCGCCGACGATCGACACGGAGGTGGCGCGGAAGACCGCGGGCACCATGAAGAGCAGGTCCTCACCAACCCAGTGCCCCTCGGGGAAGCGGATGTCCTGTTCGCGCAGAAAGCCGGTCCGGTACATCTTGTGGACGGTGAGGCTGTCGTGGAGCGCCGCCGTGCGGACCGTGCACGACGCCCTGGTGCGGTTCATCAGCGCGTGCGGGACGCCGCGCAGCCGGAAGTCGCTGACGACCTTGCCGATGACGATGTCGGAGGCGTTGGCGTGTCCGAGGTCGTACATGCGCCGGAGGGCTTCGGTGCCCATGAAGTCGTCGTGGTCGACGAATTGCACGTATTCGCCGTGTGCCTGGTCGATCCCGGTGTTGCGCGGCCTGCCCGGCCAGCCCGAGTGGGAGATGCGGGTCAGGCGGAAGTGGTCGTGGACGGCGACCAGGGCCTTGAGCCGGGCCGGAGTGTCATCGGTCGAGCCGTCGTCCACGAAGAGCACCTCGAACTCGTCGCGTGGCAGCGTCTGCCGGAGCATCGACTCGACCAGTGGATCGACATGGTGTCCCGAGTTGTACGTCGGGACCACCACGGTGACCTTGACCGTCATACGTCCCACGCCCTGGGCCCTGTCTGACACATCCCGCCTGGCCTGCGACGCCTGGCACGCACGCGCACGGCGTTGTCGGAGTCATCCGAGTACGTCCAGTACACGGATGATCCTCCGCCTTGGGACCGCACGCACCAGACGTCGCGGGCCCCGCCCTCCGGGCGGACGGCGCCATGTGTCAGACACGTCCCAGCGGTCCCGCCTTCGCCCTGGATGATCACTTACTGCGAACATCCGGTGGTGTGCGGTGGTTACGGGTGGCGAGGGCGGCGCGACCCTACTGGCCGACCGGCGCGGCGGCCGCCGCCGAGGCCTGGAGCCGGCCGCGCCGGTGGATCTGGCGGAAGGTGAATTCCGCGATGTCGTCACCTGTGGTGAAGACGTCCTTGTCGGCCGTGGTGACGTCCTTGCCGCTGGTGAAGCCGCCGACCGTGAAGTAGACGTACCGGCCGTACGAGTTGACGGTCTTGCGGCAGACCGAGGGAGCCCGGCAGAAGGTCGTGACACCGGCGCCGGAGAGCGACGCGATACCGCTCTCCCGCTGGTTCACCTCGTTCTTGGCCTTCAGCGCCTGCGCCTCCTCGCCGAAGACGGCGACGCCTATGGTCACGGCGACTCCGTCCTTGGCGTAGGTGGCGCGGATGACCCGGTCGCAGCTGTTGGAGGCGAGCACGGAGCCGAGGGAGCCCTGGGTCGCCGCGGCGCAGTTGGTGGTGCTGCTCGTGGCGCCCTTCTCGTAGACGCGGTCGCCCATCGTCAGCTTCCTGCCGGGGAAGAGGGTGTCGGCGCTCAGCGGCGCCTTGTCCTTGTCCGCGCTGGAGATGAAGTCCTTGGGGCTCGGCGCGGGCAGCGGTGCGACCGAGGAGAAGGACGGCTCGGGCGCGGCGCTCTCGCTCGGCGTCCCGGAGCCGGCCACGGCCGGCTCGCTCGTGTTCTTGTCGGAGGCGCGGTCCTCGCCGCCGCCGTTCATGGAGACGACGGCGGTCGCCACGATCGCGGCGACCACGGCGGTCGCGAGCACTCCGCCGCCGATCAGCAGCCAGCGCCGGCGGCGGGTGCGCGCGGCGGAGGCGTCGGCCAGCGCGGCCCAGTCCGGTGTGTCGGGTGCGTACGGATCCCGTGACGAGTTCGGTGCGCCGTACGGGTCCTGTGTGCCGTACGGGTCCTGAGATCCGCGCTGGGATCCGTACGGGTCCTGTCCCGGAGAACCGGGGCCACCCCATGGGGGTCCCCCTTGCCCAAAGCTCATGGCGCGCAGTTTAGACCGGACGGCGCAAGGGAGTTGTGCGCGGGAGACGGCGAACGGAAGGTAAAAGGATTGGGCTCCTGGGCCGCCTGCACCGACAATGCGGGGCATGGGACATCTAGAGGCCGCGCACCTGGAGTACTACCTCCCCGACGGACGGGTGCTGCTCGGCGACGCCTCTTTCCGGGTGGGCGAAGGCGCGGTCGTCGCGCTGGTGGGAGCCAATGGCGCGGGCAAGACCACGCTGCTGCGGCTGATCGCCGGAGAGCTGCAGCCGCACGGCGGCACGGTGACGGTCAGCGGCGGCCTCGGCGTGATGGCGCAGTTCGTGGGATCGGTGCGCGACGAGCGTACGGTCCGTGACCTGCTGGTCTCGGTGGCGCAGCCGCGTATCCGGCAGGCGGCGGCCGCCGTCGACGACGCCGAGCACGGGATCATGACCGTCGACGACGAGGCCGCGCAGATGCGGTACGCGCAGGCGCTGAGCGACTGGGCGGAGGCGCGCGGTTACGAGGCCGAGACGGTCTGGGACATGTGCACCACGGCGGCGCTCGGTGTGCCGTACGACAAGGCGCAGTGGCGCGAGCTGCGCACGCTCAGCGGCGGCGAGCAGAAGCGGCTGGTGCTGGAGGCGCTGCTGCGCGGGCCCGACGAGGTGCTGCTGCTGGACGAGCCGGACAACTATCTGGACGTGCCGGGCAAGCGGTGGCTGGAGGAGCGGCTGAAGGAGACCCGTAAGACGGTCCTCTTCGTCTCGCACGACCGGGAGCTGCTGGCGAGGGCGGCCGAGAAGATCGTGAGTGTGGAGCCGAGTCCGGCCGGTTCCGACGTATGGGTGCACGGCGGCGGATTCAGTACGTATCACGCGGCGCGCAAGGAGCGCTTCGCGCGCTTCGAGGAGCTGAAGCGGCGCTGGGACGAGGAGCACGCCCGGCTGAAGGCGCTGGTGCACCGGCTGCGGCAGCAGGCGGCGATCAGCCCCGACATGGCCTCCCGCTACCGGGCGATGCAGACGCGCTTCAAGAAGTTCGAGGACGCGGGGCCGCCGCCGGAGCCGCCGCGTGAGCAGGAGATCACCATGCGGCTGCGCGGCGGGCGTACCGGTGTGCGGGCCGTGACCTGCGAGAACCTGGAACTGACCGGTCTGATGAAGCCGTTCTCGCTGGAGATCTACTACGGCGAGCGGGTGGCCGTCCTCGGGTCGAACGGCTCCGGCAAGTCGCACTTCCTGCGGCTGCTGGCCGGAGAGGACGTCCGGCACGAGGGGAAGTGGAAGCTGGGCGCGCGGGTCGTGCCGGGCCACTTCGCGCAGACGCACGCCCATCCCGAGCTGCTCGGACGCTCTCTCGTCGACATTCTGTGGACGGAGCACGCCAAGGACCGGGGCGGTGCGATGAGTGTGCTGCGCCGCTATGAGCTGGAGCGCCAGGGCGACCAGCCCTTCGAGAAGCTGTCCGGCGGCCAGCAGGCGCGTTTCCAGATTCTGCTGCTGGAGCTGCGCGGCACCACGGCGCTGCTGCTGGACGAGCCGACGGACAACCTGGACCTGGAGTCGGCGGAGGCGCTCCAGGAGGGGCTGGAGGCGTACGAGGGCACGGTGCTGGCGGTCACCCACGACCGCTGGTTCGCGCGCTCCTTCGACCGGTATCTGGTGTTCGGTTCGGACGGCGTCGTCCGGGAGACGCCGGAGCCGGTGTGGGACGAGCGGCGCGTGGTGCGCGCGCGTTAGGGTCTTCCGTCCGGACCGGGACAGTTCCGCGGGCCGGAGGCGTTTTGACCCAGGTGGGGGAGCCCGGGTATTCTGCTGGTTCGTTATGCGTATTGGCTTGTTCATTCTCACGTGATGGGCCCTTACGCCGGTCCACCGGGCCGATGACCAGCGGCAGACAACGGGTTGCGTCCCCGTATGTCAGCCAGGGCTGTCGTGATCGTCCGGGTGGCCTTGTCAGGACCCGTCCTCCAGGCCCTTCGCGGGCTGGAGGAGACCCCATTACTGAAGAAGCGAAGGCTACGACCGTGCGTACGTACAGCCCCAAGCCCGGCGATGTGACGCGTCAGTGGCACGTCATCGACGCGCAGGACATTGTCCTGGGCCGTCTCGCGACCACCGCCGCCAACCTTCTGCGCGGTAAGCACAAGCCGATCTACGCGCCCCACGTCGACACTGGTGACTTCGTCATCATCATCAACGCGGACAAGGTGCACCTGTCCGGCAACAAGCGCACGCAGAAGATGGCGTACCGCCACTCCGGCTACCCGGGTGGTCTGCGTTCCGTCCGCTATGACGAGCTGCTGGCCAAGAACCCCGAGAAGGCCGTCGAGAAGGCCATCAAGGGCATGATTCCCAAGAACACCCTGGGCCGCCAGATGCTCTCGAAGCTGAAGATCTACGCGGGCGACCAGCACCCGCACGCTGCTCAGCAGCCGGTCCCGTTCGAGATCACCCAGGTCGCGCAGTAATTCCGGCCACCCCCTAAGACGAAAAGAAATCTGAGGAGCATCGTGGCCGAGACCACTGTTGAGACCCCCGTCGAGGGCGAAGAGACCTTCGCCGAGGTGACGACTTTCGAGTCCGAGACCCCTGTCGAGGGCGAGTACACCTCCGAGTCCCTGGCGTCCCGCTTCGGCGACCCGCAGCCGGCCGCCGGCCTGGGCCGTCGCAAGAACGCCATCGCCCGCGTCCGGATCGTCCCGGGCACCGGCAAGTGGAAGATCAACGGTCGCACCCTTGAGGACTACTTCCCCAACAAGGTGCACCAGCAGGAAGTCAACGAGCCCTTCAAGGTGCTCGAACTCGACAACCGCTACGACGTCATCGCCCGTATCTCGGGTGGCGGCGTCTCCGGCCAGGCCGGCGCGCTGCGCCTCGGTGTGGCCCGTGCGCTGAACGAGGCGGACGTGGACAACAACCGCGCCCCGCTGAAGAAGGCCGGCTTCCTGAGCCGCGACGACCGCGCCGTCGAGCGTAAGAAGGCCGGTCTGAAGAAGGCCCGTAAGGCCCCGCAGTACAGCAAGCGCTAATCGCTCGCTGGCCGGTACAGGCTTTACGCCTCTACTGCAAATGAACGCCCCGGCGGCACTCCGTGCTGCCGGGGCGTTCGTTTTATGGTCCTGATTAGGCGTATAACAGCATCAGACGCTCAAGGGTTTGGATTTTCGGCACATTTTCCGTTCGGGGCGGATTAGGCTCCGGGCGTTTTCGGAGGGAGAGCTGTGGGACGACTCTTCGGCACGGACGGCGTGCGCGGTGTCGCCAACGCTGATCTGACGGCGGAGCTGGCGCTCGGTCTGTCGGTCGCGGCGGCGCATGTGCTCGCCGAGGTGGGGACGTTCGAGGGGCATCGGCCCACGGCTGTGGTCGGACGCGATCCCCGTGCGTCCGGCGAGTTCCTGGAGGCCGCGGTGGTCGCGGGCCTGGCGAGCGCGGGCGTGGACGTCCTGCGCGTCGGGGTGCTGCCCACCCCGGCCGTGGCCTATCTGACCGGCGCGCTGGGCGCCGATCTCGGCGTGATGCTCTCCGCGAGCCACAACGCCATGCCCGACAACGGCATCAAGTTCTTCGCGCGCGGTGGCCACAAGCTCGCCGATGAGCTGGAGGACCGGATCGAGGCCGCGTATCTGGAGACCGCCTTCCCGGAGAGCGCGGCGCACCGCGGCGGCACTCCGTGGGAGCGGCCGACCGGCGCGGGCGTGGGCCGGGTCCGGGTGTACGACGAGGGATTCGACCAGTACGTGGCGCATCTCATCGGAGTGCTGCCGAACCGGCTCGACGGGCTCAAGGTCGTTCTCGACGAGGCGCACGGCGCGGCGGCCAGGGTCTCGCCCGAGGCCTTCGCGCGGGCCGGCGCCGAGGTGATCACGATCGGCGCGGAGCCGGACGGCCTCAACATCAACGACGGCTGCGGCTCCACCCATCTCGACCTGCTGATGGCCGCGGTCGTCGAGCACGGCGCCGACCTGGGCATCGCGCACGACGGCGACGCGGACCGCTGCCTCGCCGTGGACGCGGCGGGCAACGATGTCGACGGCGACCAGATCCTCGCCGTGCTGGCCCTCGCGATGCGCGAGGCGGGCACGCTGCGCGGCAACGCGGTGGTCGGGACGGTCATGTCCAATCTCGGCTTCAAGATCGCGATGGAGCGCGAGGGCATCCATCTCGTCGAGACCGCGGTCGGCGACCGATACGTACTGGAGTCGATGAAGGAGCACGGCTACGCGCTCGGCGGCGAGCAGTCGGGCCATGTCATCGTCCTCGACCACGCGACGACCGGCGACGGCACACTGACCGGACTGATGCTGGCGGCCCGGGTCGCGGCCACCGGCCGTACCCTGGCCGATCTCGCGGGTGTCATGGAGCGGCTGCCCCAGGTGCTGGTCAATGTGCCCGATGTCGACCGGTCGCGGGTGAACACCTCGGCGGAGCTGGCGGCGGCGGTCGCCGAGTCCGAACGCGACCTCGGCGCCACGGGCCGGGTCCTGCTCCGGCCGTCCGGCACGGAGCCGGTGGTACGGGTCATGGTCGAGGCGGCCGACATCGAACAGGCGAGAGCGGTCGCGGGCCGGCTGGCGGACGCCGTGAAATCGGCGCTGGGCTGACCGGACGGAGTTCTGAGCTCGCCCGGAGCGGATTCCGGGCGAGCCGGTCTCAGAGTTTGCGCAATGACAGCCGCTGGACCTTGTGGTCCGGGCCCTTGCGCAGGACCAGTGTCGCGCGGCCCCGGGTCGGCGCCACATTCTCCAGCAGATTCGGCTTGTTGATGGTCCGCCACATGGTCCTGGCGTAATCCAGGGCCTCCTCCTCGGAGACCCGCGTGTACTTCGTGAAATACGAGAACGGATTCTGGAAGGCCGTCTCGCGCAGCTTGCGGAACCGGTTGAGATACCAGCTCTCGATGTCCTCGGCGCGCGCGTCGACGTACACGCTGAAGTCGAAGTAGTCGGCGAGCCCGACCCGCGTCCTGCCGTCCTTTCCGGGCAGCGCGGGCTGGAGGACATTGAGTCCCTCGACGATCAGGATGTCCGGCCGCCGTACGGTGAGCAGTTCGCCGGGCACGATGTCGTAGATGAGATGCGAGTAGACGGGCGCGGTCACCTCGTCCTTGCCCGCCTTGATGTCGGCGACGAACCGGGTCAGGGCCCGCCGGTCGTACGACTCGGGGAAGCCCTTGCGGGCCGTCAGCCCACGGGCCGTCAGCTCCTTCATCGGCAGCAGAAAGCCGTCGGTGGTGACGAGTTCCACCCGCGGATGCTCGGGCCAGCGCGCCAGCAGCGCCTGCAACAGCCGGGCGACGGTGGACTTTCCGACGGCGACGCTGCCGGCGACTCCTATGACGAAGGGCGTACCGCGCTGCGCTCCATGGCCGTTGCCCGCGTCGCCGAGGAAGGTGTTGAGCGCGCCGCGCAGCCCGGCCGTGGCCTGGACATAGAGATTGAGCAGCCGGGACAGCGGCAGATAGACGTCCCGTACCTCGTCGAGGTCGATGACATCACCGAGCCCGCGCAGCCGCTCGACCTCCTCGGCGGTCAGCGGCAGCGGCGTCTTGTCACGGAGCGCGCTCCACTCGGCCCGGCTGAGGTCGACGTACGGCGTCGGGCCGTGCTCGCCCCGGCGCGGGGCACTCTGTGTCGGCGAAGTGATCACGCAGCCATTGTCGTGGGTGCGGGAGCGCCGTGGATGGTGTGGTCGGTCACGTGCCGCGCCGAAATCCCTGGGCCGCCGGACGGACCCCGGACAGGGCCCAGGGACAACGGACGGATGTCACGCGCGGTTCGACCTGCCCGTGCGCAGCGCTCTGAGCAGCAGCAGCGGGATGCCGGTCAGCAGCCAGAGCAAGGCGATGGCGACGCCGCTCGGCTGCGGTTCGTCCAGCTCCAGCGAGGTCGCCACGGCGGCGAGCAGGGCCCACAGCGCCGCCGCGATGCCGCACAGCCAGATGCCGATCGTCCACGGGAGGAGACGGGCCGAGCCCTTCGTGCGGCCCGCGCCGTTCTTGCCGGCGGCGCCGCTCTCCGGCACGCGCGGCTGCGGGATGTGCTCGCGGGCCGGCATACGGACCACGGCGGAGGCCGGTACCGCCGCGTCGATCGCCGCGATCCGGTCCGGCCCGAGCAGCGCGAAGAGCGTGGGCTCCACGGCTATCTGGAATCCGTCGAGACCGGTGAGGCGGCGGCCGCCGTCCGGGAAGGCGATCATCGCGACGCACTCGTCGTAGCGGACGGTGATGGGGCCGCCGGGTGTGTCGTAGGTGATGCCTTCGCGGGCCACGATCAGCACGCTGCGCGGATTCTCGTGCGCCTTGTGCCGGGTGCCCGTGAGCCGGGAGCTCTCCGGAGAGAACTGCGGGGCCTCGGCGAAGCCCGCCCAGTCGGCGCCGCGGCCGGGCACCTGGAGCAGCGCGGTGGAGCGCAGTTCGCGGGCGACGTCGCGCAGATCGTCGAGAGTGACCGCGGCGAGCTCGGCCTTGTGCTCCTCGATGTCCTGGTTGTCGTGGCCGGTCAGCAGGTTCAAGGCGTACGACGGCAGGCGGGCCGCCTCCAGATCGGGAGTGTCGAACGCCTTCAGCACCTTGCCGCGGGCCGAGTCGAGTTCGGACTGCTCGATCCGGCCGGCCCGGAGCCGGGCGAGGACATCGACGAAGCCGCCGACGACGGCGTCCTGCTTCTGCGGCAGCGCGTCGGCGAAGGCGGTGATGGTGGCGAACTCGCTGTCGCGCGGGCTGTAGTGGCCGGCGGTGGCGTACGAGTAGCCGCCCTTCTGGCGCAGATCCGTGTGGAGGGCCCGGCCCAGCACCTCGGCGAACAGAGAGGCCGCGACGGACCTGCGGACGACGGCGTCCAGGACGACGATTCCGTCGTCTCCCTGGATGAAGGCGGGAGTCGTGGGCAGCGCGGAGGTGGCGGCGGGCAGCGGGCGGCGCTCACCGGCCGGCAGATCGAGGCGCAGGCCCTCGGGCACGGTGTCGCCGGTGATCCACAGGACGGCGTTGTCGCGGGTGAAGTGGGTGGTGGCCCAGTCGCGTACGGCGTCGGCGGTCAGATGCCAGGTGCCGAGCTCGGTGCAGTTGGCCAGTCCATAGCCCTGGGCACCGTAACGCCAGAGCGGCAGAAGGTGGTTGGGGCCCTGGCTCCGGCCCGCGGCCTCGGTGCGCAGGATCTCCCGCTCGGTCTCCAGCCGCTCCAGCGGCAGGTCCCGCAGCGCGTCGCAGACACCGTTGAGATAGCCGACGATCTCCTCGGCGGTGCCGGTGGCGTGGAAGACGGTGTACGTGGCGGCGGTGGCGCCGTTGTAGTGCAGGTCGGACACGCCGTGCCGGTGCAGCGCGAGATGTTCGACGAGGTGGGTGATGCCGGAGGTGGCGAGGGTCTCGTCGGCGACGCCCACCCGGAAGACCAGGCCGGCGGTGACCGGTCCGCTGCCCGCGGCGAGGACGGTACGGATGCCCTGGACCTCGGTCTCGCGGATCGCGGAGGCCGCGGCGGGCCCGGGGACGGTGGCGGTGATTTCCTGGGACATCGGGTCAGCCCTTCGCCAGTGCGGATTCGCGGTGCTTGAGGTACGCGGCTTCCTTGTCACCGAGGTAACTCCAGGGCGAGGAGGCGGCGTTGTTTCCGAGGGCCCGGAAGTGCGGTGCGGCCTCGGCGTGATGACCGCCGAGGGAGAGCGCCGCCGCGAAGTAGCCGTGGGAGCTGATCGCGTAGTGGCCGCCGCGGAAATCCGGATGGAGCACGGACACGGCAGCCGCGGCCAGCAGTTCGTCCCGTACCGCCGGGTCCTTCAGATAGCGGTCGTCCGCGCCGCTGTCGAGCTCCAGCCAGTGCTCGATATGGGCCTGGGCGACGAGCGCGCCGGTGTGGCTCCCGGGCGGAGCGGCGGCGGTGCGCTCGCGGGCGAAGCCGTGCAGGGCCTCCCAGCTCCCGCTCCACTTGGGACAGAGCTGCTGAAGGAGCTGGCTCTGCGCCGCGTAGTGGTGCGGGTGGGTCTCGGAGAGCCGGTCGTAGCGGCGGCGCGCCTCGCTCTGTCCGAGCTCCAGGCCGCGCGCGCTGAGGATGCGCGCGTTCCAGGCCAGGGCGTATCCCGGGTGTTCGGCGCAGACCTCGATCAGTAGCTGCTCGGCCCGCCGCAGCCAGGTGTGGAACTGCCGGAACTGATCGCGTGACACATGCTGCGCGCGGGACGAGCTCCGGATTCGCCAGCCGATGACGACATAGCGGTCGGCGAGCAGCGTCCTGGGCAGCGGCGCCGTCGGCAGCTCGGCCACGACCCGCTCCAGAAACCTTTCCGAGCCGTCCAGTTCGGAGACGAGGGAGGAGGCGTAGGCGCGGTCGTCCTCGTCGGTGAGGGAGTCGAAGAACGCCCCGGTCGCCTGCCAGTCGCCGGCCTGGACGGCGGTACGCAGTGCGGTGAGCGCCGGCATGGAGACATATGGGTCGAACTGCGGGCGTGCCAGGGGCTCGGATCGAAGCATGACGTCCTCGGGGCAGACATGACCGGCGGGTGCCGGTGCGAGTGAGCGAGGGGGCTCGGCGGTGGCGCGAGCGCTCGCGATGCCCCCGGAAAACGCGTCCACGCGATGTGTGCGTGAAGTGAAGACGCAGGCTAGCAGCACGGACTGACAGTGGTGCGAGGAGTTTTGCGCCGGCGGCGGCCGGCCGGGGCCGCGCCGTCAGGACGGCGTCCGGCGGCGCTGGCGCCAGGCGCGGGTCAGCCGGGTCGTCAGCCAGAGCGTGGCGACGGTGGTGAGAACGGCGCGGAGCCGGCCGACCTCCGGCGACCACCACGCGTAGGCCGTCACCGGGACGAAGACCAGCAGGGTCAGCAGGCGGACGGTCCACCAGCGGCGCGGACGGGGAAGGACCGGCGGGGGAGGCGTCGGGCGGACCGGACCGGCGGAGAGGGTGTCCCTGATTCCGGCGAACAGGCCCCGCCGGGCGAGGACCTGCGCGCCCGGCAGCGCGCTGAGGATCTCGTCGTGTTCGCCGAAGCCCGGCGGGATCGGCGGCAGGCCGAGGGCCGCGGCCAGCGCCGTCTGGCGTCGGCCCGGGGCGTCCGAGCCGCGCAGCAGGCTGGTCAGCGGCCGTGCGTCGGCGATGCCGTAGACCGCGGCGAGCACACCGGCGGTGGCGGCGGCCGTCGCGTGGTCGGGCACCGGGGCCGCCGGGTCCCATTCGTGGTCGGCGAGCTTCCTGCCCTTGTACAGCAGGGTGAAGCCGTGCCGGTCCGCGGTTCTGCGCAGGACGAGCGCGGGCCAGCGCTCGCCGGTGGTGAAGCTGTCGGCCGCGGCGGCGAGCCGCTCCTCGCCGAGGAGGGTGGCGCGCCGGCCCGGTGAGGCGTCGGCGGCCAGTTCGACATACGAGGCGCTGCCGGGAGCCGGAGCGATCCGCAGCGGGACTCCGCACAACAGGGCGGCGTCCGCGACCTTGTGGGGCGGCGCCTTGATCAGGGCCAGGGAGCGGGGTGTGTGCTGCGCCTGGAGGGCCGCGCGGTGTCCGGCCGGGAGCCGGGCCGTGGTCCGTACGCCGCTGGTCCCGGCGTCGGTGGCCGGCGGTCCGGGCGTCGAGAAGAACGGGATACGCGACGCCACCCGCATCCGGACGCCCGTACGGAACTCCAGGAACTCCTGCCGCGCGTCACCGAAGTACGTCCACGGGAACTCGGTCGCTCCCACTCCCACGGCGCGGAACTGCTCCAGCGCCTCGTCGTACCGGCCGGCGAGAATCAGCATCAGCGCGAGATGGTTGCGTACCTCCGCCATCTCCGGATCGCCGGGAGCGTACGCGGCGGACAGCTCCAGGGCGCGGCCGACCGCCGCGTCGATCCTGCTGCGGGCGATCGGACCGGCCGCCGCGGCGTCCGCCACCACGTCGTACTCGACGGCCGCGAGCAGCGGCAGGGCGCGCAGTTTCGAACCGGGCAGAGCGCTCCGCGCCGACCGTTCCGCGAAGTCGAACATCTCCTCGTGCGAGCCGTACCACTTGTGGCACAGATACTGGAGCGCCGACGCGTGACAGCCGTAGTGGTGCGGGGCGCGGGCGGTGGCCTCCGCCCAGTACGCGTCGAAGACCTCGCGCGGCGCCTGACTGCCCTTCGCGTGCGCCAGCGCCACCTGCCACGGCACCGGATCGGCCGGATTCAGCTCGGCCGCCGCTCCGATCACCGGCACCGCGTCGTCCAGCAGCGCGAAGAACGCCTGGAACTGATCCTTCGGCACATCCTCCGCGCGCGCTCCGGTGCGTATCTCCCAGGCCTGACGCACACACAGATCCGCCTTGACCAGCATCGCGTCAGGATCGTCCGGGTGCCGCGCCAGCCAGCCGTCCAGCCAGCCGGGGCTGTGCAGCGCGCTCTCGGCGAGACGGGGCACCCAGCTTCCGCGGCGCTCCCACTCGGCGCCCAGCCGGGTGGCGGCGAGCAGTTCCCTGGCCGGTCCGTGATCGCCCGCGGACGCCGCGGTGAGCGCCGCGCGCAGCTCCGGAGCGGGCGGATCGAGGACCACGGCCGTGTCGGGCGGCAGGTCGGCGCCGACGGCCGCGCCGTGGCGCAGCATCCGGGGCAGCGTGATCAACATACGGAAGGTCACGAGGCCCTATTGAATGCGGTCGGCGGTGGCCGCCACCAGAGGCTTTGGATGACGAATTCGACAATCGGTACGACCGTCGACGTGATGCGCGATCCGACCGGAGGCTCCGGTTACAGGGAGTGCGGGTCTGTGCGCCGTAGGCTGCCGATATGTGTGGAATTGTGGGTTACGTCGGCGGACAGTCGGCACTGGATGTGGTCATCGCAGGTCTCAAGCGGCTTGAGTACCGGGGTTACGACTCCGCCGGAGTGGCGGTACTCGCCGACGGCGGGCTGGCCGCGGCGAAGAAGGCGGGCAAGCTCGTCAATCTGGAGAAAGCGCTGGTGGAACGGCCGTTGCCGAGCGGCACCACCGGTATCGGGCACACCAGGTGGGCCACGCACGGCGGGCCGACCGACGCCAACGCCCATCCTCATCTCGACAACGCGGGCCGCGTCGCCGTCGTGCACAACGGCATCATCGAGAACTTCGCGGTGCTGCGTGCCGAACTGGCCGGCCGAGGCCATGACCTGGAGTCGGAGACCGACACCGAGGTCGTGGCGCATCTGCTCGCCGAGGCGTTCTCGGCGTCCGGCGATCTCGCGGAGTCGATGCGGCAGGTGTGCCGGCGGCTGGCGGGCGCCTTCACGCTGGTCGCCGTGCACGCGGACGAACCGGACGTGGTCGTCGGCGCGCGCCGCAACTCGCCGCTCGTGGTCGGTGTCGGCGAGGGCGAGTCCTTTCTCGCTTCGGACGTCTCCGCGTTCATCGCCCATACGCGCTCCGCGATCGAACTGGGCCAGGACCAGGTGGTCGAGCTGCGCCGGGACGGTGTGACCGTCACCGACTTCGACGGCGCACCGGCCGGAGTCCGCTCGTACCACGTGGACTGGGACGCGTCGGCCGCCGAGAAGGGCGGTTACGACTACTTCATGCTCAAGGAGATCGCCGAGCAGCCGAAGGCGGTCGCGGACACGCTCCTCGGACGGATCGACGCGGAGGGCTCGCTGACGCTCGACGAGGTGCGGATCCCCGCGTCGGTGCTGCGCGAGGTCGGCAAGGTCACCATCGTCGCGTGCGGGACGGCCTTCCACGCCGGGCTGATCGCGAAGTACGCCATCGAGCACTGGACCCGGATGCCGTGCGAGGTGGAGCTGGCGAGCGAGTTCCGCTACCGGGACCCGATCCTCGACCCGCGCACCCTGGTGATCGCGATCTCGCAGTCCGGCGAGACCATGGACACGCTGATGGCGTTGCGGCACGCGCGGGAGCAGGGCGCGAAGGTGCTGGCGATCTGCAATACGAACGGCTCGACCATTCCCCGTGAGTCGGACGCCGTCCTCTACACGCACGCCGGTCCGGAGGTGGCCGTCGCCTCGACCAAGGCGTTTCTCACCCAGTTGGTGGCGTGTTATCTGGTCGCGCTGTATCTGGGACAACTGCGCGGCACCAAATGGGGTGACGAGATCCGGGAGGTCGTCAGGGATCTGTCGCGGATCGCCGGTGAGGTGGAGCGGGTGCTGGCGACGATGAAGCCGGTGCGGGAGCTGGCGCGCTCGCTGGTGGACAAGAGGACCGTGCTGTTCCTGGGGCGGCATGTCGGGTATCCGGTGGCCCTGGAGGGCGCGCTCAAGCTCAAGGAGCTGGCGTACATGCACGCCGAGGGTTTCGCGGCGGGTGAGCTGAAGCACGGTCCCATCGCGCTGATCGAGGAGGATCTGCCGGTGGTGGTGGTCGTGCCGTCGCCGCGCGGCCGCTCCGTGCTGCACGACAAGATCGTGTCGAACATCCAGGAGATCCGGGCCAGAGGCGCCCGGACGATCGTGATCGCGGAGGAGGGGGATGATGCGGTGGTGCCGTACGCGGACCATCTCATCCGTATCCCGGCGACACCGACGCTCCTTCAGCCGCTCGTCGCGACGGTGCCGTTGCAGGTGTTCGCGTGCGAGCTGGCGACGGCGCGGGGCAACGAGGTGGACCAGCCGAGGAATCTGGCGAAGTCCGTGACTGTGGAGTGAGGGTGGAGTAAGAGTGATCATCGGGGTGGGGATCGACGTCGCGGCGATCGACCGGTTCGGAGAGGCGCTGAAGCGGACTCCGCATCTGGCCGAACGGCTCTTCCTGGAGCGGGAGTTGCTGCTGCCGAGCGGTGAAAGGCGCGGAGTGGCCTCCTTGGCGGCGAGATTCGCGGCCAAGGAGGCCGTGGCGAAGGCACTGGGCGCGCCCGGCGGGCTGCACTGGACCGACGCCGAGGTGTACGTGGAGAAGACCGGGCAGCCGCGGTTGCGGGTGCGCGGGACGGTGGCGGCGCGGGCGGCGGAACTGGGCGTGCGGAGCTGGCATGTCTCGCTCAGCCACGACGCGGGAGTGGCGTCCGCCGTAGTGATCGCGGAGGGTTGACCGTATGCGTACTGCGTACAGCGTGGAGACGGTGAGGAACGCCGAGCGCGAGCTGATGGCGCGGGTGCCGGAGGGCGCGCTCATGCGGCGTGCGGCCGCCGGTCTCGCGGCGGTCTGCGCGGACCTGCTCAGGCGGGTGTACGGGGCGCGGGTCGTGGTGCTCGCCGGGAGCGGGGACAACGGCGGCGACGCTCTGTACGCCGGGGCCCGCCTCGCGCGCAGAGGCGCCCGCGTCTCGGCCGTGCTGCTCGCGCCCGACCGCACCCATGAGGGCGGTCTCGCGGCGCTGCTGGCAGCGGGCGGGCGGGCCGCCGACGACCCGTTCGCCGTACTGGCCGCCGCCGATCTGGTGCTGGACGGGATCACCGGCATCGGCGGACGCGGCGGGCTGCGGCCGGACGCGGTCCCGGTGGCGCGGGCGGCCCGGGGATCGGACGCGGTGATCGTGGCCGTCGATCTCCCGAGCGGCGTGGAGGCCGACAGCGGAGAGGTGAAGGGAGAGGCGCTGCGCGCGGACGTGACGGTGACGTTCGGCACGTACAAGCCCTGTCTGCTGATCGATCCGGCCCGGGAGTACGCGGGCGCGGTACGGCTCGTGGACATCGGCCTCGGCCCTCATCTGCCGTCCGCGCCCGAGCTGGAGGCCCTTCAGCACGAGGATGTGGCCCGGCTGCTGCCGGTTCCCACGGCCGAGAGCGACAAGTACCGGCGCGGCGTGATCGGCGTCGTGGCCGGATCGGCCCGCTATCCGGGCGCGGCGGTGCTCGCCGTGTCGGGCGCGCTGCGCGGCGGCGCGGGAGCGGTGCGGTATGTGGGGCCGGGCACCGACGCGGTGATCGCACGCTTCCCGGAGACGCTGGTGCACGAGGGCCCGCCGTCGAAGGCGGGCCGGGTCCAGGCCTGGGCCGTCGGGCCCGGTCTGGGCGACGGACCCGGCGTGGCCGACGTACTGGCCTCGGAGGTTCCCGTCCTGGTGGACGCGGACGGCCTGCGGACGCTGGACGCGGCGACGGTCCGGAGCCGCACGGCGCCGACGCTGCTCACTCCGCACGCGGGAGAGGCCGCGGCGCTGCTCGGTGTGCCTCGCGAGCAGGTGGAGTCGGGCCGGCTGGCGGCGGTGCGCCAGCTCGCGGCCCGGTACGGTGCGACGGTGCTGCTGAAGGGGTCGACGACGCTGATCGCCGACCCGGATCCCGCTGTCCCGGTCCGGGTGAACCCCACGGGCACGTCCTGGCTCGCGACAGCGGGCAGCGGCGATGTCCTCTCGGGCCTGTCGGGCGCGCTGCTGGCGGCGGGCCTGGCGCCGCGCGACGCGGCGTCGGTGGCGGCCTATCTCCACGGTCTGGCGGCCCGTCTGGCGTCGGCGGGCGCACCGGTGGCGGCCCATGACGTGGCGCTGGCGCTGCCGGAGGCCTGGCGGAACGTGCTCGGCTGAGCCGGGCCGGAGAGCGCCGTCCGGCGGATGACGCGGGCCCGGGGCGCCGCTCTGAGAGACTGGGCGCGATGACCGGAATGACTCAGACCTCGGCGGCTCTCCGGGCGCGTGCCGAAGTCGATCTCGCTGCCCTGCGGGGCAATGTGCGCGCGCTGCGCTCACGCGTCGGACCCGGCACCGCGCTGATGGGTGTCGTGAAGTCCGACGCGTACGGGCACGGCATGGTGCCCGTCGCCCGTGCCGCCCTCGAAGCCGGCGCCACCTGGCTCGGGACCGCCACACCTCAGGAGGCGCTCGCGCTGCGGGCCGCGGGCATCACCAGCAGGGTGATGTGCTGGCTGTGGACGCCCGGCGACCCGTGGCGGGAGGGCATCGAGGCCGATCTCGACATGTCCGTCAGCGGGATGTGGGCCCTGCGCGAGGTGGTCGCCGCCGCTCGCGAGGCGCACCGTCCGGCCCGTATCCAGCTCAAGGCCGACACCGGCCTCGGCAGAAACGGCTGCCAGCCCGCCGACTGGCCCGCACTCGTCGCCGCGGCCCTCGCCGCGCAGGACGCCGGCGAGGTCACCGTCACCGGCCTGTGGTCGCACTTCGCCTGCGCCGACGAGCCCGGTCATCCGTCCATCGCCGCCCAGCTCGACGTCTTCCACGAGATGCTGGCGTACGCCGAGAAGCAGGGCGTCGAGCCCGAGGTCCGGCACATCGCCAACTCACCGGCCACGCTCACCGTCGCCGAGTCGCACTTCGATCTCGTCCGGACCGGCATCGCCATGTACGGCATCTCGCCCAGCCCCGAGCTGGGCACCCCTCAGGACTTCGGCCTGCGGCCCGTGATGACGCTCTCGGCCTCCGTCGCTCTGGTCAAGCAGGTCCCGGGCGGCCATGGCGTCAGCTACGGCCATCACTACCTCACGGACCGGGAGACGACCCTCGGTCTCATCCCGCTCGGCTACGCCGACGGCATTCCGCGCCATGCCTCGGGCCGGGGGCCCGTCCTGGTCGGCGGCGCCTGGCGGCGGGTGGCCGGAAGGGTGGCGATGGACCAGTTCGTCGTCGACCTCTCCGGCGACACCGTCGAACCGGGCACCACCGCCGTCCTCTTCGGTCCCGGCGATCACGGTGAGCCGACCGTCGAGGACTGGGCCGAGGCCGCGGACACCATCGCCTACGAGATCGTCACCCGCATCGGCGCCCGCGTTCCTCGCGTCCATCTCGGTGAACGGCCCGAAGCCGGCCCGGCCGAAGATCACCAGCCCGGCTGAATAGTCTGACTGAACTGTCCGGGTGACCTCTCCCGGTGTGGCCCGGCCGGATGAAGCCCGCCACGACGGGGAAGAAGAGGCAAGTCAGGACGACGAGGAGCGCACGGTGACCGAGAGCAGCGCGGCGGGGGACGTGGCGGCGTACACGGCGGTCGCCACCATGGCGGCGGCCACGGACACCGCGGGCAACTGGCGCCGGGCGGGCCTCGCCGGCGCGGCGATCGGCGTGATCGCGGCCGGTGCGGCGGCCGGTGTCGCGATCGAGCGGCTGACCGTCGGCCGTGGCATACGCAGGAAGGCGCGCCTCGCGCTCGACGCCTCGGGGCCGTACGGCGCGCTGCGCGGCACTCCCGGTACGGCTCTCGCCGACGACGGCACGGAGCTGTACTACGAGACCGACGAGGCCGACGAGACCGAGAAGGCCGAGAAGACCGACGCGCACGGCGGTACGGCCGGCGCCAAGGCCGCCGGTCCGCGCCGCCGGCGCCTCTTCGGCCGCAGGACTCCGGCGCCCGTCACCGTCGTCTTCAGCCACGGCTACTGCCTCAGCCAGGATTCGTGGCACTTCCAGCGCGCCGCGCTGAAGGGGCTCGTCCGTACCGTCCACTGGGACCAGCGCAGCCACGGCCGCTCCGGCCGGGGCGTCGCCCAGCGCGGTCCCGGCGCTGTCCCGGTCACCATCGACCAGCTCGGCCGTGACCTCAAGGCCGTCATCGACGCCGCCGCGCCCGAGGGCCCGCTCGTCCTGGTCGGTCACTCGATGGGCGGCATGACGATGATGGCCCTCGCCGACCAGTATCCGGAGCTGATACGGGACCGGGTCGTCGGCGTCGCCTTCGTCGGGACATCGAGCGGCAAGCTCGGTGAGGTCAACTACGGGCTCCCGGTCGCGGGCGTGAACGCCGTGCGCCGGGTGCTTCCCGGTGTCCTCAAGGCGCTCGGTTCGCAGGCCGATCTGGTCGAGCGCGGGCGGCGGGCCACCGCGGATCTCTTCGCGGGTCTGATCAAGCGGTACTCCTTCAGCTCGAAGGACGTGGATCCCGCCGTCGTACGGTTCGCCGAGCGGCTCATCGAGGGCACTCCGATCGATGTCGTCGCGGAGTTCTATCCGGCCTTCACCGACCACGACAAGGCACAGGCGCTCACGGTCTTCCTGGAGGTGCCGTCGCTGGTGCTGGCGGGCGAGCGCGATCTGGTGACACCCAGCTCGCACAGCGAGGCCATCGCCGATCTGCTGCCGGACGCGGAGCTGGTGCTCGTACCGGACGCCGGGCATCTCGTGATGCTGGAGCATCCCGAGGCCGTCACGGACCGGCTCGCCGACCTGCTCGCACGCGTGGGCGCGGTGCCGGAAGCGGCTAACGTTGGCACGTATGGAAGCACCGCACAGCCCGGCGGCTGACACCACCGACCCGGCCGGCCTGATGATCACAATCGACTCTCCCGAGCGGATGCGGGAGCTGGGCCGCGGCCTCGCCGCGCTGCTCCGTCCCGGCGACCTGGTGATGCTCACCGGCGAACTCGGCGCGGGCAAGACGACTCTGACGCGCGGTCTCGGCGAGGGCCTCGGGGTCCGTGGCGCCGTCACCTCTCCCACGTTCGTGATCGCACGCGTCCATCCCTCCCTGGTCAACGGTCCCGCGCTGGTGCATGTCGACGCGTACCGGCTGGGCGGAGGACTGGACGAGATGGAGGATCTGGACCTCGATGTCTCGCTGCCGGACTCCGTGGTGGTCGTGGAATGGGGTGACGGCAAGGTCGAGGAGCTGTCGGAGGACCGGCTGCATGTGGTGATCCACCGGACCGTGGGCGCCGCCGCCGCAGATCCGGCCGCTGATCCGGCCTTGGATACGGAAGACGGGCGCCGCACCGTCTCGCTGACCGGGCTCGGCAGCCGGTGGGCCGACGCGGATCTGGGATCACTGACCCGCTGATCCGGCACGTCGTTCCGTGTATTCCGACAAGACGTCGGCAAAATGTTGCGCGTGCCGTGCCGCGCATGGTCACATGGTGAGAGAGACCTGGTTAGGTCTACCTAACCACGCCTGCCCCCGGAGCCCCAGGAGGCATCCATGTCGGCGTCAGAGCGCGAGAAGCGCACCCAGTCATCCGCATTGTCACAGCCGCCGTCGCCTTCATCCCTGTCCATGAGCGATCTGCTGGCGTCCTGCGCGGCCGCCGCGGCCGTGTCCACACCGCCGCGGCCGCCCTCGGCGGTGGCGCTCGCCGAAGCCGCCGGACGCGCCGGAGAGCCCGCGGAGCAGCGGCCCGACGCCGCCTGAGACGTCCTACGGGACGACGACGACCCTGGTGCCGACGGTCGCGAACTTCCACATCGCGTTCCCGTCCACCCGCTTCATCCTGACCCCGCCCGTCTTCAGCGTCGGGTCGGGCTTCGCCATCGTGTTGTCCAGCGCCGCGCTGAATCCGATCGAGACGTTCTCGATGGTCGCGAACCGCACCACGTGCTCGACGCTCACGCCGTCCGAGCCCGCGACCGCTCCGGTCCGTGAGGTCACCGCGTAGGAACCGGGCATCGGGCTGACCGTGCTCGGCATGACCGGGAAGGTCCGTGTCACCTTCTCCCGCTGCCTCGGCTTCTGCTCGACCAGCCACACACGTCGGTCGGCCGGCGCGTAGACGACCCGCTCGCCGGTGCCCGACTTCTCGGGCAGGACCAGCGGGTTCTGCCTCTTCTGCTTGTGCGCGGGAGCGCCGGCGTGCGGTTTCTTGGGCTTCAGGGTGTCCGGAATGTTCGCCGCCGCCTGGTACCCGAGAAAGCCGACCCCGGCGAGCGACGCCGCGGTGAGCCCGGCCACGATTCCCGAGGAGCTCCAGGACACCTTGATCCACCTCTCGTACGTGTGACTCAGTGGTGACGTTAACATCCGGAGAGTGACGGAACCGGTAGCCGTGGCCGGTGCGCGGGAGCCGTAGGCTGTTTGCGTGCTTCTGCTCGCCGTTGATACCGCCACGCCCGCCGTCACCGTCGCTCTCCATGACGGCACCTCCGTCCTGGCCGCGGAGAGTCAGGTCGACGCGCGCCGCCACGGGGAGCTGCTGCTTCCCGCCGTCGACCGTGTCCTCGCCGTCGCCGGGCTCGCACTGGACGCCGTGACGGATGTGGTCGTCGGAGTCGGGCCGGGACCGTACACCGGCCTGCGGGTCGGGCTGGTCACGGCTCTGACCTTCGGCTCCGCGCTGGGAGTGCCGGTGCGCGGACTCTGCACGCTGGACGGCCTGGCCTACGGCGCGGAGGCCGAAGGGCCGTTTGTCGTCGCGACGGACGCGCGCCGCAAGGAGGTCTACTGGGCGCGGTACGCGGATGCCCGCACCCGCCTGACCGAACCGGCCGTCGACCGGCCCGCCGATATCGCCGACCAGGTCGCGGGCCTGCCCGCCGTCGGCGCCGGAGCGCTGCTCTATCCCGGTGTCTTCGCCGACGCCCGCGGACCGGAGCACCAGTCGGCCGCCGCGCTCGCTTCGCTGGCCGCCGAGAGACTCGCCTCCGGCGGGGAGTTCCTGCCGCCGCTGCCTCTCTATCTGCGCCGTCCCGACGCGCAGGTGCCGAAGAACTACAAGGTGGTCACGCCGAAGTGACCGATGTGACCGACGCGACCGATGTGACGGCCTCCGGCGCTGTGCTGCGGGAGATGCGCTGGTGGGACATCGATCCCGTCCTCGCGCTTGAGCACGACCTCTTTCCCGAGGACGCCTGGTCACCGGGGATGTTCTGGTCGGAGCTGGCGCACGCGCGCGGCCCGAGGGCCACGCGCCGCTATGTGGTCGCCGAGATCGACGGCCGGATCGTCGGCTACGCCGGACTCGCGGCCGCCGGCGGCCTCGGCGACGTACAGACCATCGCCGCCGCCCGCGACCAGTGGGGCACCGGCCTCGGCTCCCGGCTCCTCACGGATCTGCTCCAGCACGCCACCGCCTTCGAGTGCGAGGAGGTGCTGCTCGAAGTGCGGGTCGACAACACCCGGGCGCAGAAGCTGTACGAACGTTTCGGCTTCGAGCCCATCGGCTTCCGCCGCGGCTACTACCAGCCGGGCAATGTCGACGCGCTCGTCATGCGCCTGCGCGTACAAGGACTCCACGTACAAGGAACTGGGACCCATGGCTGACGAACCTCTCGTCCTCGGTATCGAGACCTCCTGCGACGAGACGGGTGTCGGCATCGTCCGCGGTACGACGCTGCTCGCCGACGCCGTCGCGTCGAGCGTCGACGAGCACGCGCGCTTCGGAGGTGTCGTGCCGGAGGTCGCCTCGCGCGCGCATCTTGAGGCGATGGTGCCGACGATCGAGCGCGCGCTGAAGGAGGCGGGCGTCTCGGCCCGCGATCTGGACGGGATCTCGGTGACCGCCGGTCCCGGTCTCGCGGGCGCGCTGCTGGTGGGTGTCTCGGCGGCGAAGGCGTACGCGTACGCGCTCGGCAAGCCGCTCTACGGCGTGAACCATCTGGCCTCGCACATCTGCGTCGACCAGCTCGAACACGGTCCGCTGCCGGAGCCGACCATGGCGCTGCTGGTGAGCGGCGGCCACTCCTCGCTGCTACTCGCGCCTGACATCACCAGCGATGTGCGGCCCATGGGAGCGACGATCGACGACGCGGCGGGCGAGGCGTTCGACAAGATCGCGCGAGTGCTTCAGCTCGGTTTTCCCGGCGGCCCGGTGATCGACCGGCTGGCGAGAGAGGGCGACCCGTCCGCCATCGCCTTCCCGCGCGGGCTGACGGGCCCGCGCGACGCGGCCTACGACTTCTCCTTCTCCGGTCTGAAGACCTCGGTGGCCCGCTGGATCGAGGCGAAGCGGAACGCCGGCGAGGAGGTGCCCGTCCGGGATGTCGCGGCCTCCTTCCAGGAAGCGGTCGTCGACGTACTGACCAGGAAGGCGGTCCGCGCCTGCAAGGACGAGGGCGTCGATCATCTGATGATCGGCGGCGGCGTCGCGGCGAACTCCCGGCTGCGCGCGCTCGCGGCCGAACGCTGCGAACGGGCCGGAATCCGGCTGCGCGTCCCGCGCCCGGGACTGTGCACGGACAATGGCGCGATGGTCGCCGCGCTGGGCGCGGAGATGGTCGCGCGCGGACGTGCCGCGTCGGACTGGGACCTGTCGGCGGACTCGTCGCTGCCGGTGACCGAGCCGCATGTGCCGGGGCAAGATCGGATTCACGAGCATGAGCACGGGCATGTTCACGAGCACGATCATCTGCACGAACTGCGGAAGGACAACCTCTACTCATGACCGTGGCGCTGATGTGGGAGGCGAAGGCGGTCCTGGGCCGCGGCGCGGAGCTGCTGGAATGGGCGCGCGCGCAGGAACTGCCGTACGCCCCGGTACGCCGCGAGCTTCTCCGGGCTCCTCAGGACCGTGTGCTGGTCATCACCTGGTGGGACGGTCCCTATGACGCCGATGTCCCCGAACTCCCGGATCCGGCGAGGGACTTGATCGCCCGGCCGGTCCACCGCTGGCGCTTCGAGTCGCTGGAGTCCTGAGCGGATCCCGGTGTGCGCCGGGCGGGCCGGAGACGCTTCCGGCGTGTGGCGCGGCGCTTCGCTCAGTGCTCCAGGAGTACGGAGGTGTCGAGGGCCGGGTAGGGCGCGGGCAACGGCAGCGGGCGGCCCAGCTCCACCTCGACCTTGGTGGCGTAGTGCGCGATGGCGGGGTCTTCGCCGGGCACCGGATCGGAGAGGCGTACGCCCTCCGCTCCTGGCGGTGGACGAGCACGTACATCGGTACGCCCGCGGCGGCGTAGCCGCGGTATTTGGGCCCGGAGTCCGTCTCATGGTTGGTGGAGGTGACCTCACCGGCGAGGGCGAGCAACTCGATCGGATACCAGCCCTTGTGGGCCTTGCGGTAAGCCTCGTTGCTTGGGCGTGTTTCGAAAGTAGCGCCGTCCGCCCCCTGGGGCGGGGCTCGCGGCGTCTGGACCGTGCGATCGCAAGGCGGAGGATCGTTCGCGTACTGGACGTACTGGGATGACTCCGGCAACGCGGCGAGCGTGCGTGCCAGGTGTGGCGAGCCAGGCGGGACTTTCGAAACACGCTCTGGGCCACCGGCTCGGTGATGGAGTCGGCGCTCATCGCTGTCCTCCCTGTCTCTGGCGCCAGGCTACGCCCGTGTCGGGTGCCCCAGCAGGGATGCTCGGGCAACGGCGGACGTTCTGGTGGCACGATGCCGGGGATTCCTCCGAAAGAAGGTCCGGGCGCCAGATGCGGGGCCCCGTGCCGACCGGGCTCGTCGGACGGTCCGGAGGGCCCGCCGGGCGCGCCTCAGTAGGACGGGATCGCCGAATGGACGGTGATCCAGCGGGTGTCCGTGTACGCCTCGATATTGGCGGCCGGTCCGCCGAAGCGCGACGCGTTTCCCGACTCGCCCAGTCCGCCGAACGGCGCGTGCGCGTCGTCGGCGATCGTCTGGTCGTTGATGTGCGCGAGACCGGTGGGGATGGCGGCGGCCATCTCCAGTCCGGCGGTGACATCGGCCGTGAGGATGGAAAGGGCGAGACCGTAGGGGCTGTCGGAGGCGAGTTCGACGGCCTCGTCGGCGGTGCTGAAGCGGGTGACGGAGGCGACGGGACCGAAGACCTCGGCGTCGTAGGCGGGCGCTCCCGGGCCCGTGTCGGCGAGGACGGTGGGCCGGTAGAAGAGGCCCTGGTAGGTGCCGCCGGTGAGCGGTTTCGCTCCCGCCTCCACACTTCCCGTGACCAGCGCGTCGACGCTGTCGCGCTGGTGGGCGTCGATGAGCGGGCCGAGGGCCACGTCCTGCTCCGCCGGGTTGCCCACGGTGAGGCCCGCGGCCTTCTCCGCCAGCATCTGCGCGTAGGTGTCGTACACCGAGTCGTGCACAAGGTGCCGGCCGACCACGATGCAGCCCTGCCCCTGGTGGTAGAACGCGCCGTAGGAGGCCGCGGCGACGGCCCGGTCGAGGTCGGCGTCCGGCATGACGATCAGCGCGGAGTTGCCGCCCAGTTCGAGATGGACGCGGGTGGAGTGGCGCGCGCACAGCTCGGCCACGGCATGCCCGGCCCGCGACGAACCGGTGAAGGAGACGGCCCGTACGGCGGGCTGGACGACCAGCGCCGCGCCGACGTCCGCGCCGCCGGGAAGGACATGCAGCACCCCGGGCGGCAGCCCGGCCTCCTCGAAGACCCGGGCGAGCGCCACGCCACCGGAGACCGGGGTACGGGGATCCGGTTTGAGGACGACGGCGTTGCCGAGCGCCAGCGCCGGGGCCACCGAACGGAAGGCCAGCTTGAGCGGCAGATTGAACGGGGCGATCACGCCGACGACGCCCACCGGAGTCCGGCGGGTCATGCTCAGCGTCGCCCGCTCGCTGGGCAGCACCTCGCCCAGCGGGTGCGACGGCAGCGCGGCGGCCTCCCAACACTCCGCCACCGTGCCGCCCAGCTCTCTCATCGCCTTGCGGCGGACGCTCCCGGCCTCACGCACGAGCCAGGTGCGGACCTCGGCACTGTGCTCCGTCCACAGCTCCGCGGCCCGTCGCAGTACGCCCGCGCGCTCGCTGAACGGCGCGGCGGCCCAGGCGGCCTGGGCCTCGTCCGCCCGGGCGACGGAGCGTGCCACATCGTCCGGCGCGGCCTTCCCGGCCACACCCAGCTCCGCACCGGTGGCGGGCTCAATGACGGGCAGCACACCGCCGCCGCCGTCCCGCCACTCACCGGTGAAGATCTTTTCCTGCCAGCGTCGGTCCCCGACAAGTCCGGTATCCACCCATACGAAGCTACTCCTCGCGGGCGGATGGTGCCCGGGTCGGCCGGATCGGCGGACGGGGGCGCGGCGTCGGCTGTCCGCCCGAAGCTCAAGCCGGGTCCGAGCCGCGCTCGCGGGGCTCCGCATGAACGATTCCGCTTGGGACGTTCACGTCGCTTGAGCCTCGGGGGTCGGGGTTCGAGCCTCTTTTCCAAGGAATGGGTGGGAGGGCAAGACCCGCCCACCCATGCCTTGGAAA